>CALBUB010000091.1 GCA_937967955.1 uncultured Bacillota bacterium | reverse complement strand
GCTGACAGCCTATTAGCCATAAAAAGTATAATTTTATTTTCCCGGGCAATATTCTGTCGATGCCTTACAATTATCACCAGCATTTATTTGCATATTGTTGCTTCTACTTATATAGGTGTCGAATATTACCAAGTACCTTTACCAAAGCCACAATTTGGGTATGTGCACACTTTACAAGCAAGACATAAGCCCCCTTGGCCTAGTTTATAAATATCTTCAGGTGCTATCTTGTCATCGGCCATAATGCGAGGCAATATTAAATCAAAAGCTGTAATTTTATCGTACATAACACAGGCAGGCAAACCTATTATTGGGATTTTATTGCCGTTATAAGCATAATATGAAACTAATATCATAGAACCAGGTAGGACGGGAGCTCCATATGTAACAATTTCAGCACCTGTAGCCTTGATTGCTCCAGAAGTACAATCATCCGGATCTACACTCATACCTCCAGTACATAGGACTATATCAGCTCCTTCTTCTATAAAAGATAAAATAGCATTTTTTATATCTTCTTTCCTATCCTCAACTATAGTTTGTCCAAGTATTTCTACATCAAATTGAGAAAGTTTTTCAGCCATTATAGGTCCAAAAGCATCTTTTACCAAGCTGTTGTAGACTTCACTGCCTGTTGTAACTATTCCCACTTTTTTATGCTTAAATGGAAGTATTTCCATAAGGGGCTTTTTCCCAGCTATTTTTTCAGCCTCTTTTAATTTTTCTTCTTCAATTATTAGTGGAATAACTCTAATACCTGCCAACTTCTCCCCTTTTTTAACAACTGTATTTCCATATCTTGTGGCAATTATCATTTGGCCTAGACTGTTGATTTTATTAAGCCTTTCTATATCCAACTTAAATAAACCATCTATATCTGCTATTATTTCTATTTTTCCTTCTCTAATTGGGGAAGCTTTCATATAATCGTTTCTACACAGTCTAAACAATATTTCTGCAGCTTCATTTTCATGTAACATACCTTCTTTTTTCTCCCATACATAAATATGGCTATTTCCAGTAGATAACAATAAAGGAATATCTTCTTCTCTAATTATATGGCCTTTTTTAAATAAAACTCCTTTTTTTACATCCTTAATAATTTGGGTAATATCATGGCAAAGCACATGGCCCACTGCATCTACTGTTTTTATCTTTTTCATTGTTTCTCCCCCTAATTTTATTATTTTCCTGTTGCCCAGTAGTAAGTGTTTAAGTTGTCCTTTGCTGTTTAATGGGATAAGCTAAAATAAATATTAATATTATATTTATAGCTTTTATAATAAATTTATTACAGGATAAATATTATTTACATAAAAATTTAAAGGCCTTAATAATGTCTTAATACTCTTTTTTCAATAAAAAAACTTCCATTAGACAATCTAATAAATTTGATTATCTAATGGAAGTATATATTAAAAATGAGTCTTTCTTATCCTTATAATTTTGCAAGTATTATAAAGTTTAATATAAATAGGAAACTAGACACCCAAAGTACTGGATGGACATCTTTAGCTTCTCCCTTTACAACTTTAACTATACAGTAGAATATAAAGCCTGCAGCTATACCATAGGAAATGCTGTAGCATAGCCCCATAAATATTGCTGCAAAGAAGGCTGGAACAGCTTCTTCAAAATCACCCCAGTTAATTTCTGTAAAGGAAGAAAGCATCATAATTCCAACTATAATTAAGGCTGGGGCTGTGGCTGCAGCTGGAATAGCACTAATAACAGGAGCAAAAAAGGCACTTAAAATAAATAATATTGCTACAACAACACTAGTTAAACCAGTACGGCCACCAGCACCAATTCCTGCTGCACTTTCTACAAAGGTAGTAGTATTTGAAGTACCAAATATGGCCCCAATAGAAGTTCCTATAGAATCAGCAAACATAGCCTTATCCATCTTAGATGAGAAGCCAGAGCCTTCCGCTAAAGCCTTTTCATCTTCTGCTGAAAATATGCCTGACTTACGGCCAGTACCTATAAATGTACCAATAGTATCGAAGGTGTCAGATAAGCTGAAGGCAAATATGGTCATCAATACTAGTGGAATTTTACTTGCATCGCTAAATAAGGATTGGATTCCTGGATTTCCAAAGGCAGCCATGAAAGTAATAGGCAATTGGGATAAAGCTTCTCCAAAGCTTACAGTATCTCCTAATTGGGTAACTCCTAAGGGAATTCCTAATAGGGTTGTTGCAATAATTCCAATAAATATGGCACCTTTTACATTTTTAATAAGGAGTATAATAGTTATAATAAGGCCTGCAATTGTAAGCAATACAGTTTTATCATTTAAAGTAGGAAGTGCTGGAACTCCACTGGAGAATTCTATTAAGCCTACATTTAAGAAGCCAATATAAGCTATGAATACACCTATTCCACCACCAATGGCAGTTTGCAAGCCCTCTGGTATAGATCTTATTATAAGTTTTCTAAGCTTTGTAACTGTTATCAACACATTGATAACTCCGCAGATAAATACCATTGCTAGTGCTTCTTGCCAAGTAAAACCTAATTGGGATACTACAGTAAAAGTAAAGAAAGCATTAAGTCCCATACCTGGAGCAAGAGCATAAGGCACATTAGCTACTAAGCCCATAAATAGAGTACCTATAGCAGCTGAAATAATAGTAGCCAAAAATACTCCACCCCAAGGCATACCGGCATCAGCTAGAATACCAGGGTTAACCATTATAATATATGCCATTGCAAAAAAGGTAGTTAGCCCTGCAAGTACTTCAGTACGTACATTAGTACCGTGTTCCTTTAAGCCAAAATATTTTTCCATCAAGTTTTCCCTCCGTCTATTTAATATTAAAATAAAAAAGCGGTTGATTAGTGTTCAATCAACCGCAAAAATTACAAATACCCAAAAACAAGCACAAAAAATGCTTGGATATTTGTAGCAGCATTTGAACACTCATAGTGTGGCAATTAGGGTTGCCACGTAGAGACTCCCGCCCCCATTTATGGCAGGATTATATGAGTGGTTAAACTCATATTAAATTTTATATAGGGCTTACGACAATTATCTACAAACAAACACAATAATAAACTAACACAATTAATAATCTTAGTCAAGGATTTATTTATTACCAAATGTTTGGAATTGTAAAGGGGAAAAGGATGCAAAAACAAAAAAAGAGAGCCTATAGGAGCTTTTCCGGCCCTAAAAAGACATGTACAAAAATTAACCTATATTTTTAATCTTCTCCCTTGATATACCTCTAGCTTCAAAGGTCCTTTCTTTTTCAATAAAACTTCTTAAAAAGGCGCAGAGCTTCTCCACTTGCTCCTCATCTAACTGTTTAGCTATGTATATTAGTTCCACTAAGCTGTCACTTAAAGGTTCATCTACCTTTTCAGTCATGAAAAAATCCAATAGGGTAATACCAAAAGCATCACATATCTTCTGAATAATAGGTATATCTGGCGTCCTATTTCCATTTTCCAGTTTGCTAATAGTAGACTGGGATACGCCACAGAGTGCGGAAAGCTCCTTAGTTGTCATTTTTCGCATTTTTCTAAGTTGTTTTACCCTAAGTCCAACATCCATAGAGATTCTCCTAACATTATATTTTTATATAAGTAAAGCCTTGAGAAAATTTAACAAAAGATTTTATTATTATAATATATCCGTTTGCCAAACTTTTCAAACTATAACATCATTTTAAAAGTAATTTCTTTTGCAATTTCTACACACTGTATATAATAATGTAATAAATTTTAGAAAACTTAGTAGCTATTCTACAGAATAAATTGAATAATTGCTTTTGCCTTTCTTGATAGCTATAATAAATAGGAAGGAGGTTATATTATGAAAGTATTAGTAACAGGCTTTGATCCCTTTGGTGGAGAAAAAGTAAATCCGTCTATTGAAGCAGTAAAAAGGTTGCCAGATAAAATTGCTGGTGCTGATATAATCAAGGTGGAATTGCCTACAGTATTTGGTAAATCTATAGAAAGATTGGAGAAGGCTTTAAATGAGCACCAGCCAGACATAACTATTTGTGTAGGCCAGGCAGGTGGAAGGAGTAGAATCAGTGTAGAGAGGGTTGCAATCAATATAAACGATGGCAGAATACCTGATAATGAAGGCAATCAGCCTATTGATGAACCTATATTTGAAGATGGAGAAAATGCTTATTTTTCTAATTTACCCATAAAAGCCATGGTAAAAGCTATGAAGGATGAAAATATCCCAGCAGAAGTATCCAACACAGCTGGTACCTATGTGTGCAACCATGTGATGTATGGCCTTTTATATTATATAAATAAACAGTATCCTTCTATGAAAGGTGGTTTCATACACATCCCCTTCTTACCAGAACAAGTAATAGATAAGAAGGATAGTCCAAGTATGAGTTTAGATCTTATAGTAAAAGGGCTTGAAATTGCAATAGAGGCAGCTATCAAATACGATGAGGACATAAAAGCAGTTGGAGGAGAAATCCATTAATGGGAAAAGTGGGCTCCCCTATTAAGTAGGGGAGCTTTAAATGTTAGGAGAACCGGAGAGTTCTATTATTTTTGTATATAGGTGAAATAGAAATAGTTTAAAGTTGTTTTCAAACAGGTTCATATCTAAATTTGTCATTTTAGCTATTTTACTAAGCCTATACCTGACGGTATTCTTATGTATAAACAGGGCTTCAGCTACTTTATTTATGTCCATATTATGTTTAAAATACTCTTCTAAAGTTAATAAGAGGCTTTTATCATTAAGCTTATCCTTGAGAGCTTCAAATATAGTTGAGCCATTTTCCCATACAGAAACAGAATCTTATATATTTTACTGGCTTTCCTTCCCATTCTTTTATTGGTAGATATTTAGGAGGCCATCTTCAAAAAACAGATATAGCCTTAGATATTTTAGTTTATTTATTCTCTTGACAAAAGGTATGTCCATCTAATATAATTTGAATATCAAAATATTTGAGGTGCTTAATATGGACTATGGTAAATCCATAAACGACATACTAGTCAGGCTCTTTGCCAATGTACTAGATATTGAAGAAAAATGCCTTAAAAAAGGAGAGTTTTCAGACCTATCCATTAAGGAGATGCATATAATCGATAACATAGGAATAAACAGAGAACCCAGCATGTCTGAAACAGCAAAGGTACTGGGAATTACATCCGGGACCCTTACAATAGCCATAGACAACTTAATAAGGAAAGGCTATGTTGAAAGACGCCGTTCAAAAGAGGATAGGCGGGTAGTACTCATTAAACTAACAGAAAAGGGCATAAAGGCTTACAAAGCCCACGAAGACTTCCATAAGGATTTAGTAGCAAGTGTTTTGGAGGCTTTAGAGGAGGATGAAGTAAAACTTCTAGTTAAAGTACTCTCAAATATTGATGAGTTCTTTAAAAAGAAGTACAAAATTAGCTAATCCCGAGTCTATCGGGATTTAAATAAGCATAATATTTTAATATTCAAAAGGTTTGAATTTCAAATCAAAAAAAGAAAATTAAAGGATGTGAAAGGAGTAGCCATGGGTATTAGAATAGTCGTTGATAGTTCATCAGATGTGACAAAAGAAATACTGGAGAAATACAATATAGAGATGGTACCACTTGTAGTTAACTTTGAAGATGGTTCTTATTTAGATAAAGTGGAATTAGCTACTGATGAGTTTTTCGATAAGCTCAGCAAAGCAGACAAGTTACCAACTACATCACAAGCTTCACCAGCTGCTTTTGAAAAGGTATTTAGAAAGATATTAGACGAGGGAGATGAGGTTTTAGGAATATTCATTGCTTCAGAACTTAGCGGTACTTATCAATCGGCAGTTATGGCAAAGGATATAATTGGGGATGAAGATAGAATCCACCTTATAGATTCTAAAAGTGCTTGCTTAGGTACTTTTTCCTTAGTGTTAAAGGCCATTGAATTGATTGAAGAGAATAAAAAAATAGAAGAAATAGTAGATACTTTAGAAAAGGTTAAAGATAAGGTTACACTAGTAGCAGCCATAGATACTCTTAAATACTTGCTAAAAGGTGGAAGGCTGTCTAAAACCCAAGCTATAGCTGGTACATTATTGAATATAAAGCCTATTATAACTGTAAAAAGTGGCCAAATTGCCGTACTGGATAAGGTTAGAGGTAATAATAATGTGCTTAAGTGGATGGACAAATGGCTTAGCAGTAACAATTTCAAACTAGAAGATAAAACAGTACTCCTATTTCATGCAAGGGCCCAAGAGAGGGTTGATGCTTTAAGGAAAATGCTTATAGATAAATATGCAGTCAAAAACATAATTGAATCAGAAGTAGGGCCAGTTATCGGTACCCACACAGGCCCAGGAGTTGTTGCCATAGGCTTTTTAAATGACTAAAACTATATAAAAAGGATTGGGTTCTATTAATAGAACTCAATCCTTTTGTTTTTAAACTTATCCCTTTCGATTTGATCTTCTATTGGAAAGTTTCTTGTTTCAATTCCTTCTAGGTATGCTATAAATACCATGTACATTGATACTATCATATGCTCTATTAATTGTCAAAGGTTTAGTTATATTTTTAAAATATCTAACAAAAAATAACAGTACTATAGTTTTATTGACAAGAGAACCCTCTTATGATGTAATATTATATTACAAGGAGGTTTTCTTTATGAAACAGCAAATAGGTAAGAAGATACGCAGCTTTAGAGAAAAAAAGGGACTGAGCCAATTACAACTGGTAGAAGCACTGAAAGAAGAAGGCATAAATATGAAAAGGGAGACTCTAAGCAAAATAGAGAACAACAGCAGATCCATTTCAGCTGTAGAGCTAAAAGCCATATCTAAGGTGTTAGATGTGTCTATGGAGGATTTTTTTGATGAAGAAGAAGACAGCATGATTACCTTTTTTAGAAAGAGAAATTTCTCCCAAGATGCACTTAAGGACATTTCTGAACTTCAAGAGATGGTAAAAGTATTCCTAGAACAGAAGAAGATGTATTTAGAAGAGAAATAGATAAGGAAGGATGGTTTTACTTGGATAAAAAAATAAACATTCCAGACGAACTGTTTAGGCTTAGGATGAAGGAATTGGCAGAAGAAGTCAGGATTAAATTTGCCAAAAAAGGCTTGTCCGACATATTCGACATCCTTTCAGAAACTGCCTTTCTAATTAGGAAGCCCTTAGAAACAGACGACCTTTCTGGTTTCATCACCTATTATGAAGACCACTTCATAGTCTATCTAAACAGCAATTTTACCCTAGGTCATGAAAGATACACTGGTGCTCACGAGCTTTACCATATAATCTACAATGAAGATATATTAAAAAAGGAAAAAGTATTTATAGACAAGGAAAAATATAAGGAAGAAGAAAGAAAGGCAGATGTATTTGCTGCAGAGTTTTTAATGCCAGAGGATTATGTTAAGGAAATATTTTACAAGATGGTTAATGTAGG
>CALBUB010000090.1 GCA_937967955.1 uncultured Bacillota bacterium | reverse complement strand
TTTTCTGCATCATAGGTATACTCATCTATTTCAGCTTCAAAATAATCATCTTCCCTTGTCATATTGACAATTTTTCCTCTATTTAAACCTTCTACTAATACCCTAATGCTTCCTCCTGGTAATCTTAACATCTGTCTAATTTTACAGACGGTACCAATATGATAAAATTCTTCAACTGTAGGATCATCTATCTTAGCATCTTTCTGAGTGCACAAGAAAATTAAAGATTCATTTACCATAGCTTTTTCTAATGCATTAATGGATTTTTCTCTACCTACATCAAAGTGTATAACCATGTATGGAAATACCGACATGCCTCTTAAGCGTATAAGAGGTATAGTTTTTCTTACAACAGTATATGGTTCCTTGTGCATGTTCTCACTCCCTTTTTCATTATGAAAAAAGACTCACCAACTAGTGAGCCTTTTATTTATGATACTGATTCCTTGTTACCTTCTTTGCTAGCTCTTTTTTTAGATTTTCTATCAGAAAGCACTAATGTAGGTTCTCCATTGGATTCTATGGTTTCTTTTGTAATGAGGCATTTTTTAATATCTTCCCTTGAAGGTATTTCATACATTATATCCAATAAAACTTCCTCAAGAATGCTGCGCAAGCCTCTTGCACCAGTCTTTCTTTCTATAGCCTTTCTAGCTATAGCCCTTAATGCTTCTTTTTCAAATTCTAATTCTACATCATCCATTCTAAATAACTCTTTGTACTGTTTTACAAGGGAATTTTTTGGTTTAACTAATATATCTACTAGAGCTTCCTCATCTAACTCTTCCAGTGTAACAATAACTGGAAGCCTTCCTACAAATTCAGGAATTAAACCATATTTCAATAAATCTTCTGGTTGTATATGTTGTAGCAATTCGCCTGTAGATTTTTTATTCTTACTCTTTATATCAGCGCCAAATCCCATGGATTTAGTTTCTATTCTATTTTGTATTATTTTATCAATACCATCAAAGGCACCACCAACTATAAATAAAATGTTGGTTGTGTCTACTTGGATGAATTCTTGGTGTGGATGTTTTCTTCCACCTTGTGGTGGTACATTTGCCACAGTTCCTTCTAATATCTTTAGTAAGGCTTGCTGAACACCCTCTCCACTTACATCCCTTGTAATTGATGGATTTTCAGATTTTCTAGCAATTTTATCTATTTCATCTATATAAACGATACCCTTTTCTGCTCTCTCAATATCGTAATCTGCCGCTTGAATTAACTTTAAAATTATATTTTCAACATCTTCGCCGACATATCCAGCTTCTGTTAGTGAAGTAGCATCTGCTATTGCAAATGGTACATCTAATATTTTAGCTAAGGTCTGAGCTAACAATGTTTTACCTGAACCAGTTGGCCCAATCATGACAATATTACTTTTTTGTAGCTCAACATCGTTGGTCTTTGTTGGCTTTTTATTTATTCTCTTATAGTGATTATATACTGCAACAGCTAGTGATTTTTTTGCTCTTTCCTGTCTAATTACATACTCATCAAGTATCTCCTTAATTTTGGCAGGAGTAGGTAACTCACTTAGTTCATCATCGTAGCTTTCAATAAACTCCTCATCTATAATTTCTTGACAAAGTTCAATACATTCATCACAAATAAATACATTTGGTCCTGCTATAAGTCTACGGACCTGATCCTGGGGCTTCCCACAGAAAGAGCAACGAAGCTGTTTGTCATCATGTCTTGACATCCTTACACCTCACTTAAAATTTTTTTCCTGGATTGATTACCTCATCTATTATACCATATTCTTTTGCCTCTTGGGCAGTCATAAAGAAATCTCTATCAGTATCTCTTGCTATCTTTTCCAATGGCTGACCTGTTCTTTCACTTAATATTTTATTTATCTTATCTCTCATTTGTATAATTCTTTCAGCATGGATTCTTATATCTTCAGCTTGCCCATGTGCTCCTCCCAAGGGCTGATGAATCATAATATCTGAATTAGGTAATGCAAATCTCTTTCCCTTTGTTCCTGCTGCTAGTAAAAAGGCCCCCATACTTGCTGCCATTCCTATACAAATAGTTGATACATCAGGTTTTATATATTGCATAGTATCATAGATGGCAAATCCGGCTGTAACAGATCCTCCAGGACTGTTTATATATAGTTGTATATCCTTATCTGGATCTTCAGCTTCCAAATAAAGTAACTGAGCAACTACTAAGTTGGCAGTTACATTGTTAATTTCTTCTCCAAGAAATATTATTCTTTCCTTTAAAAGTCTAGAATATATATCATAGGATCTTTCCCCTCTATTGGTTTGTTCCACAACAATAGGGACTAATGCCATAATACCCCTCCTCTTAAATAACTTTGGCATTGTTAATTAATAAATCAATTACTTTATCTCTAAAGATCGGAAGAGCACACGTCTGAACTCCAGTCACAA
>CALBUB010000089.1 GCA_937967955.1 uncultured Bacillota bacterium | reverse complement strand
TCCTCCTTGTATTTATCATACAAATATTTGCCATCTTCATTATCTAAAACCCCTTGTACATATTCCTTTAGCCTCTCTACTCTTTTTTCATCCCTTTTCATAAGTACCTCCTATGTAAAGTATTATTAATAAATACTTACCCTAATTTGAGCCCATTTATCCTCAACAGGGATGATTTCATCGTTGAATTTCACATTAACAGGCCTTTTAAATATGGGGCCATCATAGACTACTGTATGGTATTCCCCATTTTCCCCGCATACATCAGCTCCATATTTTTCAATTTCCTTCAAGAGGGATAAAGTAAGGTCTTGTCCTAAAAATTTGGTGTCCAACATAGTCTTATCTACCAATACTATCTTTGCTTTAAATCCCAAGTTTATAAGCTCTATAACTAAATCCTTCCTGTTTTTCTTCCATAAGGGCAGCACTGCCTTCATAGACGCTTTCTCACATACCTTCTCTTCCCATTCTCTATGGCCCTCTATATCTATATCCCCAAAGATCCCATAGTCGATTCCTTCCTCTTTAAACTGTTTGAGATGGGAAACAAACACTTTTTCATATTCTTTAAAGGAAGCCCGTCCAATAGTGGGTTCAATTTCAAGGGAAGCTGCTTGAGCTCTGATTATCTCTTCCTTTAATCTATGGGCAGTACTTATACCCTCTTCTAAGCTGAACATGGTTAACAGCCTCTTTGGATTATATCCTTGTTCTATGGCCTTATAGAGAGCAAGGCACGAATCCTTCCCACCACTCCAAGATACAAAACAGCTTTTATCCATTACAACACCTCCAGTACAAACCTAGACCCTTTTAATTATCCTACAGGGGTTGCCAACAGCCACTATGTTATCTGGTAAGCTCTTGGTAACTACACTTCCTGCTCCGATAGTCACATTGTTGCCTATTTTAACTCCTGGACAGATTATAGCTCCTCCACCAATCCACACATTATTTCCTATCACCACAGGCTTTCCAAACTCCTCGCCAGAGAGCCTTTTTATAGGATCCGTAGGATGGGAAGCTGTATATATCTGAACATAGGGCCCTAACAGCACATTGTCACCAATGGTGACCTTGTTTACATCTAGTATAACACATCCGAAGCTGGCAAAGAAGTTTTCACCTACTTCTATGTTATATCCGTAATCACAGTAGAAAGGAGCCTCTATATGGAAGGAGCCTTTTGCCCTTATCAATTTCCTTATTATCTTCTCTTTCTTTTCCCCTTCGTCAGGACCAAGGCTGTTGAATTCATGTAGCAATCTTCTGGCATTTTCCCTTTCTTTAACCAGCTGCTTATCATTAGCATTGTAGTACAGACCTTTAAGCATCTTGTCCTTTTCCCTAGTCAAAGCTCTCCTCCTCAGTCCTCTTCTATTTTATTCTTTTCTAGATACTGGATAAATCTCTCTGCAGTAGAAGATAGGGATACACTCTTTAAAAAACAAGCACCTATGCTCCTTTTAGGTATCTCTTCCACTAGTTTTACCTGATACAGTATTCCCTTGTCTAAATATTCTCTAGAAAATTCCCTTATTACACAGGCTATACCTAAATTTATCTTGGCAAAATCCAACAATAGGTCGTGGGAGCCTAATTCTATTTCTGGTTCTATCTTTACCCCTTTTGATAGGATAAATTTCTCCACATACTGCCTTGAATTGGATTTATCCTCCAATAGTATAAGGGGCAGTTCTGCCAGTTGACTAAAGGCTAGTTTTGTAGAAGTTAAATGTTTATATTTTTCACCACAGACAAATATATCCTGTATGTCTAATAGTTTTATTACATTTAAGGCAGAATCTTTAACTGGCAGATTACAAATACCAATATCTATTTTCCCAGTCTTTAATAAATCGCATATTTCCAGTGTAGTCCTATTTATTATTTTCAGCTTAATATTAGGATATTCATTATGGAACCTTTCCAAATAGGGCAGCAGATAATAGCGGGAAATAGTATCTCCTACTCCCACCCTTAAAACTCCAGCCAGCAAATTTTTCGACTCAGCCAGCTTTTCCTCCCCTGCCTTTATCAAGTTCATGGCTGAATTAATATACTCAAATAATAGCTGGCCTTCATTGGTTAAAACTACTCCCCTTGCTGTTCGAGTAAAAAGCCGGACTTTAAGGGTCCTTTCCAGCTGATTTATTGCCTGGCTAACAGCTGGCTGGGTCATGTATAAATTTTTTGCTCCCTTAGAAAAGCTTCCACTTTTAGCTACTTCTAAAAAGATTTTATATAGATCTAATTTAATAGACATATAACTACTCCTTATATCTAGTATTAAATATATTTACTTTACTTATATCACTAAATGGTGTATATTACAAGTATAAAGATGTTAGCATTTTCTCAAATTAGTACAAAGGAGAGATTTTCATATGGAAAGAATGGTAGGAACTGTTGTTAGAGGTCTTAGAACGCCAATAATGCAAGAAGGAGATAATGTAATAGAAATAGTAGTGGATACTGTTTTAAGAGCATCTAAAGTTGAAGGTTTTCCAATTAAGGATAGAGACATAATTGCAATAACTGAATCGGTAGTAGCCCGTACCCAAGGAAATTTTGCCCATATTGATGCCATTTCAGCAGATATAAAAGAAAAGTTTGGCCATGACACTATTGGCTTAGTATTCCCCATATTAAGCCGTAATCGTTTTTCTCCTTGCTTAAGGGGTATTGCTAAGGGAATGAAAAAAGTAATCATCCAACTACAATATCCGTCAGATGAAGTAGGAAACCAACTAGTAACTATAGACGATTTAGATGAAAAGGGAATTAATCCTTGGACTGATGTGTTAACAGAAAAAGAGTTTAGGAAACTGTTTGGCTATAGAAAGCATCCTTTTACTGGTATAGATTACATAGAGTATTACAGAAGTATAGTGGAAGAATATGGCACAGAGTGTGAAATCATCTTGTCAAATGATCCAAGGACCATATTAGAATATACTAAGAATGTGCTAGCCTGTGATGTCCATTCAAGAAAGAGGACCAAAAGGCTTTTAAAAGCCCATAGTGGAGTAAAAGTATATGGTCTAGACGATATACTAACTAAGTCTGTAAATGGTAGCGGTTACAATGAGGAATATGGCTTACTTGGTTCAAATATGGCTACAGAAGAAACAGTAAAGCTCTTTCCAAGAGATTGCCAGACTATAGTAGAAAAAATTCAAGCCATACTCAAGGAGAAAACGGGAAAGACCGTTGAAGTGATGATATATGGAGATGGTGCTTTCAAGGATCCGGTAGGCCATATTTGGGAATTGGCAGATCCAGTTGTATCTCCAGGCTATACAAAAGGCCTAGAAGGGGTTCCTAATGAGATAAAGCTTAAATATATTGCTGATAATGAATTCCCCCATCTGAAAGGAGAAGAATTGAAGAAAGCTATTGCCCAATATATAGAAAACAAAAAAGAGGATCTAGTAGGAGATAGGCTGTCATTAGGCACCACTCCAAGAAAGCTTACAGACCTTATTGGCACCCTTTCAGATTTGACTTCAGGCAGTGGAGATAAAGGAACACCTGTTGTATACATTCAAGGTTATTTTGATAGTTTTATAAGCAAGTAAAAATAAAAGCCTCTATTTAAACAATTTTAAATAGGGGCTTTCTTTGTAGAAAATATCAATGGGTTTCTAAAAACCATTCAATAAGCCTAGTACCTATACTGATGGATTTGTCGTATTTACCCTTTATCTCCTCTTTGCTAAACCAGGCAGCGTGGACAATCTCTTCTCCATCCTCCTTAATTTCTCCACTTGAGTATTCAGCTGTAAAGGCTATTAGCATGGAATTAGGAAAAGGCCAAGGCTGAGAGCCAAAATACCTTATATTTTTTACCTTTATACCCGTTTCTTCGTATACTTCCCTTTTTACACATTCTTCAAAAGTTTCTCCATATTCTACAAAACCAGCTACTACACTGTATTTTCTTTCAGGAAATTGCTTATTGTATACTAATAGGAGCTTATCCCCTTTAGTTACTGCTACAATAATGGCTGGTGAGGTTCTAGGCCAAGTAGTATTGCCACAGTTTGAACATACTAATGCCCTTTCATTAAAACTATCCTTTAGATAAGTAGGAGCTCCACACTTGCCACAGTACTTATTAAGCTTTAACCAGTTTAATAGTAAATTTCCCTTCATGGCTAAAGTATAAATCTTCTTATCTCCACAGGATAAGGCCCATAAGTCTAGATATTCTATATTTTCTCCCTCTACCCTTTTGTCCACCTCTCCACAGAAACAGTTGTATTCAAAGAGTTCTCCCATACACTGTACATTTTGGGGATGGATTTTTAGCTTTTGTATATCCTTCAGTCTAGGAATATGATACTCTTTGTTCTCCTTAATAAGAAGCATCTTATCTTCCGTAAACAATACCCACAGGTCCTTTTCAGACTCCTTGTAAAGAGGCTTTGGTGACGGTTTAAATTCCAAGAAAGCTTCCATGGCTTGTCCCCCCTGTTTATATTTAAATTTCTTTAGCCTTTAAAAAACACTTCCTACACAGTGGTTCATATTCATCTTCAGCACCAATCTTTATCCTATCCTGATCTTGGGATTTCCTATGGCTTACCCAAGCATCTGAACCACACCTTACACATACAGCATGGTGTTTGTATAGATAATCGGCTATAGGCATCAACTCCTTTACTATTTCAAAGGCAGTGCCTGTAAAATCCATATCTAGTCCTGCTACTACTACTGTTATGTCTCTGGATAGAAGTTCATTGATGGAAGATATAATCCTTTCAACACTACCCCCTAAAAATTGTACTTCATCTATTGCTATGACTTGGGGTTTTAATTTATTACAATAATCCATTAATTGTTCTATATCATCTACCAAAATACACTCTATTGAAGTCATATCATGGGTTACTATTTCATTTTTCTTATATCTATTATCTATTGAAGGCTTAAAGGCCACCGTCTTATAACCTGCTATATTAAACCTTTTAATCTCGTTTTTTAAACTGGATGTTTTGCCAGAAAACATGGAACCTGTATGTACTATTAATTTTCCTTTGTATTGATGCAAATTTATTCCCTCCTTTAAATGCTTTTTATATTATACCATTAAGGGCAACATTTTTCCCTATAAAAAATTTTAATATATTCACAGAAAAAATTTTGTTGAATATTATAAAGTATCACAAATTGTCCGCTAAAGGGGAGTTGCCTATGAGTAATGTGCCTATATTGAAAGTCAGAGATTTGTGTATGACTTATCATAGGTTAAATGGTGAGGTTAAAGCTATTGAAAAGATAGACTTGGACGTTTATGAAGGTGAAATAATTAGCATAGTTGGCCCTAGTGGTTGTGGAAAGTCCACTTTATTATCTATAATAGCTGGTTTAATCAAGCCTTCTAGAGGGGAAGTAATATTAAGCGGCAAGAAGGTTGAAAAACCCTCTAAGGATATTGGATATATGCTTCAAAGTGACCAACTATTTGAGTGGAGAACCATATTGGAAAATGTATTGTTAGGTTTAGAAATCCAGGGAAAAGTCACTGAAGAATCCAAAAAACTTGCAGAAAAGTTGCTAGACACTTACGGATTAGGAGAGTTCAAAAACAGCTATCCTAACCAACTATCTGGTGGAATGAGGCAGAGGGCAGCTTTAATAAGAACTTTAATCGTTGAACCTAAGCTCTTGCTTTTGGACGAACCTTTTTCTGCACTGGACTATCAAACAAGACTAGCCATATCTGATGAAATAGGGCTTATACTGAAAAAGGAAAATAAGACTGCCTTAATGGTAACCCATGATATTGCTGAAGCCATTTCCATGGCCGACCGTGTTGTTGTCCTTACCAAAAGACCTGCCACCATTAAGGATATAATAGAAATCAAATTGACCGTTCCAAATGGAGTATGGAGCCCACTTAACTGCCGAGAAGCTCCCGAATTTAGACATTATTTTAATAAAATATGGAAGGAGCTAGATGTCCATGTCTAATAGTAAATTATCCAATGAACACCAAGTATATCTTAAAAAGATTAAAAGAAGAAGGCAGCTAATAACTATTACACAAATTTCCCTATTTATATTAACTTTAATACTATGGGAAATAGCTGCTAGAATGAGATGGATAGATACCTTCCTAACCAGCAGCCCTTCAGATATATGGAATATGTTTACGACTATGGTTAAGGAAGGAGAATTGGCCTACCATGTGGGCCTATCGGTTTTAGAAAATATAGTTGGCTTTTTAGCCGGCACCCTATTAGGAGTATTAGTGGCTATAGGATTATGGTGGTCAGATTTTTGGGCAAAGGTATTGGAACCCTATCTAGTAGTTCTAAACACCTTGCCAAAAACTGCCCTTGCGCCAATAATAATAATATGGATTGGCACAGGATATCAAGGCATAATCGTTACAGCCATTGTAACCTCTATAGTAATCACCATAATGAATATGTTCAACAGCTTCATATCAGTAGATGAGGACAAGATAAAGCTGTTGAAAACCTTTGGCGCATCTAAACTCCAAATTTTCACTAAACTTGTTTTCCCACAATCCATTCCCACAATGATAAGCACATTAAAGGTCAACATTGGCCTATCCTGGATTGGAGTAATAGTAGGAGAATTTCTAGTCTCCAGAGCAGGTATAGGCTATCTAATAGTATACGGTGGCCAGGTATTTAGATTCGATTTGATTATGATGAGCTTGTTCATCCTCACAATAATTTCTGTATTGATGTACAAACTGGTCTCCCTTGTGGAAAACAGGTTTATAAAATGGCATCAATAAT
>CALBUB010000088.1 GCA_937967955.1 uncultured Bacillota bacterium | reverse complement strand
TGTATGTGCCAATAATACCAAATATACCAAATATGAGGATTAAAAGGGCTTTGTCATATAAACTTAAATTTCGCTTAGACACAAGCCTTCTAAAAAACTTAGATCTAGTTATTAGAAAGGCTAAAACCATTATAAGGCCTATACGGTTAATCAAATTTTTAAAGAGGAGCAACAACAGTCTTTACACACCTCTTTACCATTTTTTAACTTCATTATAATATATATATTATATGTTTTCCATACATATAACAATTTACTAAAAAATAAGACAAGGGAACTGTAAACTGTCCCTTGTCTTATTTAAATTGTTCTTCCCATAATAGAGAGTATTTTCCTAAAGCCCACTCGGCCATTACTATTTTTTCCCCTGAATTAAGTTTTATCTTCTCTATTGGCTCATCGGCTATATCCCCATTATCTATTCTAAATATCAATATATGCCTATAAGTCAATAATACTGCTATATCTTCATTAGGAGAGGTAAAGGCATCTAATGCCTCTGGTATTTTAGATTTTATCCTATTCCAAGGAACTAACAATTCATCAAATCTTATTAGCTCTTTAGTTGGAATAATGTCTATATTAAAGTCCTTATATAGATAATTGCCATCTTCTATATAATTAACTCTACCCTTGAATATCCACATGCCATTCCTTCTAAACATGCCAAAGCTATTTTCCTTTGGATTTATATCTAAAATGGTATTTTTATATCTAGTATCCTGGGCCATTTCCTTATTAAAGCCCTGCATTAAAGCCTCTTTTCCTGCTTCTCCCATAATATCAGATATCTTAATAGGGGTACCATTTTCTATATTGTCTATTGGATAAAACTCTAAATATCTCTGCCCCTTATTCCTGTAATGAATATTCTCAATAGAAATATAATCATTGCTTACAAACAATATGTTTTTTATAGTGTTTTGTTCCTGTTTATCTTTTTCATTTTTATTCTCTAGTATATTCATATCTGTTGTTTCTTCTAATTCTGGCTTCTTATCTAGCTGATAGGCCTTTATATTATCATTTATCTTCCCATCAATCTCTTCCCTTTCTACCTCTATCTTCCAAAAACCACTTCTTCTTGGTAGTATAAGCCCATCTTTTTCTCTTATGCTGACTACTTCTTTATTATGACTCCTTATGAATATGGTCCTATAATTCCAGGACTCTATATTACTTTCCTCATTAAGCTCTAAATATTTTAAACCTAAAAGTATACCAGAAGTTAAATCCTCTTGACTAGCATCACTATCTTTAGTAATAGCAATTTCTTGAGGTAAGCTTAAAAGGTCCACATTATCCATTTCTATATCACCAGAGACTTTCCTTAAATAGAAGAAGACTCCATCTATATTGACAATAGCAACATCTTCCGACACTTTAATAAATTCATTGAAAAATTGTTCCTTATCAGATATGGAAATCACCTGTACCTTTTCTTCTCCTATATGGAGAAATTCTGGATTAGTTTTATAGTGATAGGTTAAATAATCTTTTGCATTTACATTCTTTAGCTTAAAGGTTGGATTGAGAAAATAACTATCTCCTACATAAACCAACTTATCATGGAATATTACTTTAGCGCCAATATAGTTTTTAGCCTCATCTTCAGTCATTGTACTAATAGTAGTCAGTTTATAATCCTCTATAAGCCATTCACCATAAATGGGCAAGTCTCTATTCTTAGGTGCAGTAATGTTTTCTGATATTTCTAAGGAACTAACATCACAAGCCGATAGTATAGATACAATTAATATGATTGTAAATAAGCCTACTATCTTTCTCATCCTTCGTTCACACCCTTCGATGGTAAGGAAACTATAACAGCTGTACCTTCCCCTACTTTACTCCTTATTTCCATACTTCCTCCATGAAGTTTCACAATCTCATCACATATGGATAAGCCTAAGCCTGTATGGGATTTGCTATTTTTTCCCCTATAGAATTTTTCCTTAATAAATGGTATATCTTCTTCTGGTATTCCTGGCCCATTATCTATAACTTCTATTACAAGATAATCCTCAACAGTGGTAGCCTTTAGTATAACTTTTCCCCCTTCTTGGGTAAATTTAAAGGCATTATCTAATAGATTTACTAAAACCTGCTTTATTCTATTCTCATCGGCTATTATGTTAGGAAGATTTGAATCATAGTTTACGGCAAACTGGATATTTTTTTCTTCTGCTTTTGGCCTAAATTGTTTGCTAACAAGCTTAATAGATTCAACTATATCCACCTGCTCCTTTTCTACAGTAATCCTACCAGATAAAAGCCTGGAAAAATCCAACAAGTCTTCTACCATATCACTCAATCTATCGCTTTCCTTTTCAATTATATTTAAGCCATCTATTAAAAGCTCCTTATCCTTAAGTTCATCAGACTTCAGTGTAATTGCCCAGCCCTTTATGGAGGTTAAAGGAGTCCTAAGCTCATGGGAAATAGAGGAAATGAAATCATTCTTAAGCTGCTCTTTCCGTATCAATTCTTCTGCCATGTAATTCAATGTATCTGAAAGCTTGCCAATTTCATCATCAAATCTTTTTACTGACCTTACCTTCAGCTGGCCATCGGCCATTTTTTCTGCTACCTGAGTTACTTCCTTAAGAGGTTGAACAATGGTGTTTGCTAGAAATAGGCTTACTATTCCAGATATTACAATTACTCCAATTCCAATTAATATTAACATCTTATATATTTTCTTAATTATAAGGTTAGTTTCCCTAAGGGAGGAAATAAATCTTAATACACCTACTATCTCACCGTCTACTTTAAGGGGGTGGGACACGGCTATAACTGGCTCTGTGTCATATTGTACACTACCTATCCAAGTACCCATATTCCCTTTTAAAGCCCTTATTACATCTGCAGTCCTTATAGTAGTTTCTGTATGGGCAGCTCCAATAGAATCCATCAATACATTTCCATCAGAATCTAATATCTGTACTTGGGCTGCTGTTTGCCGCCAAAACACATCTACATCATCTAATACTATATCCTCTAAGGGACTAGATGAGAAATACCTAGAATAGTATTCGGAAGAAAAAGAGACTTGATTAGATAGTATCTCTTCAATACTTTTGTAGTAGTAATTTTTAATTGCATTAAATAGAAAAAACTCAAGTATTAAAACTGTAATTATAATAACTAGCATGAAATTTCCAACTAATCTTTTTGTTATGCTACTTTTCATATTTCCCACCTTAAGACTTATTGCTCTTCCATCTGTAGCCTACTCCCCATACAGTTTCAATGTAGGCAGGTTTTTTGGAATTGTCCTCTATTTTTATTCTTAGCCTTCTTATGTTTACATCTACAATTTTAGTATCCCCTATAAAATCATAGCCCCATACTAAGTTAAGTATTTCGTCCCTACTAAAAGCTTTCCCAGGATTTTCTATAAAAAGCTTTACAATCTCGTATTCAGTAGGGGTTAGATCGATTTTCTTGCCATTTTTATAAAACTTCCTAGAATACTTATCTATCTTAAAGGGACCATCAATAATCATATCCTTGTGGCCTTTGTGTTTATCTATTCTTCTCAATAAGGATTTTATTCTAAGGACTAATTCCAAGGGATTGAAGGGTTTTACCATATAATCATCCGTTCCTGCTTGAAGGCCTATTATCTTATCTACATCCTGAGATTTAGCAGTAAGCATTATTATTCCAATATTATCCTGTTCTTCCCTTAAAAGTTTACATACCTCAAAGCCATCAATCCCTGGAAGCATTATATCTAGTACCACCACATCTACATTTTCCATCCTGGCTATTTCTAAAGCTTTCTCTCCTGTTTCTGCCTCCAGCACTCGGAAGCCTTCCCTTTCTAAATTAATTTTAACAAACTTTCTTATGGAATCTTCATCTTCCACAACCAAAATGGTTTTATTACCCTCCATTATAACTACCTCCAACTACAAAGTAGCAAATTCATACCCCTTTTCTATTAGAAAATCAATAATAGCTGGCAGGGCTTCAACCGTAGTCCTTTTAGCATCTATATCGTGCATCAATATTACTAATACTGGCTGATTGCTAAAAGTACTTTTAAATCTATTCACTAATTTTTCGGCAGGGATATAATGTCCTTCTGCATCTCCATTTAAACTATTCCAATCTATATAATTATACCCCTTCTCTAATACAAAACTTCTAAAGGGTGCCTTTTTGGTGCCAAAAGAACCTCCTGGAAATCTTATTAGATTGGTTTCAAAATCCTCTCCTAATATATTTTTGAAAACCTCTTCAGTTTTCTCTAACTCGTAGAGGAAATTGTTAACATTTTTATATATGAAGCTATAATTATGGCTGTAGGTGTGATTCCCTATAGAATGGCCTTCTTCATATATTCTTTTTAAAATATCTGGATTTTTTTCTGCTTGTTTGCCTAATACAAAGAAGGTAGCCTTTATATTGTAGCTATCTAATATATCTAAAATTTCTGGGGTTACATATCTTGAGGGACCATCATCAAAGGTAAGATAAGCTATTTTTTTGCCCTTATCTAGTTCAGCCATTTGCTCTTTTACATCCTTGTCCTTCACTTTATCTGGCAGGTCTAAATTGTCTTCTTGAATAGGTTCTTCCTTCTCATAATCTATATTATGAGCTATCTCTTCACTTTCATCCAGCTCATCCTCCATAGCTTCTTCCAACCCTATATTTTCTTCTTCTGGTAACTCGTCCAACTTTTCAGAGCCAGTTTCTACTTCTTGTGTGTCTTCTTGAATTTCCTCTGCTTCCACCTGTTCAGTATTCAATCTTTCAATGTATACAATAGATGCTTCAACAAATAACAACAAAAGCAGTATTACAAATGTTACTATGATTTTTACATTAGCTTTTTTAGATTTTTTTCTACCATTTTGCTTCATAAAGTTCCCCCTTTCAACAAAATACTATATATGTCCAAACCTTTAATAATAGGATACTACATAATGTGATAAAATGCTTTACAAAATAGTTACATTTAAAAAATAGGCTAAAATTTAGCCTATTTTAGTAAAATAAGCGAGGATTTAGTCTACGTATTAATTCTGAAATGATTATAATGGCAATAATATCCCTTGCTAACCTTCTCCTACCATATATGGGTCTTTGAAGAGCTCTGTATCTTCCCCTTCTCCTTTCCATTGGGTCCTCATCTAATTCAGGACATTCATCTATCAGCTTTTCATATACATCATCTACTAACTCCTCTACTATTTCATCGGAAACATCTACCATATATGGATTATCCCTAAGGTATTTATCTATGGACTCAAGGGCCTTAGGGTAGATTCTGTAGTATAGTTCTGGATAGTTCATATTCATAAATAAACCTCCCTTCCATATTCACTACATAATATGTTAAGGGAGGTTTATTGGTCACTACTTATTTATCTCTCTCTAAATTGGGATTCATACAATTCCTTATATATGCCTCCTTTAGCTAGCAGCTCTTCATGACTTCCCCTTTCCTCTATTCCATTATTAGTTAGTACTAATATCTCATCAGCATTTTTAATAGTTGACAGCCTATGAGCTATTACTAAGGTAGTCCTTCCCTTAGCTAGTTCTTCTAAGGACTGCTGTATCAATATTTCTGTTTGGTTATCCAAGGCAGAAGTTGCTTCGTCTAATATCAATATAGGTGGATTCTTTAAAAAGAGCCTTGCAATAGATATTCTCTGCTTCTGGCCTCCTGATAGCTTCACTCCTTTTTCCCCAATATGGGTATCGTAACCATTAGGTAAAGTCATTATGAAATCGTGAATTTTTGCTCTCTTTGCTGCCTGGACTATTTCTTCATCAGTCTTAGTGGGATCTCCATAAGCTATGTTTTCTTTTATTGTGCCTGTAAATAGGAATACATCCTGTTGGACTATACCTATGTTTTGCCTTAAAGATGCTAGTTTAATATCCCTAATATCTATTCCATCGATTAATATGGAACCACTATCTATATCATAAAACCTTGGAATTAGATGGCATAAGGTAGTTTTACCTGCCCCGGAAGGGCCAACTAAGGCTACAGTCTTTCCAGGTTTTATTTCAATATTTATATCTTTTAGCACCTGTTTTCCGCCATTATTATAGCTAAAAGAAACATCCTTAAATTGGATATGGCCCTTTACATCTTTTAATTCTATAGCATCTTCCTTATCAACTATATCTGATTTTATATTCATTACTTCTACAAACCTTTCAAAGCCAGTCATACCTTCTTGTAATTGCTGCATTAGATTGGCCATTCTTCTTATAGGCACCATAAAGTAGCTTATATATAAAGTATAGGCCAATAAGTCTCCAATAGTAATTAGTTCCCTATAAGCAAAGTAGCCGCCAAAACTTATTACCACCAGATTAAGCATGTTTGTGGCAATATTTATGCCAGATAAAAACTCTGCCATAGACTTATAAGTTTCTTTTCTGGCTTCTTTGTACTCATCATTAGTCTCATTAAATTTTTCAATTTCATACCTTTCATTGGCAAAGGCCTTAACAACCCTTATTCCAGAAATACTGTTTTCCAAGTAGGCATTTATATTAGATAATTTCCTTCTAAGCTTTCTAAAAGAGTTTTCCATTTTGATTCTCTTTGAAGCAGTAAACCACAGTATTATGGGTATGAAGGAAAACACTATTAGGGTAAGCCGCCATTCTACTTTAAGGAGCATTATAAAGGAACCTATTAGCATCACTATTGATATGAATATATCTTCTGGCCCGTGGTGAGCCAGCTCCACCACATCCCTTAAATCGTTAACCAGCCTAGACATAATGTGACCAGTTTTAGTATTGTCGTAGTAGCTAAAGGGAAGAGTCTGCAAATGGGTAAATAATTCCCTTCTCATATCGTATTCAATATATACTCCTAGCACATGACCCCAATAGGATACTATATAATTACTAATATACCTTATAATAGAAAGTATTGCTAAAACAATACTCCACTTTATCAATAAATCCAGCTGCTTATTAGGTATAACATTGTTCATTATTTCTCTGGATACCATTGGGAATATTAAATCTATTGCTGAAATCAAAAAGGCAAAGAACATATCCATAAAAAACAGCTTCTTGTGGGGCTTATAATAAGATATAAATTTCCTTATCATTCCCTATTCCCCTCCTTTAAATACCTATAAAGTTTTTCTAGGCTTCTATTTAGATTGTTTACCTCTTCTACTTCCATACTTCTTAAGGCTGAATAGATAATCTTATTGCCTTTCTCCTTCTTTATGGTCTTTACTAAATCTAAGCCTTTTTCAGTAATCTGAACCCTGGTGATTCTCCTATCCTTTTCATCGCCTACCCTTCTAACTAAGCCCTTTTCCTCAAGGCGAGATATTTTTTCTGAAACTGTGTTTTGAGCCCTATGGGATTTACTAGCCAATTCATTAATAGTTGGAGGGTTTTGTGATTTTTTCAAATAGAGCAACATATGGAATTGATCATAAGTTAAACCATATTCCCTAGCTATTGTATGACCCTTTTTATGGATGATTTTGCTTATCTCCATAATATGTTCAGAAATGTGTTCAGAAATATCTTGTAGTTCCAAAAGATCACCTCTTGTTTAGACAGCCTAATATTTCGCTTTACGATATTATATCACTGCCTCTACCCCTTTTCAACTACAAATTTGGTAATTTTTATAGAAATAAGCTATCTTCTAAGTATTTATCTATAAATAAAGCTATGAGAAAATGGTTCATAAATATGAAAGCAATATTGCCTGTATCATTTATTATGAAAGCTATTAATGAAACTATGAATATTAGTAATACTTCTTTTGCAAATTTTATATTTACCCTTCCAGATAAATACTTTATGGAATAAAGCTGTGAGATAATAACTATGCTAAAAGGCGGAAGTATAGTAAGCCTAACTAGTTCCTTAAGTTTGATAAAGGCCATACCTAAAAATTCTCTAATACCATATTCCTTCACCCGAATAAGGAAGCTTATAGCATGGCTTTTTTCTTCACTTAAAATATCAAAATACATATTAAGGGCAAAAAGGAATAGAGCAAAAAAAGCCAAGCCAATTTTGGTCTTAATGTTTCCAATCTTTTTAAATAAGCTATCATAAATTACCATCATGAACAAAATGGTAGCAGTTATAAAGCCGCCGGTATTAGCACCAAAG
The DNA here is from genome assembly GCA_937967955.1 of uncultured Bacillota bacterium. Lineage (GTDB taxonomy): Bacteria > Bacillota > Clostridia > Tissierellales > Tepidimicrobiaceae > JAAYHX01. Next base: position 13,059 of record CALBUB010000088.1, on the reverse strand, counting down.
CTGGCAGACAGTATTAGCATATTCGTCAGGGCAAATAGTATATAGGCTAAATTTACAAGCAATTTATTACCAATTGTCCTCTTTAAATATAAGCAACTAACTAAAGATGTGGCTATAAATACTCCCATGATTCCATTATTAAAGCCATAGTATCTAGCTCCATAGAATAAGTTATTTACTCCAATATAGGATTTATATATGACTTCAGGGAAGAACAAAGCTGCAACAAGTATATACCCATAAATAAGTAAAGAAAACACTCCTATGGCATTTATGCCCTTATCCTCCAGTATAGTGGCTACCATATAGGATGCTATTAAATTGATAAAAACATACAGGGGAATATTAACATGGTAATTTGAAATTCCCATTATAAAACTTATAAATATGCTTATTATCATAAAAGAATAAAGAAAATGTACCCTTTCAAATATGCCCCTTTTCCTTATCCTGTAAAGGACTAGCCCACAATAGAATTGGATAGCATATATTATTCCATGGAAAATATAGCTTATCCATATTAAATTATTAGTATTATTGTAAATGGCTTTTATATACTTTAGATTGTCCTCCTTCTTTATCAATTCAATTTTATTCCCTATAGTTGAACTATCTTTTTCATCATATGTATAAACCAATTCTCCATAAATATCTTCTAAGACAATAAAACCATCTCTCCTTGTAGAAGAGCTGGTAAGTATTCCCTTCTTATTGTCATTTTTGTATAATACTGGTACTAGATAGTTGTTAAGTAGCTTTTCCATATCCTGAGAAACTTTTTTAGATAATATGATTACCTTGTTTCCTTCAAATTCTTCTAAATAAGCCTTTAATATATTAAGTCTATCCTCCTTCTTATCTATATGGTAGTCTAGGACTAATATATCCGTTTTCTTTAAGTGGAAATTGGTCTTCTCTATAAGCCAAGGAAGCTCATACTTTATTTCAATCTCTCCAGTCTTAATCTCTCCCTTTTCATCGGCAGCAATTATTGCAGAAGAATTACTACCTATGTAGGATATGCCTTCAGCTTTAAGCCTTTCTCCCAAAAGGCTATGGAAGGAGTCATCTCCTCCATTTATGGTACTAGCTAACATATCCTGAAAGCCAGAAAGGAATATCCTTCCATCTTCAGTCTTATAAAGACCTTGAAAATGCTGGGAGGTGCCCACCTTTCTTCCTAAGGCTATAGAAAGGTATAGGCTTTCCTCCACATCATTATCCAAGGTCTTAATATTAACAAAACCTACTCCAAAGGCCTTGTTTTTACATATTATATCTATATCAAAAAAACTGAGTTCATCTACTAAAATGAGCAATGTCTTTTCACTAGCAGCATAAACATCAGGAGTAAGTATAAATAAAAAAATAAACATGATTGATAGACTTAAATAAATATATTTCTTCATATGCACACCCTTAATAGATTATATTGTTGATTATGGCAAACAAGCCAATTACAAAGGAAAGAATACCCATAAATATTTTATATCTAAAATGCTCCCCAGTCTTTTCTACCTTCTTAGGTAATACCACCAATTCATCTTCCATTTTCTTGATGGTATATACCTCACTCAGCAAGAAGTAGCCACTTGCAACAAAAAAAGCTATTCCTATTATTAACATGTGCCTCTCTCCATTCTCAGTGTTCTTTCTTCTTTAACATTATAGTTACACATTATACTATATTCACAACACTTACAAGTGCTGGGTTTTTCATATGCTTCTATGGAACTATTGCTGTTGACAAAATGGATAAAAGCCATTATATCTTGTAAATTTTCATCTAAACTAGCTTGGCTAACATCAACTTCTTCCATATCTCCTGTCTCAAGGAAGAATATATAAGCACCCTTTACATCTAAATTGGTAATCCTCTTTATAGCATTGGCATATAGCTTAATTTGAGGAGCATACATATTTTTTAGCTTCTCTAAATCTGTTACCCTATTGGTCTTAAAGTCTAATATTTCACACTTGTTGCCTTTTATATTTATTCTGTCAATAATTCCCCTAATATAGGCATCCTCCACTTTTAAGAAGAACTCCTTTTCTGAATAAACTTGCTCATAGTCCTCCCTATAGTATTTTAAATAGTTTTCTACATAGGGGAATAATTCCTCTCCAATTTTTTCATTATAAGCTATTCCATAGGAGTTTACTATCTTCTTTAACAGCTCTACCTTATCCATTCCTTTACTATAATATTGGCAAAAACTATGGATTATATTTCCCCTAGTGGCACCATCCAACAGGAAAGTTCTTTCTTTTTCAAAAAAAACTTCTTCCATAATATCTATAGGCAACTTCCTATAGTATTTCATATAAAATTTCCTCTTACACTGGCGGAAGTCTAAAAATTGGCTTACACTAAAACTTCTAAACTTCTTCTGGCCAAAGCCTGGAATCTCCTTTAAAAGGGGAAATTGTTCTTCAGCAAAGGCTTTTACCTGAAAAAGCTCTGGCCTTAAAGGCTTAATAGTATTTAATTGGCTAGGCTTCTTTATAGGCCCATCTATAAGGGTAGCCTGCTTCTTATCTATTAGCTCCTCTATAAGCTCCTTTACCATCTTTTTATAACCCTTATCACTTCCCTGCCAGCCAATAATAAGCTTTTTCTCTGCTCTAGTCATGGCCACATAGAGAATCCTTTTACTTTCTTCCATTTCCCTTTCCCTTAATTCTGCCTTTATACTTTCATAGAAAGGAGAATTTTCATCTATCTTTAGTCCTATCCCTTTATCCTTATGGAATAGGCCAAAGGCTGAATCAGTTTTAAAACCTCTAGCCATTTGAGGTATTATGGTAACTGGAAACTGTAAGCCCTTAGACTTATGGATAGTCATCAATTTAACTACATTGGCATCTTCAGTATAAATCTTTGCTTGGGCTTCTTCTAAGGTGCCCTTATCCTTCATCATTTCAATATAATCTATGAAATCCTCTAAAGAGCCAAGAGAGGTCCTATCATATTCTATACATATATCCAGGAACTTGTTTATATTGGAAACCATCTGTTTTCCACCAGGGAGAAGCAGCAAGCTATCCAAATAATAGGTCCTATCTATTAACTGCCTTACCAGTTTAGAAACGCTATATAAATCCTTCTTAATTATAAACTCCTTTAGTATGTTTTTTGCTCTATTTACCTTCTCTTTCTCACTAGCTCCAATGTAGGGTATGGCCTCTTCTAATGTATTTAATAAATTGTCTTTTTTATACCTTAAAAGCCAGTATATGGTCCTGTCAGAAAGGCCAACCATGGGACTTCTTAAAAAGCCAATGGTGGCTATGGTATCGTACCTATTACTTATTGCCTTAAGGCCATTCATTAAATCCTTAATTTCTTGGCTTTCAAATAGGCCCTTTCCTCCAAAATTGTAAAAGGGTATTCCGTACTCCTTTAAGGCTTCTTCATAGATATGGTCATGGGTAGAAGCCCTAAAAAGTAAGCAAAAGTCTCCATAGTCAAAGGTGCCTGCCTCTACTAACTCCTTTATCCTACTGGCTATTAGTCTACTTTCTATATACAGACTATAATCCCCCTTGCTTACATTAGGAGGAACTTCCACATCAGCCTTTTCTAGTATTTCTACATCTACCTGATTATCAGATATATGGTGTTTCTTTAAGCTTATATATTTATCTCCCATAAGGGAAGTAAAGAGGGAATTGACAAATTTCAGTACCGTATCTACAGTCCTAAAGTTCTTATCCAAGCTTATGGGCTTTTGCTTGGAAATCCTTTCTATATCCTCTACTACTTGGTAGAATACATCTAAATCTGCCCCTCTAAAGCCATATATGGACTGTTTAGGATCTCCTACTACAAATAGATTGTTCCTATCTAGAAGCTTCTCCTTAGAGCAGAGCTTGTAAAATATCATCTTTTGAACTTCATTAGTATCTTGGAATTCATCTACCATTATATATCTATATTTGTTCTGGTATTCTTCCCTAATGGCATCATCCTCTAATAGCCTTAAGGCTAATATTTGTAAATCATCAAAATCTAGAGAATCTATCTCATCCTTCCTTCTTCTATACTCCCTATCTATTTTAATTATTAGGTCAAAGAAAGTTTCATAAACCCATATGTTTTCTAAATCCTTAAGGCATAAAACCTTATTTACAAGTTCCTTAAGCTTATCTACTTTTTCCTGCTCCTTTTTTAAATTTCCAATATAAGCTGATAAGTATTCTATTATAGGAAGCAGTTCTTCCTTTGAATAATTGCCTTCCTTAAACTTTAACCAGACCTCATTAGAAACTAGTCTAGCATACTTGCTACTTCTACTTGCTTTTCCAAGCAAGTAAGCAAACAGTTCCCTTATTTCATCTATGTCCTCCTTGCCTACAGAGATACCCTTAATATGGGATAGGGTCATATTTTTAACCTGCTGGAAAGAGTAGCCTGCTGTCCTTACTTTATGGTATATATACATGAGCTCTTCAGCTATTTTTTCTAAATCATCCTTCTTAAATAGCCTTATTAAATTATACAGCTTATCGTCCTTTTCTAGGCCTTCCAGTAATATATCCATTATAGCTTCTTCCAGGAGCAAATCCCCTTCCGTCTGCTCTAATACCTTAAACATAGGATCTACTTTAGCCTTCAGTGGATTTTCCCTAATTATATTGCCACAGAAGCTGTGTATGGTAGAAATATTTGCCTTTTCCAAATCCCTGTAAAATCTACGCCATTTGCTACCTTGGGAGAACCTCTTTCTTATTTCTTTCCTTATCCTATCCCTCATCTCTTGAGCAGCCTTATTGGTAAAGGTAATGGCAACTATGGACTCTATCTCCTTATTTTCCTCTAAGTCCCCATTTTCAAGAATATATAGGTATCTTTCAGTAAGAACTTTAGTCTTTCCTGTTCCAGCACCAGCATTAACAGCCAAATTCTTATCTATGGTTCTTATGGCCAAAGCCTGCTCTTCGGTATTTTTCATACTTCTACCTCCAATGTATCCTTATATCTACATATGTCCTTATATATGCAATAATTTGAACACTCCTTAGGCTTTATAGAAAAATCCCCTGCTAGTATAGAAGCTATATAGGACTTAATATGCTCTTTAGTTATGCTAAAAAGCTCCTTTAATTCTTCTTCATATAAAGCTCCTTTGTTTCTTGCTGATATAAAACTAGTTTCTTTTCTCTTGCCTAAAGCAGCCTTAAATTCTTTACTAGATATTACTCCATATAGGGCAGCCACTATATTCTTATCCTGCTGGGACATGATATATAAGGGCATTTGTAAAGATAGCCCAGCTTCCATCTGGGATATATCTTTTACTCCACCTGAGGAGTTCTTGTAGTCGATTAATATATACTTATCCTCATCTACATATTTATCCAGCCTATCTATGATGCCAGTAAAAGAAATCTCCTTTTCTCCTACTTCAATTACAAAAGCCTCATTCTTTCCAAAAGTAACTTCAAAAGCATAAGGCAATACTTTTTCCTTTGCCTTAGTAAGTCTTTCTAAATCTTTCTTTATAAACTCCAATAAATTTTCTGCATTGTTTTCAAGCCTTAGCTTCCATACTGGAGAAGAAACATTACCAGCAATAGCTTCCATCTTTTCCTTTACCCTTGCCAGTATAAAGTCATAAGTTTTATCTGGGTCAAATTCTCCTTTCCCTAGTATATGGTCTTCTATCTGCTTTCTAAAAGTAGTGTAGTACTCTTCCAATACCTCATGGTTAATAGCCCCTCTATCTAAAGGGGTAAAAGCCTCCAACTCCCTCTCCATCTTATCTACCTGGAGTATATTGTTCATGAGGAAATAATAAGGACACTTGCCATAGGCTTCTAGATAGCTAATGGAATAAACTTTGTCCTTATGGAGCTTTTCCATATCCTTTTTAATTTCTTCATCTCCAATAAGGCCCTTGTATTCATTAAAGTCAGCCCTATTTCTTTCTATTTCACAAGTGATAATCTGGTTTATTTCCTTAAGCTTATTACTATCTAAATGATTATACATATGGAACAGTTCTTCTTCACACTGGCCTTCTTGATATCTATTTAAAATATATCTGGCTAATTCCTCTTTGGTAGTTATGTTAGTCAAATCATCCTTTATTAGGTAGTCCATATTTACTGTTTTCTTATCTACTTTTCCTTGGAGTCTGTTAAGCAATTCATCTAAAAACATAGAAGGTATTGCTTCTTCATCTTCCGTAGAAGCCTGGGAGTAGGACAGATACAGTTTTTCTAAACAAGAGGAAATTATGATGGAAAATATTAAGGCTTCCTTGTCTAATACTTCATAGTAGTTTTTAACATCAACACCTATATCCTTTAGGGCCTTTATATTCTTCTCCTGGAAGAAGAAATTATCAGAGCCAATAGCAGGATAATCTCCCTGGGAAAGGCCCATAACGAATAAGACTTTAAACCTTTGTCCCCTAACTATAGCAGGGGTTAATACGCTTATTCCAGCCATATTCCCTTCAATTTCCACTATAGTTTCCTTTTCCAAATAGCTTTCCAATAGGGCTAAAAAAGCCTCAAAGGATATTTCCTCATATATAATGGAGGCAAACTTTTCTATTTTGCCTAATATCTCCTTAAGTTTACTTAAGGCTGTAAAATCCCTATTAAGCAAATTGTAATCTCCTATTGAATTGTAAATATCTACTATTCTTCCTGGTACATTATACTCTCTTATAAATGTCATAAGGGAGTTAACCAGCTCTTCCGGCCTACCTTTAGCTGGTATACTGTTGTTTTCTTCTTCAATAAGGGCTAGTAGCCTATCTGTTTCAGCTTTTAAGGGGGAGTTAATATCTTCCTTCCTTAATATATACTCTATAGCCTCCCTCATATCCCTACTACATAAGGGAAAGAAATTGCTTTTTATCCTATTTATGATACTGCTTTTATCCATCTGGTTTTTCTTAACTTCCAACAGCTGAACAAATTCCTTTATTAAAGGAAGCTCTATAAGGCTTGTCTCCTTACTTAAGGCTAAGGGGATGCCTTCCTCTTCAAATACCTGGAATAGCCTATCCTTATACCTATCAGGACTGGCTAATACTATAGCCATATCCTCCAACTTTACTCCCTTTGAATGGACCCTCTTTATCTCTTCACAAATTTTCTTTATCTCCAAATAAGTACTAGAAGCCTTTATAAGATGGATGTTGGAATTATGGGCTAACTTTTCTTCCCCTTCAGTAAATAGTAAATTTGCTAATTCAGTAAAATAGTCCTTCCTTCCCTCTTCTTCCTTGACTATAGAAAAGCCCATTTCCTTTAATAAAGCTAAAGTCCTATTAAAAGTACTAAAATTTTCAGCCCTATTAAAGGGCATATTTACATATATGGAGCAATTGACTTTAGTCAATTCCTTAAGTAGTTCAATCTCCTGGGGCCTAAATTCAAAGAAATAGTCTATTACTACAAAATCTAAGCCATCAAAAAAGCTATTGTCCTGCCTTAAAAATTCTAAACTCTTTATGTAGCCTTCTTCCCTATCTAAAACTTTCAGTTCACCTAATTTCTTTTCATACTCCTTATATATAAAACCTATTTCCTTAAAAAAAGCTGCTTTAGGACATTTAGCCAAATATTTTTCTGGACTTATAAGGGATCTTTTAAGCTGTCCAATTATACTAGAGACTGCTCGGATAAAGCCCCTCTTATGGGAAATTTCTTCATAATAGGGTATAAGCCCCTTTTCCCTTAATTCTTCCACTATTTTTGCCAGTAAGCCTTCCTTTGTTTCATCATCTATACTTACATAGTAGCTATCCTGCAGTAGCTTGTCTACTATATTATCAAAGGTAAAAAGGTTGATATCAAAAGTGTGTTCAACCTTATCAATAAACTTCTGCCTGTATTTTACTAATAGGTTCCCATTGGGCAGTATATAATAAAATTTATGGCCCTTATTTTCTTTTAAATATTCTACTGCCCTATTAAAGAGCTCATCAGATTTACTGCTATTATATGGCCCTAAATAGACTAGCCTTTCCATAAGCTAACAACTCCTGTTATCTAATTTTATCAAGGAATTCTTCTATATGAGAATTTACATTGGATACATCATAATATTCTACTGGTCTATCCTCTAAAGCGTATTTCCTCTTAAGCTTTATAATCCTATAGACCTTTTCATCTAATTCTTTTTCAGTTATGTTTCCCTTTTCTACTTCTTCTTTTATTTTGTTTAAAGCCTTTTGTTGATTTTCATAACCATGACATATTAATAATATATCTCCACCAGCTTTAAGAAACTTATAGGCTGCTTCTTCAATAGTATAGTTTTCTGTAATGGCTCCCATAGTCATATCATCAGAAATTACTACCCCATCAAAGGCTAATTTTTCCCTAAGAAGCCCTGTAATCAACTTATGGGAAAGGGTTGCAGGATTTTTTCCATCCAATTGGGGAAAGAGTATATGGGCAACCATAATAGTATCTAAGCCTTTTTCAATAGCCCTTTTAAAAGGCACTAATTCCAAGTTTTCCATTTCTTCCATACTCTTATCTATTACAGGAAGGCCAATATGGGAGTCAGTACTTGTATCTCCATGGCCTGGAAAATGCTTTGCTACTGCTATGACATTTGTAGAGTTAATGCCTTCCATAACTTTTAGACCGTGTTTTACTACTGTATCTACTTCTGTACCAAAGGCCCTTTTCCCTATTACTGGATTGTTAGGATTAGAGTTTACATCTAACACAGGAGCAAAGTTCATATTAAAGCCTAACTCACTTACCCTTTCACCTAGCAGTCTACCATACTCTAAGGAAAGCTGTCCATTATCTATATCTCCAATGGTCCTGGCAGAAGGAAGGGCTAAATATATATCAGAGAGCCTTGTTACAATACCCCCTTCTTCATCTACTGTTAAAAACAAAGGCAGCCTGTTAGAAGCATTTATATCCTTTAGAGTATTAAGAAGGCTTACAGTCTGCTCTGCATCTACTATATTGTCCTTAAAGAATATAAAGCCGCCTACATGGTATTCTTCTATAGCTTTTATTACATTTTCATCTACCTGTGTCCCATCAAAGCCAAATATGAACAGCTGGCCTATTTTTTCATCAATAGTCATACCATCTATTAACTTTTGTATCTCATCTATTTCTTCCTCTTCTACAATTTCATCGGAAGCCTTATTGTTTTCATCAACAATAAGCCCTTCTTCCTTACTCTTACAGCCACTTAAAAATAGTAGTACTCCTATTAAAATTAGGGTTAAAGTTTTCTTAAACACAGTTTTCCTCCGTTCCTTTCAGTTTATATACCCCCGATAAATTCCCTTAATATGGAATTTCCTGGTATAGCCCTTTCATCCTCTATTGGTACAAAATATTTTAAAAACTTTAATAGCCTCTTGCTTTCTGAATAATAGGGGCTAGTGTTATCTACTTTTTCTAGAAGGGGGACTGCATACTTTTTAAGTACAGACAATTCATAAACTAAAGCGCTATTAAACATAATATCTGCTTCTTCCTGGTATGGGAATATGTTTATCCCTTCCCCTTCCACAACTCCTTTCCACATCTGGAAAGTCCTAAATACGTCATTGCCTCTAAATTTATTGTCCCTTACCATCCTTCTTATAAGCCTAGTATCAGTAGTTGAAATCCTGTTATGGGCATCAATATTAAGCTGAGTAAGGGCTGAAACATATATCTTAAACTTGTTCTTTTCAGGTATGTAGGTAGTAAGCCTTGGATTAAGACCGTGTATACCTTCCAGTATAATTGGATGGTCCTTATCTAGCTTTACCCTTATACCTGACATTTCCCTTTTTCCTGTAATAAAGTTGAATCTAGGTAATTCTATTTCTTCTCCTTCTAATAGTTTTAATAGGTCTTCATTTAATAGTTTTAAATCTATAGCATCTATAGATTCAAAATCATATTCTCCCTTATCATTTAATGGGGTCTTTTCCCTGTCCACAAAATAATCATCTAAAGATATGGTTATAGGCCTTTTGCCATTTACCGTTAAGTGGACTGCCAGCCTTTTGGAAAAAGTAGTCTTTCCAGAGGAAGATGGCCCTGCTATTAGTATCACCTTTATATTGTCATCTTCACATATTAAATCAGCAATATTAGCTATCTTCTTCTCATGTAGGGCTTCATTTACTTTTATTACTTCTTCTATTTCTCCACTTTGTATCTTTTCATTCAAGGAACCTACAAAGCCTAAGTCTAATATATCTGCCCATCTACTTGCCTCATCAAATACTTTGGCCAATTTCTTTTGCTCTTTAAACTCTGGTATAGTATTTTTACTATCTCCAGTTGGGAATAGAATTATAACTCCTGGATGGTAATATTTTAAATCAAAGTGTTTTACATAGCCTGTAGAAGGAGCTATATAGCCGTGGAAACTATTTACATAATCCCCAACTCTATATACTTGGATTTTTTCCCTATTTAATGTCTTATAAAGCCTTATCTTATCGTAATGGCCATTTTTTTCAAATAAATCTAGGGCCTCTTCATAGGATACGGTCTCTCGGCGGATGGGCAGGTCTTTATCTATTATCTTCCTCATAGTTTTCTTTATCTTGTTTATATCAGAATATCCTAAATTCTTCTCCCCTTGAAACTCAGCATATAAACCATTTCCTAGAAACTGCTCTATAGTTACAGTTTCTTCAGGAAACAGCTCCCTACAAGCTAAAATAAATACTAGGGAAATGGTCCTTGTATAAATCCTATATCCATCCTCAGTTTTTAAATCTAAGAATTTAATATAGGAGTTTTCCTTTGCCTCCTTTTGTAGATGGAATACTTCATTGTTTATCCTAGCCCCTAAATACTCTTTATAATTGCTGCCGAAGGCCTGTTTTGATACTTCTTCAAGGCTTGCCCCCTTTTCAAGTTCTATCTTTCCTACACCTTCTACATAGACTGTCATCTTAGCTACCATAACACTACCCCCCAACATTTATTAGCCAAACAATTCCTCCTCAATCTTTAGGAATTTATCCTTTGGACTGGCAATAAAGACTTTTCCATTTAAATATGCCAAAGGTGTTTCTAATTTTGAAAACTCTACTTTATAGGCATGGAGAAACTGGCTTTCCAAACCAAATTCATTCCTAAAATACTCATTTATATTCCTATCTCCATATTTTACATCCCCTATTATGGGATGGCCTATAGAAGCCAGGTGAGCTCTTATCTGATGGGTCCTGCCTGTGATAAGTTCTATTTCAAGTAAAGAATATCTATCGGTTGCTTTCAATACCTTAAGCCTTGTTAATATCCTTTTTGAATTATCCTTTCCGTCCTTTAATACCTTTACCTTATTCAATTTTTCATCCTTCCATAAATAGCCTTCAATTAGCCCTTCTTCCTTAACTCTTCCCTTAACTATAGTCTTATAATACCTATGGACATGGCCTTCTTTAATAGCCCAGTTCATAGCTCTTAAAGCTGTAGAATTCTTTGCACCTATTATTATACCACTGGTATTCCTATCTAACCTATTGCAAATGGAAGGCTTAAAGGTCTTCTCAATTCTAGGATTGTATTCTCCCTTTTTAACTAGATAGTGAACCATACTGTCCACTATATTGTTGCCATACTCCCTATTGGCTGAATGGGACAGTACTCCCACTGGTTTGTTTATCAAAATTATATTTTCATCTTCATATATTATCCTAGGTACTAGGCTGCTTTTTTGAACTTGGTTAGAAGGCCTAAACTTCTCTAAAGTTTCATCAGATAGATAAAACTGTATAGTATCTCCTTCCCATATAATTGTATTAGGCTGTGCTTTTTTATTATTCAATTTTATTCTCTTTTTCCTAAGCATCTTATATATGAAACCTTTGGAAGCTTCAGATAGATATTTTTTCAAAAATCTATCTAGCCTCTGGCCACTATCGTTTTTGTTAATTATTACCTCTTTCAAATTCCTACCACCTTTTTTCTATTTATGCTATAATTTATCATATGATCTGTGCTATAATTATAGTATACGAAAAATATATTTTAGTAAACCATGTTAACAGAACAAAGAGGTGAAAGTTATGAAAAATCTACTAGAAAAGATAAAGGACATATTATACGATGGAATAGATTACATATTAATGATAGGAATTGCAGTTGCCATAGCTTTAACAATAAATTGGAAATTGGACGGACTGTTTGCCATATCAACCATTGATGAATTACAAGCCCAATCTTTAGAAACAGTAGAAGAGTCTACTGAAGATGAGGAAGCTGTTGATAATGAAGAAGTTGCCAGTGATGAAGAAAAAGAGACAGAAGAAGCTTCCAATGATGAGGATGGGGACAAGCCAGTAGCTAGCCAAGAAAAGTCAGAAGAAAAGGAAGAAGAAAATAAGGAAGAAGATAAAGAGGAAGATGTAGAAGTTGCCCAAGAAACTGGTACTCAAGAGTCGGATAAAAGTAATGAAACTGTAACTATAAATATTCCAGCAGGTTCCCTACCTCCAGATATTGGAAATATATTAACATCTGAAGGACTTGTAGAAAGTAAGGATGCCTTCTTAAAAAAGGTAAAGGAAACGGGTACAGAGAAAAAATTAAGATATGGAGAATTTGAAATATCTAGAAACTCTTCTATAGATGATATAATAAATATACTTGCTAGATAAAAATAAAAAAAGCTATCCCTAAGGGATAGCTTTTTTATTGGAAATTAATGGATACGGCTATAAATATAATTATGGAGCCAATCAAGAAGAAGAAAGCCTGCATCTTTATCTGGAACTTAGCCCATTTACTCCAGTCTATTCTAGCAACCCCAAGTATTCCTATTAAGCTGGCAGATACTGGTGTAAAGGCATCTACAAAGCCAGCTCCCAATTGATAGCATAATACTGCAATTTGTCTAGATATGCCTACTATATCAGATAAAGGAGCCATAATTGGCATTGTTAAGGCTGCTTGACCAGAGTTGGAAGTAACAACTAGATTGAATAAGCTCTGGAATATATACATGCCCCAAGCTGCAATAAAGGTTGGGACTCCTTCTAATAGGTTTCCAATAATGTAGTAATATATTAGAAGTCAACTTCCTTACCATAGTAAGCACATTCAAAT
>CALBUB010000087.1 GCA_937967955.1 uncultured Bacillota bacterium | reverse complement strand
TCGAAAAATGGTAAACTTGATCATAGATAATATGAAAGTTCAAGTTCCAGAAGGAACAACTATTCTAGATGCTGCTAAAATGAATAACATATTAATACCTCATCTGTGTTATTTGAAGGATTTGAATGAAATTGGCGCTTGTAGAGTTTGTATAGTGGAAATCGAGGGGATTAACAGATTGGTAACGGCTTGTAATAATGTGGTAGAAGAAGGAATGGTAATATACACTAATAGTCCTAAAGTACGCGAGGCAAGAAGGACCAATGTGGAGTTGATTTTATCTCAACATGATGCTAGATGTGCTACATGTGTAAGAAGTGGAAACTGTAGCTTACAGAGAATAGCCAACGATTTAGGCATACTTGATATTCCTTACGACATAGATTTACCAAGAGCAGATTGGACAGAAGGATTTCCATTAGTGAGAAACTATGAAAAGTGTATAAAATGTATGAGATGTGTACAAGTGTGCGATAAAATACAAGATATGCACATATGGAATGTTGCCAATACTGGGTCAAGAACTACTGTAGACGTATCATTAAATAGAAGGATTGAGGAATCTGACTGTGCCCTTTGTGGTCAATGTATAACCCACTGTCCTGTTGGAGCTTTAAGAGAAAGAGATGATACACAAAAAGTATTGGATGCTTTGGCTGACGAAGAAATGATAACTGTAGTTCAAATAGCTCCTGCAGTAAGAGCAGCTTGGGGAGAAAGTTTAGGAATCAGCAGAGAATTTGCTACAGTTAAAAGATTAGTAGCAGCACTTAGAAGGATTGGTTTTGATTATATCTTTGATACTGATTTTGCAGCAGAATACTGATCAAAGAGAATGGCCATTGTATGAAAAAGGAGAAGAGTCTCATAAATACGGTAAACAATTAGCTTATGAATAATATTTAGGTTCAAACATGCCTCTAAGTGTGAAAGCATGCTTAGAGGCATGAAAATATTAGGAGGTAGTTTTATATGAAACGAATGTTAATTATACTTTTATCCTTGCTCTTAATATTTACTGTTGCATGCTCAAAAGAGAAGCCTGCTGAAAGCAATGTGGGAACAGAAGAAAATGGAAGTGCAGAACAGAACCAAGAAAAAAAGACTGTTAAGTTTTGCTTTCCTAATGGAGTTCCAGCTTTGACAGTAGCAAAGTTTGCTTATGAAAATCCTATTATAGATGAAAATATGGAAATTGAATATGAAATCCAAAGCACGCCAGATCTACTAGCATCCAAGATATTAAAAGGAGAGGCAGATATAGCTATAGTACCTTCCAACTTAGCGGCTCAAGCCTATAATAAAGAGATCCCTTATAAGCTAGTTGGTACATCTGTATGGGGAACTCTTTATATGATGAGTACAGAGGAGATAGATTCATTTGATAGTTTAAAGGGAAAAGAAGTTTACTCCTTTGGGAAAAATCTAACACCAGATTTAGTATTTAAGTATGTATTGAAGGAAAATGGTATTGATCCAGATAAAGATGTATCAATTACTTATTTAAATGCTGCCAGTGAAGTGGGTCCAGCATTTATCAGCGGGAAAACTAATTTAGCAGTTTTATCAGAGCCAGCAGTAACTAACATAATGATGAAAAAGGATAATGCAAAGGTTGTATTCGATTTTAATGAAGAGTGGAGTAAAATAACAGGAATAGAACAAGGCTATCCTCAAGCTAGTTTGATCATAAAATCAGATTTATTAGAAGATCATAAAGAATTTGTCGATAAGTTCATCCAAGTTTATTCAGAAAATTTACAGTGGGCTAAAGAAAATCCAGAAAAGCTAGGGGAATACGCAGAAAAATTAGAGTATGGTATTACGAAGGATATGGTTGTAAATGGCATTGAGAGGATGAACATGGGACCATTGTATGTGGAAGATATGAAAAAGGAATATGAGGTTTATTATAATGTGTTATTGGATTTTGCTCCAGATGTTATAGGAGGAAAGCTTCCTGATGAAGAATTTTACTTTGAAAGATAAGAAGCTTTCTATCCTTTCAAAATTTATTTTGTTAGGGAGCTGGATAGTTTTATCAGAAATAATAGACAATGAAGTAATACTTCCTACAGTTAAAAGTACATTAGAAAGCCTATTAGAGATAGTTACATCTTCAGATTTTATAAGCATTGTTGTTTCATCTCTCATAAGAAGTCTAATAGGCTTTTTGGCATCCCTATTTTTAGCTGTATTGCTGGGAATATTATCAAGTATTTCTAAATTATGTTATAACTTGATGATACCAGTATTGAACTTTTTGAGTTCAGTTCCAACAATGGCCATAATAATTTTGGCTCTTATATGGTTGCATAATGAAGTAGTACCAATGTTTGTAGGTTTTATTATGGTATTTCCAATACTATATGAAACTGTACAAAAGGGCATATTAAATGTGGATAAGAAGATACTGGAGATGTGTAAGCTGTACAGAATAAACAGATGGACTATAATCAAGGATATATATATTCCGAGTATCCTAATTAATTTAAGTATGGTTTTTATTACTGCACTGTCTACAAATCTAAAAATGGTAATAGCAGGAGAAGCTTTATCTCAGCCTAAATATGCTATAGGAAGCAATTTGCAAATTCAAAAGATGTACTTAAATACTTCAGGGGTATTTGCATGGATAATAATCATATTGTTTATTTCTAAAGTCCTTGCCTATATTGTGGAATTATTAATGTATTTCATAAAAATGGATAGATGGAAGTGATAAGAGATGTATAAAGTCATAGACATATGTAAGAGCTATGCTGACTTAAAAGTATTGGATAATATAAGCATTGATTTTCCTGAAAATAAGGTTACTTGCATACTAGGGCCTTCTGGCTGTGGAAAGAGCACTTTGTTGAATATAATAGGTGGAATACTTGATGAGGATTCAGGCCAGGTAATAGGGTTTAAAGATGCAAGTATAAGCTTTGTTTTTCAAGAGGATAGACTCATAAAGTGGAAAAGCGTAAAGGATAATTTAAGGTTTGTATTAAAAGGAAAAATGGATAAAAAGGCTATTGAGGAAACCATAGACAGCTATTTGAAATCTGTTAATCTTTTGGAGTATAAAAACTATTATCCTAATAGCTTAAGCGGAGGAATGAAGCAGAGGATAAGCATATTAAGAGCCTTTATATATCCTTCCCAGGTGCTTATAATGGATGA
>CALBUB010000086.1 GCA_937967955.1 uncultured Bacillota bacterium | reverse complement strand
GAACACATGATTTTTACAGAAATAAGCCTACCTATTAAGGAAAGCCACCTTATTTTAGAAGCAGACAATATGAAGATATCCTTTGAAGGCCTTTTAAAGGAAGCAACAGATTTGGCCCGGGGGAATATAAGTAAAGAGGCAATAGAGTCAAAAGAATTTGTAACCCCATATACCTTAGATGCAGAGATGAAATTAGAAGCCCTTTTTGGAGCCTGCATTAACAAAGATATAACTAAGGCCCAAATGGATTTAGTCCACAGTAAAGATGTAGACACCTATAATATGTACCATGAATTGGAAAAGGAAGTTTTTGATCTTAACAATAGGATTATCAACCTATTAATGGACCTTATTAAGTATAAAGAAGATCTCCTATCCAATGTATTAAACTGTAAGCTGGCCACATACATGTATCCAGAAATGTTAGACCATCTTGTAAGGGAAGCTAAATTCTACATGGAACTTTTACTTGACCTACAGGAAAGGAAGAAAGATAGGAAAAAGATAATAGAAAAGCAAATTTTCTGGAATCATGTAATGGAAGACCATGCCCAATTTATAAGGGGATACTTAGATCCATCTGAGAAAGAGCTTATGAAAAAAGCCAATGAGTATGCAAAACTTTTCGAAAGGCTTCTAAAGGAAACTAAGGAAGCAGATAAGAAGAATATTGGAAGAATTACTGAGAGGAATTTAAAGGCTGCGGAAGATATAATGGAGTTTAAGAAGGACGGCACTGAAGGCCTTTTAAAATGTGAAATAAGAGGAATATTAAATCCATTATTGGCTGATCATACCCTTAGAGAGGCAAATAGATATATTAGGCTGTTGAAAGAATACTTAAGGAAGGATAAAAAATAGGATTAGCTTTGTAAACTATTTAAAAAACACGGTTTTCACAAGTAAGAAAACCGTGTTTTATTTAAAAGCTGAAATATTTATTATCTAATATCTCTTCTAGCTAGACCATTCTTAATAAAATCTATCAGGTAATTGGCTTCTTCTAGGTATTCTTCCTTATCAGTGACAATTGAAACTTCCCTAAGATAAATAAGCAAATAATTTAAAATATCCTTAACAAATTTTCTTGGTAGATCCTGTCTAATTTCTCCCCTTTCATAGGCCCTATCTATTAAAACATTTAGGTAATCATTGTTTTCTAAATCATATTTTTGTCTAATCTTATCAAAGATAGGGCTGTTTAAGTCTTTAAAAAAGCTAGTGGAAAATTTAGCTATTTCTGGTTTATGGTAGGCAAACTCTATACCCGCCTTGATCATTACCTTTATTATTGTAAATATATCCTTATTGAAAACTTCAGCCTCTATATATTTATTGAAAAAGTCCATCTTTTCCCGAGCCAGCATATCACATAGGTATATATATAAATCCTCCTTGTTTTTAAAATGGTAATAGAAAGTACCCTTGCTGATTCCTGCTTCCTTCAGTATATTGTTTAAAGAAGCATTTTCATAGCCCTTTTCCCCAAATTCAATTAAGGCTGCCTTTATTAACTCTTGCCGCCTTTCAAAGGACTTTTCTTTTTTTCCCTCCATGGCTTCCCTCCTTTCTATGCCATTAAACTTTTGTCCTTTTAAGAAACAGGCCATAAGCCAGTATATTTAATATTATCATGTATATTAGGCCTATAAAGTAATACTGCTTATAGGTAAGATATAAGCCCCCTCCCCTAACTAAGCTGCTTATCACTTTTGCAGACCAAAAACCAGGGGCAAAGGAGAAGAACAATTCTTTTGCTCCATTGAAAAATAAGGCTACAATTGGAAAGACTATTATGCTGCCACCTGCCTTCATTACTGCAAAGCCTTCAATCTTATTCCTTGCAAGGGCATTAATGAGTAGGCCAGATATGGGGGCCTCCAAGGAAGCCAAGAGGGAAATAGAAATAATATTTTTCATAGGTATATTGCCAACTTTGGAAAACCAAATTACAAATATGGTGGCTATTACACATATTATATATACTCCAACCAATCGAAAGCCCATAAAATAGTGAATACTTAAAGGTGTTACCCTTATATTAGTAAATACATTATCATCCCTATCTTCCAAAAGTGAAAAAGCAATTAAAGCACCGTAAGATATGGGGATAAATAAAACTAATATGACTAATATTAAATCAGTAAAAGGTTCAAAATTAAAAGCATATTTTTCTGTTAGCCAAGGTAGTAGAAATCTTCCAAGGAAAGCAAATATTAGGGGATAAAGGAGCATAAAAAACATCATAGAGTCCCTGGCCCATTTCTTTAATTCTGCTTTTATAAAGCTCATATACATCCTACTTCCCCCTCTCTCTTAAGGCATATAAGTCAAAATTTTTGTAAACTAAATAATATAAAGCTAGGGAACTTGCTAGCAAATAGATTAAAGAAATTAGTATTTCCCTTGTATCTATAATGCCAGTAGTACCCATTATGACCATTAAGGCTGCTTTAGTAGGTAGTATATAGGTTCCTTTAACGAATATATCATTAGTAATTATATTGAACTCAACTAATATGACTGGCAATAAGAATACTAGAAAAAGAAGCATAATTACCATTACTAAGTCTGTAAAATTCTTTGAAAAATAAGTTAAGAGTATGCCAATTAGAGAGTGAAAAAAAGAAACCAATACTACTACTCCTAATAGGAGAAAATAGTTAATCTCAATTGTTTTAAATAGTTTTGAATATATATACATGATAGTTAAGGACAAAATACTAGGTATAATGTTAGCAATAACTTTCCCCAGTAAATATTGGCTTTTGGAAATTGGGGCTACCATGAGAGTCCTAAGGGTATCTTCATCCCTTTCATAGATAAAACTTACTCCTACTAGTAAAGTAGCCATGGTGGTCACATCTAAAAATATAAGCTGGGGTACTATGGTAGTTACATCTTCCACATTTAGAAAATGGAGAATTCCTACCCATATGACAGAAACAAATATGCTGGCTGCAAAAAGGTTATACTTTTTAAGCCTTAATAGTTCTCCCTGGAACAAAACTAAAAGCTTACTCATCTTTTGCCCCTCCTGTAATCTTTATGAAAATATCATCCAGGGTCTTTTCCTTACTGTGAATAGTTATTATTTCATAGTTTTTTATAAGCCTTAAAAAGTCCTCATTATCCCCTAGTTTATCTAGAGGAAAGGTAGCCCTTTTTACCCTTTCACCAGCTTTGTATTCCACATCTACCTCCCTGGACCCATATTTTAGCTTTAAATCTTTAGGAGTGCTTATTTCCACTATCTTTCCATCTGCCATAAAGGCTACCCTATCGCAAAGCTCATCTACATCCTTCATCAAATGGGTTGTAAGTAGGACCGTTCCTCCTTCTTCCTTAAATTCCCTAATAAGATCTTTAATTATCCTGGCGTTTTTAGGATCTAAACCATTGGTTGGCTCATCTAAAAATAGAACTTTTGGTCTATTTAGCATGGCCCTTACAAAATTTAGCCTAACCTTCATCCCCTTGGAAAATTGGTTAACCCTTTTTTTCCTGTCTTCATAAAGGCCAACTCTCTTTAGGAGTCTATCTACATCTACTGTAGAAGAGTACAATTTCTTAAAGAAATTCAAGTTTTCTTCAGCTGTCAGCTTAGAAAAATGTACAGGCATTTCAAAGCCTACACCTACTTCTTCATAGTAATCAGTTCCATAAGCTTTTAAATCCTTGCCCTTATATAGTATTTCTCCCTTATAGTCTGTTAGAAGTTTAATAAGTATCTTTTGGGTAGTAGACTTTCCTACACCAGAAGGTCCTAGTAGGCCAAATATTTCCCCTTTTTTGATTTCAAAGGAAATACCTTTAATTGTATCTTCCTTATTTTTAGGATACCTGAATACTAGGTTTTTGATCTGATACAAAATACCACTCCTTCCCCCGGCTGGGCCTTTTAAAATTAATATCCTAGACCAGTCAGTCTAGACCGTTAAGTCTATTATATTAATATATTACTTTTAAGTCAACAAAAAAGAACCTTTTTTAACTAAGGTTCTGTAAATAGCTTTCCAATAAAAAAACCACGATGAAATCATCGTGGCTTCTATTTA
>CALBUB010000085.1 GCA_937967955.1 uncultured Bacillota bacterium | reverse complement strand
TCTGTATTTCACATAAGGGGCACTCCGTACCCTTCCTGAAAGCATCCCATAATGGGATAGCAAAGATTTCTTCTTTCATCAAATATCCCCTCCTGGTATTCCTGCTAGCCTGTCACCTGTGCGACTAATAAATCGTTTAAAATATCCACTACTTTCTTTATAAAAAATAAAAGCCCTACCTTTACAGTTAATACTTTCAAAGTAGGAGCCAGCCAGATTTTCCCTTCAAGGTGGATCCCGGTAACATAATTATATATTATTATAGCATAGATTGTCTGAAATTGATATATTATTCCTTAGCCCTCCAAATCCTCCTGTCTAAATAAAAAACATGGCCAACCGGGTTCCCTGGCCCTACTCAACCATCTTATGATTTAATCCTTTTACTATTTTATCAACTTAGACATTAACATTAAAACTTATTTACTTAATGGCAATTTGTTAAAAAATAAAGCCACCCTGCAAGGTGGCTATTAGTTAATTCTCCCTGAAGTAGCAACCGCATCTTGCGGTTTCACTACTTCCTTTTATTTATCATAATTATAACACAAAAATAAGAAAATTAACCATATAATAAAGTATTTTCCCAGAATATTTCACAAAACTATATTTTACACAATAACTATTGAATAAGATTTTTAATTATATACTTTTATTCTTTTAAATTTTATTAGTTAACTCCTTTTCAAGTTCATCCAACATATTCATTATAGAATCTACTTTATCTACTATTCGTTTTTGTTCTGCAAGAGGGGGAAGGGGTATTATCATTTCATTTACTGTTGACGCTGTTACAGCTAAGAATGTTGTACCTGTTGCTTTTTCAGTTAAATAATCCTCAAAAGCCTTACAAATGTAGAAATAATAATCATTAGGTATATTTCCCAAGCTAGAAATAGCACATAATCCTCTACCAATACAAACTTCTCTATCTGTAATATTAATAGCTCCTACAGGTGCTCTAACTGATAATAGAATGTCTCCTGATAGTGCAATTTTCTTAGGATCAGTAGTAAATTTATCGCTTTTTTTTAGATACTTATCTCCAAAAAAAATTTTTCCTTGATGAAACTCTATCCCTTCGTTATCGCTAATTGTATCTCCTTTTGGCGATTGTCCCATATTTACTAAGGCAACTTCTCCCAACCTAACCCATTCCCAACTCTCAGGTATCTCAAAAGGCTTTTCTTCTTCTGTTATTTCTGGTAATGGTTTTTGCTTCTTTATCTTCCCTTCCTTTACTAACTTGTCTCTTTCTTCCTTAATTTTCTCTAATAGCACTGAAGCTGGTTCATCATTAGGATCTTGGGCTACTAGTTTTCCTTGTATAGCAAGTTGTAATACTTGGTTTCGTGTTAAGTTTATAACTTCTAGCAATTCTTCTTTATTAGAATCAAGTTCATCTATTAAAGCAAATAGTTCTTCTACTTTTTCTACAATGCGTTTTTGTTCTGCTAGAGGGGGAATAGGGACTAATCTTTCATTTAAATATTTATAATGTCTACTATAACCTCTATCATCTATACATAATGAATTATATAAAATGGCTAGATAAAGATACTTACCATATATACCAATAGGATTAATTATTTTAATACCATCTGCTCCGACTATAAAATTAAAATCTATATATTTCACATGTCTAGTATGATCTCCAAATACAATAACTGGATTATCTATTTCTAATAGCTTATCTTTTTCATTACTATAGCCTTCAATCAAATTTATTGATTGGCTTACCACTGGAAATAGACCATCTTTTGATACATCACTTTGCTTTATTTGGTATGGTTTACTTGATATTTGTGAAGAAACCTCTTCTAATCTAACCCATTCCCAATTATCTGGTATCTCAAAAGGTTTTTCTTCCTCTGTTATCTCTGGAAGTGGTTTTTGCTTCTTTATCTTCCCTTCCTTGATTAGCTTTTCCTTTTCTTCCTTAATCCTCTCTAAAAGTACAGATGCTGGTTCATCATTAGGGTCTTGGGCTACTAGTTTCCCTTGTATAGCAAGTTGAAGAATTTTATCTTTTAGCCCTTGTATGTCCACTATTCTTCAACTCCCTTCAGCGCTTCAGATATCTCCCCTAATAACCTATGGATATTATCAGACTTATCCCTCATTATAGATAAAAGCTCATTTAAGCTGTATTCTTTTTCTTCACTTCCATTATTAGGGTTTTTTATGTCCAAATTGTAGTTAGCTTTTTCTATTTCTTCTATAGTTACTGAATATGCATTTTTGTCTTCTTTATCTCTATTGTTCCACCATTCTTTTACGCCCTGCAAATGTTCTGTTTTTAATGGCCTTGTCTTAGTGAATCCATTTTTCAAACCTTCTGGTAAAGGTACCTGGTAATAATCTATCTTCTCTGTAGGTTTGGATTTATCAAAGAATAATACATTGGTAGAAATCGAAGTATAAGGTGCAAATACTCCATTTGGCAATCTTACAATAGTATGTAGATTGAATTCACTTAGTAATTTCTTTTTGATTGCAAGCTTTGCATTATCATCTCCAAATAAGAATCCATCAGGCAGTATAACACCTGCTCTGCCTGTTTCTTTTAATCTATACATAATTAGTGTCATGAATAAATCTGCAGTTTCTGATGTTCTAAATTCTGTTGGAAAATTAATTAAAATACCATCTTCCTCTACTCCTCCAAAAGGTGGATTCATGGCTATTATATCGAATTTATCCTTTTCTGTATAATCCCTTACATTAGTTGAAAGGGAATTATCCCTTAAGATATTTGGACTATCTATATCATGCAATAACATATTTGTCATACATAATAGATGGGGCAGTGGTTTCTTTTCAATTCCAAATAGAGAAGATTGTACTATTCTCCTATCTTCCACAGTTTCTATTTGTTTTTCCAAGTGCTTTAAAGCAGATACTAAAAAGCCTCCTGTACCACAGGCAAAGTCTGCTATCCTTTCTCCTATTTGAGGATTTAACATTTCAATTATAAAATCTGTCAAAACCCTGGGTGTATAATATTCTCCTGCATTTCCAGCACTTTGCAAGTCTCTTAATATTGTTTCATACATATCATTAATAGCATGTCTATCTTCATAATCCTCAAAATCTAATTCGTTTAATTTATTTATAACCTGACGAAGAAGGGTTCCAGACTTCATATAATTATAGCTATCTTCAAATACGGATTTGACAATTAAAGCTCTTTTATCTGTAGTTTCATCTACTGTTAAATCTTTTAACTCCTTGAATAACCTCTCATTTACAAATTCTAAAAGTTCATCTCCAGTCATTCCCTCTTCATCTTCTGCCCAGTTTCTCCATCTTAAATCTTCAGGGATAATCGATTTATAGTCTTCTTCAAATATTTCCCATTCTGCTTCCTTAGCATCATACACCTTTAAAAATAGCATCCATACTAATTGGGATATCCTTTGAGCATCTCCATCTACTCCTGAGTCTTGTCTCATTATATCTTGTACTGATTTTATAAATGAATCAATGGTCATATCATTATATCCCCTTTCTTTCTTAAGTAAAATGCTCCTTGTAAAAGGAGCGTCTATGCATATATTTCTCTTTCTAATTCTTTTATTGTCTTAATGTACTTATCTCTCCCACCAAAGGCTTTAATTATCTTTGTAGGGCTTCCAATTTTTTTAAATGGATCTAGCTTAAGGATTTCCATACTTTCTAATTCTTTTATTCCTTCATTCATATACTTATCTAGAAGGGCTTCTAACACTTCCCTGGCCACACCTGAATATTTGCTAAAATAGTCTCTCTTCTTAACATTATTGGCTCTTTCTTGTCTGGTAAGTGGCTTTTGATCAAAGGCTAAATGAAGTATTAAGTCAAAGTCATCTAAATCTTTTCCTACCTCCTCTTTTATCGCATCTAGAAATACCCCTCTTTCCTTAAGCTCTTCAATAATAGCAGATTTTTTCTCTTCACTATTCCATCTATTAATAAATTCATTTAAATCTGCATATTCATTTCTAATATTTTTTCTTGTATAATCCTTTAATGATTCTGTAACTAATTTGCCATCCCTGTCATAGTATTCGACCCTTTCATTTACAACCATAACTTCCACATCATCTATTACGTATTTAATATTCCCACCACCTACTTCTCCTTCATCAATGCTTCCTGTATGATCATCTCCAACCCCTTCATCTACTTCAGTTTCATCTGGTGGAACGATTGGTTCATCAGGTTTTGGTTCATATATAACTACAGGGTCACCATCAAACTCTGGATCTGCAAAGAGCCTTGTTACTCCTCTAAAGTCCATAATGGTAAAGAACTGCTTACCGTATTCTTCCTTAATCCTTGTTCCTCGACCTATTATTTGCTTAAACTCTGTCATACTGTTGATATTACTATCAAGGACTATTAATTTACAGGTTTGAGCGTCTACTCCTGTTGTCAGAAG
Source organism: uncultured Bacillota bacterium (assembly GCA_937967955.1). Lineage (GTDB taxonomy): Bacteria > Bacillota > Clostridia > Tissierellales > Tepidimicrobiaceae > JAAYHX01. Next base: position 611 of record CALBUB010000085.1, on the reverse strand, counting down.
TTTAGACGTTGTTACTATAGTTGGATATTTACTTACAGGGTCTATGAAGTTATCAAGTTGGGCCTTTCCTTCTTCATTATCTCCTGTAATTCTCATAATATATTTGCTGTTTTCTTTTACTAAATCCGAATTCTCATTTATAAGGGCTTGTCGCATTCTTTCTGCATGGTCTATATCTACGCAGAAAACGATAGTTTTATCAAATCGATTAGTCTTCTTTAAAAATTCAGTAATTTTCTTTGCTACTATTTCCGTTCTCTTTTCAAGTATTAAATTTCTATCAAAATCTGATACATTATATATCCTATCTTCTATAAGATTTCCATACTTGTCTACTTTTCCTTTAGCAGGTCTATAACCTTCCAGGTCCTTATCCAAAGATACCCTAACCACTTTATAAGGTGCTAAAAACCCGTCCTCAATACCTTGTTTAAGTGAATATGTGTATACTGGCTCACCAAAGTAACTAGATGTGGAAACATCTTTAGTTTCCTTAGGAGTTGCAGTAAGTCCAATCTGTGTAGCACTAGAAAAGTACTCCAACACCTCTCTCCAGGCAGAATTATCTTTAGCAGAACCTCTATGACACTCATCTACTATTACCAAATCAA
>CALBUB010000084.1 GCA_937967955.1 uncultured Bacillota bacterium | reverse complement strand
TTACGTGAGGTTTGGTTCTCTCAAATTTTTCCTTTGCCATTTCTATTCCTCCTTACCCAAAAATAATAAAGTCCCTCTAGAAAACTCTGCCGGGTGTTTCTAAGAAAATATGGAGCCCATGACCGGACTCGAACCGGTGACCTCTTGCTTACCATGCAAGTGCTCTACCTGCTGAGCTACATGGGCATCTAAACTGCTAAGAATAATTTTACTACCTAGACAGGACCTTGTCAATAGCAAAAATTAGATTATATTGATTATACCTTTACAAATATTTTTCCAGCTTCCTTTTTACCCTTTGTAGAGCATTATCAATACTCTTAACATGTCTGGACAATTCCTTTGCAATTTCTTGATAAGACTTGCCTTCTAGATAGGCAACCAGTACCTTCCATTCTAAATCGCTTAATAATTGTGCCATTTTATTTTCAATTGAACAAAGTTCTTCACTATTGATTACAAGCTCCTCCGGATCTGAAACTTTTGTTTCTGATACCACATCCAATAAAGTCCTGTCAGAGTTTTCATCAAATATTGGCTTGTTTAGTGAAACGTATGAATTTAAAGGAATATGTTTCTGTCTAGTGGCAGTTTTAATGGCTGTAATAATTTGCCTTGTAATACAAAGTTCAGCGAAAGCTTTAAAGGAAGTAAGCTTGTCCCTTCTGTAATCACGGGTAGCCTTAAATAGACCTATCATTCCTTCCTGGATGATATCTTCCTTATCAGCCCCTACTAAAAAGTAGGCTTTAGCTTTTACCTTAACAAAATTTTTATATTTCCTAATTAGGTATTCCATAGCTTGGGTATCTCCAGTTCTTGCTTCTTCAACTATATCCTCATCAGTCATATGATCATAAATACTAGTATCAGCTTGATCTACTGGTCCTAAAGCCAACAAACATCCCTCCAAATGCCCTTGAAAATACCCGCTACAATTAACTAAATTATAAAAAAATAATGAAAAATAGTCAAGTTATTTATTGTTTTTTGTCCATTTACTAAGCTTCTCTATAGCATCTTCATCTAGCCCACCTATTAACAGCTCATTTTTTACGTCAACTGTAGTTATTCTTCTATTTAATGTCCTTTTCATATTTTTTACCTGGACTTCCAACTCTCGAGCAGAGAGCCTAGTCCCCCCTCTGCCTAATACTATCTGCTGTTCCAACCAATCGGAAGTAGCTACTTTAACAGTTTTTTCCCTACCAATTTCATCTAGTACCTTTTCAATATACTGATCTGCCGTTTCCCTTTCCCTTGTATATATTACATCTACTCCCTTTATATTTTCCTTCTTTCCACTATTGCCCTTTACCATATGAGCATCGAAGACTATAATCACTTTTACCCCAGTAAAGGATTGATATTCAGCCATGATTTCTATTAACTCTTCTCTCGCTACCTCTAAACTTATTTTGCTTAATTCCTTTAAGTTGCTCCAAGCATTTATGATGTTATACCCATCTACAAATAGGTATTCTTCATAGCTATTCTTTTTCTTTCCCATAACCCTGCCTTACCACTTCATATATTAGAATAGAGGCAGCATTTGATGCATTAAGAGAAGAGACTTTTCCAAACATGGGAATCTTTATTAAAAAATCACACTTTTCCTTAACTAATTTAGAAAGGCCCTTACCTTCACTACCGATCACTAGGGCTACCGGTCCTTTTAGGTCTGTATCAAAATAGTAGTTTTCACCAGCAGCATCGGCTCCATATATCCACAAGCCTTCCTTCTTTAATCTATCTATTGTAGTTGAAATATTGCTAACCTTTGCTATGAGCATATGCTCTACAGCTCCAGCAGAACTTTTGTATACTGTTTCTGTTACGCTGGCAGCTCTTCTTTTAGGAATTATGATGCCATGGACTCCAGCACACTCAGCTGTTCTAACTATGGCACCTAAATTATGGGGATCTTCTATCCCATCAAGTATCACGATGAATGGTGGCTTATTGGTTTCTCTGGCTTTGTTCAAAATATCGTCTATTGAAGAATAATCATAAGGAGTAACTAGTGCAGCTACTCCTTGATGATTAACTCCTTGAGCAATTTGATTTAGCTTCTTTTTATCCACATACTGGATCACTATATTTTTATCCTTAGCAATATTTATTATCTTTTTAATGGAACCTTTAAGCTCTCCTTTAGCTATATATATTTTTTCTATCTCCTTTTCAGTTTTTAATACTTCCAATACTGGATTTCGTCCTATAATATATTGTACTTTCATCCCACGCCCCTGCCTTCTCTATATTTATAGGTTTCTAAACTTTTCTCTAACTTCTTTTATATTTCCGCAGGTCATTTTACCCTCAGGACAGGGTCCTGTAACACAGGCAGGACCTGCATTTTTAAACAAGGTAGGATATACTCCTTTTACCAGCTTCAACATTTCTGTAGCTAAATTTCTTATCTCCCACTGGGCTCTATCACAACATCTAAGTCTGAAAAAATTTAAGAGAGTTCTAGCGTTCATAGTAAATACTATTTTAGTCTCACATGCATTGGGAAAAACGTATCTAGCATCCTCTATAGCTTTTTTTTCAGCTTCGTGACGTGCTTTCTTTTCCTCCATCCCAGCCTTTAATAGTTCTTTTAGCTTATTTTCATAAAGTATCTCCGTTATCCTATTATAGTATTCCTGATCCTTTTTCATAGCTTCTTGAAAGAGCTCTTTAGCCTGTTTATCTTTTTCAATAGAAGGAGGGATTACATATTCAAATTGCTCAAGCTTTACATACCTTTGAGATTGCTGAGAGTAACTAGCAATCCTATGTCTTACTAGTTGATGGGTTAAGCTTCTAGAAACCCCTTCAGCTGCAAAAGTAAAGGTTACATGCTCTATTGGAGACTCATGGCCTAAACTTATCAACATTTCTAGAAACTTTTCAATATTTGCTCCATCTAAATTTTTCTCAATATCACTTATGCCTACAGCTGAATAACACAACTTAGCTGCAGACGCAACTAACTTTTCTCCATCTGGCGTATAGCGTAAAAGTTCTACTTTCATATTTTCCCCCTTTTCTTTAGTTTATCCTCTTCCACTTAACTCCTTCAGGTGTGTCCTCCAATAGGATACCCATTTCTCTTAACTGGTCTCTTATCTTATCGGCCAATTCATAATCCTTATCCTTCCTAGCTTGAGTTCTCTTTTGAATCAATTTCATTATTTCTTCGTCTAGGACCTGATTTTCCTTATATAGTATACCTAGTATTTTTGACAACTCTATTAATTTATCATAAGTATATTGTATCACATATTTTGCTGTCTTCTCATTAAAATTAGAGTTTGTAAATTTGACTAGTTCAAATAAGCTAGCTATGGCATCTGCAGTATTTATATCATCTTCCATACTATTTACAAAGTCTTTGTAATAGATATCTACCTGTTTTAACAGCTCTTTTTCTTCTTCGTTTATGTCTCTATCTTCAGCCTTAGATAGAAGGTATTCTAAATTAAACTTTCCATTATATAACCTGTCTAAAGCCCTTTTAGCTTGTTCCATTAGTTCTTTACTAAAGTTTATTGGAGTTCTGTAATGGGCTGAAAGTATGAAAAATCTCAATACTTCTAAATCAAATTCCTGGCTTATTTCTCTGACAGTAAAGAAGTTTTGTTCAGATTTGGACATCTTTTTATCCTCTACATTTATCATAGCATTATGAAGCCAATAGTTAGCAAAAGGCTTGCCAGTTAAAGTTTCCGTTTGAGCTATTTCATTTTCATGATGAGGGAATTGTAAGTCTTCCCCTCCCGCATGGATGTCAATAGATTCTCCTAATAGTTCTTTAGCCATAGCAGAGCATTCAATATGCCAGCCTGGTCTTCCTTTCCCCCAAGGGCTATCCCAGGAAGGCTCCCCTTCTTTAGCCTTCTTCCATAGGGCAAAATCCATAGGATTCTTCTTCTCATCACTTACTTCTATTCTTGCTCCACTCTTTAATTCATCAATATTCTTTTTGGATAGTTTACCATAATCTTCAGCTTTAGTTATGTCAAAGTATACATTCCCATTTACATTATAGGCAGCACCTTTTTTAATTAAGCTATCTACAAACTCTATTATCTTATTTATATATTCTGTAGCTCTTGGATGTAGAATTTCTTGTTCGTATAAGGACAAACCTTCTGCATCCTTAATGAATTCCTCAATATATTTGTCCGCAATTTCCTTTACTGTTGTATTTTCCTCATTAGCTTTATTTATCAGTTTGTCATCTATATCTGTAAAGTTAACTACATACTTAACTTTATAACCTTTGTATGTTAAATACCTTCTCAATGTATCAAAGACTACCAATGGTCTGGCATTACCTACATGAATATAGTTATATACTGTTGGGCCGCAGACGTACATGGTAACTTCATCATTTTTAATAGGTTTAAACTCTTCTTTTCTTCTAGTCAATGTATTGTATAATTTCATTTTTTAGCCTCCTTCCATTATTGAATTAATATATTCTATTATCTACAAAAAACCGTCTCTAAAATTAGAGACGGTTTGGCCGCGGTTCCACTCTACTTGGCATAATGCCCACTTTAATACTTTTAACGGAGTAGCCGTACCATCCTACTATAATTTCAGACGGTATGTTCCGAGGCGCACTTCAACTATAATTAACCTAAGAGCCCCTTTCAGCCTATGAGAGCTCCTCTCTTTTAGGTAATTATAGCCTACTCTCCTCGTCACAACATTTGTACTATTTACTTGTACTTTAATTTAAGTCAGCTTTAAATATAATTACTTTCTATATATTCTATTCTATCTAGTATATTTTGCTTACCCAAAAGATATATTATATTAACCAATTCTGGTCCGTGATAACTTCCCGTTAATGCAACCCTAACTGGCATAAATAGTTTTTTACCCTTTATTCCTGTAGCTTTTTGGATGCCTTTCATTACAGTCTTTGCAAATTCCATATCAACTTCTTCTATCCCATTTACCGCTTCCTTAAAGGCTTTTAAAACTACAGGTGTTTCTTCCCACTTTAATATTTCTAAAGCTGTATCGTCTACTGGCTTTATAGTATCTGCAAAGAATATATCCACCTTATCTACTATTTCAGATAAGTTAGATAAGCCTTCCCTTACTGTTTCTACTAAAGTCTTAAGCCAAAGAAATCTTTTATCTACAAACTCATCATCAATAAAGCCTGCATCCTTTAAATAAGGTATGGCAAGTTTTGTAAGCTTATCCAAATCATAACTTCTTATATAATGTCCATTTACCCAATCTAACTTGTCATTATCAAATATTCCTCCAGCATTAGATACTCTTTCAAAGCTGAATTCTTCTATTAATTCCTCCATGGATAATATCTCCCTATTATCTTCAGGAGTCCAGCCAACTAAAGCCAAATAGTTTACTAAAGCTTCTGGAAGATAACCTTTCTTTCTAAAATCCTCTACTGAAACATCTCCATGACGCTTACTAAGCTTTTTCCTGTCCTTGTTTAAAACAGTAGGGAGGTGAACATATGTTGGCTTTTCCCAACCAAAGGCCTCATATAGATATACATGTTTAGGGGTTGATGGTAGCCATTCTTCTCCTCTTACAATATGGGTTATACCCATTAAGTGGTCATCTATAACCACCGCTAAATGGTAAGTTGGGAAACCATCAGATTTTAGCAGTACTTGATCATCTAAATCATTAGTATTTATGGTTATTTCTCCTCTAATTATATCATTAAATTTAATATCCTTATTTGGAGGTAGTTTAAGCCTTACCACATATTCTTCTCCATTGGCTATTTTTTCTTTTGCTTCTTCTAAACTTAAGCTTCTACACAAGCCATCATATCTTGGAATTTGCCCTTTTATCTTCTGCTCTTCTCTAACTTTATCTAATCTTTCTTTTGAGCAAAAGCAATAGTAAGCATGACCTTTTTCAATTAACTGCTCAACATATTTCCTATATATATCTAATCTTTCTGATTGGATATATGGTCCGTAATCTCCCTTTTGCACTAGCTTGCCATCTTCTACAAATACTCCTTCATCGTATTCTATACCTGCCCATTGGAGTGAATTTATTAGATTTTCAATAGCACCTTCTACATATCTAGTTCTATCAGTATCTTCAATTCTCAATATAAATTTTCCACCATGACGCTTTGCAAATAAATAATTATATAAAGCTGTCCTAAGTCCACCTATATGTAAAAAGCCAGTGGGACTAGGAGCAAATCTTAGTCTAACTTCCTTCAACAATATATCCTCCCTTCGTTGCTGTTACCTATATATTATATCCTAGTAAATAATTGCTGTAAACTAGTGGCACTACTCTCCTAACAATCTGTTTATAAATCTAATAATAGCATCAAATATTCTCTGTAATAAAGATTTCACCTCTATATTTTGCTCTAGCACTCGATCAATCTTATCAGATATATCTTTTAGCTGTTCTTTAATCTTCCCAATATCTAAATCTAGTTTAGATATTTTTTCCATTAAGGAAATTATTTGGTCAATTTGTTCTTGAGTTAGCTGTACAGATAGATCTGCCGCAATTTCTTTTATAACCTTTTCAATAGAAGCTCTATCCTTAATATTTTTATCAATTATGTAGATTTTTACACTGTTAATTAACTCTTGAGCCTTATCCTTACCAATAGCCTCACCTAATTCAGCTGTAACAACTATCTCTTCACTGGCAGCCTTCTTTTCTTCTTCAGAAATGTTCTCCCCTGTAGCATCTTCAAAAGCTTTAATAATGCCTGTTAAAGCTGCAGTTCCTGATACCCTTAAAGGACAGGTAACTATTATTTTAGCATCCTCAATGCCGGCAGTAATACATGCATTTCTATACATATCTTCAGTTACCCAGAATATGTTAGGGGTTTTTTCCACAGTAATACCTGAGCCGGCTGGTAATATTTCTACATAAGCAGAAGATAGAGCTTTGCGGCCAATTAAGCTTTCATCAATAAACTCTCCAAAATATTCCCTTTCCTCCTGATTAGTAACATATACTATTCTCACATTTTCATCCACATTAAAAAAGTCTAGTACCTGTTTCTTTTGTTCTTCAGTTAAATCTTCTCCTAGTGTAACTACAACATTATCAACATTATCAGCATAAGATAAAGCTGATAAGCTAATTATCACTACAACTAAAAGGCAAATAATAAGCTTTTTCATAATAACCACTCCATTCATCCTCATTATTTAGAGAGTTCCCATTTGTCTATGGTAGTCTTATTATCTTAGTGAAATTATACCTTAACTTTAAAAAATAATCTATACTAACAATAGACTAAAATATAAAAGGCTAGATAAAATCTAGCCTTTAATTAAAGTCAGTTTCAACTGTTCTCTAAGCCTTTCTAAAGCTTCATCAGCAGAAACTTCAATCCTTTCCCCATGACTCCTTAAAGAATACTCTACTATGTTTTCTGCTGCCCTTTTTCCTACAGTTATTCTTATAGGAAGGCCGATTAAATCCCTATCTTTAAACTTAACTCCAGCCCGTTCATTCCTATCGTCTAGAAGAACTTCTATACCTTCCTCCTTAAGTTTTTTATACATATACTCCCCTAATTTTAATTGCTCTTCATCTTTAACTTTTACAACTGTTATAGCTACATGATAAGGAGCAACAGCCAAAGGCCAAACTATTCCATTTTCATCATTGTTCTGTTCAACTAAAGCAGCAAATATCCTAGATATATTTAAGCTATAGCTAGCTATTACAAAAGGCTTTTCTTTACCATCTTCATCTAAAAAATTAGCATTTAAAGCTTCACTACATTTTGTCCCCAATTGGCTTATATGCCCTATTTTTATACCCTTATCCAGCTGTAATGGTTTACCACATTGCGGACATGGCTCCCCTTCTTTTACTACTAATAAATCTCCTACTACTTCTCCTTTAAAGTCCCTTCCATAATTTACATTCTTAATGTGGTAATCAGTTTCATTTCCCCCTACAATCAAATTTTTCATCTTTGTAATCCTAGAGTCTACAATTATCCTTGTACCAGCCTTTATTTCCACTGGACCTGCAAAACCCTTTTCTGCATTAGTAATTTCTCTAACTACTCCTTCATCGGCCATTTCTAACTGGACTGGTGAAATTCCCAAATAATTACACAGCTTAACTTCGTTTAAGTCCCTATCCCCAGGAATAACTACTAAAATAGGTTCTCCACCGGCCACGTATATTAAGGATTTAGCAAACTTCCTCTTTTCCAGGCCAAAAAAAGCTTCCAAGTCCTCTATAGTAGTTGCATTGGGAGTATATACTTTTTCCATAGTTTTTTCTTCTATATCCTGTTGTCCCATATCATAGATTACTTCTGCAAATTTACTATTTGCAGCATAATTACAACTTTCACAGTAAACAAAAGCTTCTTCTCCTATTTCCTCTAAAGCAATAAATTCATGACCTTTTTCCCCTTCTACTACTTTATACTTTAGTTTTAGCCTTTCAAATATGCGTTCGTAAGCCTTTTTAATACTAGCATAGGAACTTTCCATTCCAGCTACATCTCTATCACAACTATAAGCATCAATAGTAATATATTCTTTGGCTTCTATTAGACCAAATTTTGGCTTAGATTCCTCTTTATGTTTAGTATGTACATGATAAAAGGTCAAGGGCAATTGTTTATAAGAGCTTACATCTTTTTTAAGTAAAGGGATAATATATTCTCCATTTTCTTGCACATTAGAAGTTAGTAACTCCTGGGCCCCCAGCTTGTCCAACTCTTCCCTTATTATATTTTCTATTTTTCTCACAACCCTCAAACCTAGAGGTAAATAAGAAAAAATACCAGTCTCCCTTTTGCGTATCATTCCTGCTCTAAGGAGTAGCTGATAGCTTGGAATTTCTGCCTCTGCTGGTGCTTCTTTTAAAGTTGGAATATATAACTTTGACATTCTCATAATTATCCCCCCTTATATCCATTATTTAAAAGGTAACAGCAAAAATTTTTGTAAATATAATAAAAACTTTCATCCCATTAAAGAGACGAAAGGTTTTCTTCTAATCAAACTATTCTTTTTAATTATCTCAAAATATCATTATTCCTTAGAAGGAACTACTAAACATATACTATAAGCACTTATCCCTTCTCCCCTACCTTCAAATCCTAGCGTCTCAGTGGTAGTAGCTTTAATATTTATCTTTTCTTTAGAAACATTTAATACATTTGCTATTTTTTTCTTCATAGCATCTATATAAGGGGAAAGCTTAGGTCTTTGGGCAGCTACTACTGCATCTATATTTCCTATTGTATAGTTTCTTGCCTTCATCAATTGGTATACCCTTTCTAATAGTACGAGGCTAGAAATATCCTTATACTGCTGATCAGTATCTGGAAAATGCTTGCCTATATCCCCTAATCCTAAAGCACCTAATATGCTATCCATTATGGCATGGATTAATACATCTGCATCGGAATGACCTAATAAGCCTTTTTCAAAAGGAATTTCAACTCCTCCAATTATTAACTTCCTTCCTTCTACCAGCTTATGAACATCATAACCTATACCTACTCTCACATTTTCCACCTACCTTGTACTGAAAATAAACTCTTTCCTTGAATATATCTGACCTTTATCTTTTAGTAAGGATTCTGCTATTATAATGTCCTCTGGGGTTGTTATTTTAATGTTTTCATAGCTTCCCATGATTATCTTAACTTCTATTCCCAATCTTTCAACTAATATACTATCGTCAGTCCCTACAAAATTGTCTTCAATAGCCTTTTTATAGCCTGCCATTAATATTTCTCTTTTGAAGGCTTGAGGAGTTTGAGCAGCCCACAATAGATTCCTATTTGGTGTAGAGTCAATTTCCTCACCATTCTTAACAAATTTTATAGTATCCTTAACAGGAGTACCTACTACGCAAGCCCCGTACTCACTTGCACCTTTTATACTGTCAACTATATTCTTAATCTTAACAAAAGGTCTGGCTCCATCATGGGATATAACTATATCAGTTTTTTCATCTAAAGCAAGTATGCCATTGTATACCGAATCCTGCCTTTCTTTCCCACCACGGACAATCTTAGTAACCTTATTAAAACCATATCTTTTCACTATTTCCTTTTTACAATAGTTAATTTCATCTTCTTTAGCAACTACTATTATTTCATCTATATACCTACATCTTTGGAATTTTTCTAAAGTATGAGCCAAAATAGGCTTACCATTTATATTAATAAATTGCTTATTTATTTTGCTCTTCATTCTATTGCTCATACCTGCAGCTGCAATTATAGCTGAAACGTATTGGTTCTTATACATTTGCTTTCACCTCTTGAATATTATAGCATAGTTAATAGAAACAGCAAAAACAAATTAACAAAATCACAAATATTATTTGTCAAAAAGACCATAATAAATAAAATCCATATTTTAACTTTTTCTCTAGTATAAGGGATTGCTATAACCATTTAAGTAGTAATTATTGACGTTGTTTTTGTAATAGTATATAATAATATCTAATATTTTAAGGCAATATATTCACGAAATATATAAATACAAATTGCTATGAGGTGATCAATATGGGCAATACTAATGACGAGCAAAAGTTTGTTAAAGAAATAACACCAATGGAAAAGGACTTTTCCAGATGGTATACAGACGTGGTTTTAAAAACAGATTTGGTGGACTACTCACCTGTAAGAGGTTGTATGGTTATAAAACCATATGGCTATAGTATTTGGGAAAATATCCAAAGGGTTACTGATTGGCGATTCAAAAAGACTGGTCATAAAAACGCTTATTTCCCCCTTCTTATCCCAGAAAGCTTTCTAAAAAAAGAAGCTGAACACTTTGAAGGTTTTTCCCCTGAAGTATTATGGGTAACTCATGGAGGTTCTGAAGAATTAACAGAAAGATTGGTAATAAGGCCTACCTCCGAAACTATTATTTGTACTATGTATTCAAAATGGATTAAATCCTATAGGGATTTACCTGTACTTATCAACCAATGGTGTAATGTAGTAAGATGGGAAAAGACTACAAGGCCCTTCTTAAGAACTGCTGAATTTTTATGGCAAGAAGGCCACACTGTACATGCCACATATGAAGAAGCAGAAAAAGAAACATTACAGATGTTAGAAATTTATAGGCAAGTTGCTGAAGATGAATTAGCTATACCTGTAATATTAGGAGCCAAAAGCAAGCAAGAAACCTTTGCTGGTGCAGATGTAACTTATACAATGGAAGCTATGATGCATGATGGTAAGGCCCTGCAAGCTGGAACATCCCATAATCTAGGTCAAAACTTCTCTAAGATGTTTGATATCAAATACTTAGATAAAGATGGAGAGCTAAAATATGGCTGGAGTACTTCCTGGGGTATTTCTACTAGATTAATAGGGGCCATAATAATGGTTCACGGAGATAACAGAGGTTTAAAATTACCTCCAAGGGTAGCTCCAATCCAAGTGGTTATAGTGCCAATTGCTACTCATAAAGAAGGAGTTCTAGATAAAGCTAATGAATTAAAGGAACTTCTTGAAGATAAGTTCAGAGTAGAATTAGATGATAGGGAAGGCTACAGTGCAGGTTGGAAGTTTAATGAGTGGGAAATGAAAGGAGTACCATTGAGATTAGAAATAGGGCCTAAAGATATTCAAAACAATCAGGTTACAGCTGTTAGAAGGGATACTTTAGAAAAATTCCCAATCCCATTAGATAATTTAGAAGAAAAGATAGAAGAGCTTCTTGAAGATATACAAAACACAATGTTTAAATTAGCCCTTGAAAATAGAAATAAAAAGACATTCGCTACAGTAGATTATGAAGAAATCAAGAAGATATTTAAAGAAAATCCTGGCTTTATTAAAACCATGTGGTGTGAAAATGATGAATGCGAAAACAAATTGAAAGAAGATACTGGGGCAACTATAAGATGTATACCTTTTGAACAAGAACAAATTGGAGATGTTTGCCCAATGTGTGGTAAAAAAGCAACTAAGATGGTCTATATTGCTAAGGCATATTAATTCCAATAAATAAAAGCACTCCTTAGATTATGAATATCTAAGGAGTGCTTTTTATATTACATTGCCTTATCTACTAAAGTTTTTGGCTTTGCAAATATCATCCTACCAGCTGAAGTCTGTAAAACACTTGTAACTAGCACATCTATAGTTTCGCCAATATGCTTCTTACCACTTTCCACAACTATCATAGTGCCGTCATCTAAATAAGCTAAACCTTGCCCAGATTCCTTACCATCCTTTATTACTTGTACTACCATTTCTTCTCCTGGCAATACTACAGGCTTAACGGCATTTGCCAACTCATTTACATTTAATACTTCTATATTTTGGACTCCAGCTACTTTGTTTAAATTATAATCATTTGTAATTATCTTTCCATTAATGGCTTGTGCTAATTTTAACAGTTTTGTGTCTACTTCTTTAATATCATTAAATTTCCTATCGTCTATTATTACTGGAATTTTTAATTCTTTTTGGATTTTATTTAATATGTCTAGTCCACGCCTTCCCCTATTTCGCTTTAGTGTATCTGAGGAGTCGGCTATATGTTGAAGTTCTTCAAGTACAAATTCTGGTATTACTAAAGGCCCTTCAACAAAGCCACTTTTGAGTATATCTGCTATTCTTCCATCAATTATTACACTAGTATCCAGTATTTTAGGGCAAGAACTATATTTTTTGCTCCCCTTGTCCTTGGATGTATTCTTTCTTAAGTTACTAAATAAATTTATTACATCCTCTTTCTTTTTAAGAGGTATCTTAATTCCTAAATAACCAAACGTAATATATAAAATTATTGATATAGCAACGCTTAAATAGGGTATCTCAAGCTTATAAAAGGGCTGGCTCAATAGATACGCAATTATTAAGCCAAATATAAAACCTATAGTACCAATAAATATCTCATAAATAGAAACGTCCTGTAGTTCTACTTCAATAAACTTAATAATCCTCCTGCCTCTATCCCTTATTTTAGCAGATAATAAAAAGAATATTATTCCAAAGAGTAAGCTTACTCCTACATAAAAAAACAACTTAATCCATCCATTTTCAAAGAGAGAAATAATTCCTAATGCTTCCAGCCCAGAAGATATGCCATAGCCAATTAATAATCCTACTAATACTATAGCACTTCTTATTAGCTTATCTATCATCTATTCACCTCCCATACTATATTTATTACCAGTTTAATCAAAATATATAACACAACATAATACAGATTTCAATAGTTATTTATTATACGCAATTAACAGCCTCATCAATTAGCTTTTCTGTTTCCTCTTGGCTATAATCAGTAGCCAATACAATTTCACTTATTAGAATTTGCTTAGCACTGTTTAGCATCTTTCTTTCTCCTGTAGATAGAGATTTTTCTGCATCCCTTAACATCAAATTCCTAACCACAGCAGCTATTTCAAATATATCTCCAGATTTAATTTTTTCCATATTTGCCCTATACCTTCTATTCCAATTTTGAGGCATGTTAGTTTGTTCTCCCTTTAAAATATTTATTACTTTATCAATTTCTTCACTGCTAATTATTTCTCTAACCCCAATTTCCTCTATCTTATCAACTGGTATCATTACATTCATATCACCTATAGGCATTTTCATTATATAATACTTTCTTTTTTTGCCAAGTATCTCCTTTTCCTCTATACTTTCTATTATACCTGCACCATGCATAGGATATACTATCTTATCTCCAATATTAAACATGTAAAAACCTCCTATATACTATATCTTTCATATTTTATATTATACTATATAGTGCAAAAAATGTAAAGTTATTATTTTATCATAGACCTAATTATATTGTCAACTATTTCTTTCAATATTAAAATAAATAATACTATCAGAAATATTTGACAACTGCTTGTCTCAGTCTGTATAATAAAAGCATAATAAATTATGTATTTACAGGGGTGGCTATATGGACATAAATTCAAATTCATTAAGAATTCAAAATGGTTTAAGCTGTAAAGATTTTCAAAAACAAGTGGATAACGTACTTATAAGGCATAAAAGCATATTAGATATAACTACAAAATTAAATGAATATACAAATAGGATTAACAGAGCTGTAGCTAAATCTGTTACTTCCTGTGGCTGTATTGAGATTCATGCAACTAAACAAAACTACGATAAAGATTCTTTAATGGAAATAAAAGATAGTATGAAAAGCCATATTAAAGGGCAATTATGTCCTACTTGTAAAGAAATTATAGAAGAAGAAATAGGTACTACCTTATTTTATCTAGCATCACTTTGTAATGTGCTAAATATAGACTTATCTGATGCTTTTATGAAGGAATACAATCATATTAAAACCTTAGGAATTTTCAGTCTCAAATAAAAAAGAGGCTATATTTTAGCCTCTTTTAAAATTTTCTTTGTAGTTCTTCTAGCTTCTCCAATACTCTATTTGCTCTTATCTTACCAACTCCATGGACTTCTTCTAAATCCTTGCTGGAAGCTTTAATTATGTTGTTAAAGTTATTAAAAGTTGATACTATATTCTCAATAACACTATTAGGCATATTGGATATTTTGCCTAATATTCTATAGCCTCTAGGTATTATTTTTAACTCTAAGGAGGCTGTAGTTTCATAACCTAATAGTTTTATAATAAGTTCTAAATCAAGCAAGTCCTCTAATTTAAATTGACTAATCTCCTTTAGAGCTTCCTGATGCTTCCTTTTTTCTATATTTACATAATCCTTAAAAATGTTTATTCTCTCTTCTTGAAGACCTTTTATTGACTCCATTACCTGCAAATTAAAAAGTCTTCCTTCTGTTCCTAACTCGGCAATATAAAGGTTTATTTCATTTACTATTCTCCATACCATTTCCATCCTTTGTATTACATAGGCTACATCATACAAAGTAACGGCAGACTTTAACTCTAGATAGGTTAGCTTTTCAATGGCTTTATCCAATATATCTTTATATTTTTCAAGGGTCTTTACAGCCTGGCTGGTCTTATTTATTATTTCGTTTATATCCTTTAATATATATTTAAAATTAGACTTGTATAGGGTGATAATATGCCTTCTT
The DNA here is from genome assembly GCA_937967955.1 of uncultured Bacillota bacterium. Taxonomy (GTDB): domain Bacteria; phylum Bacillota; class Clostridia; order Tissierellales; family Tepidimicrobiaceae; genus JAAYHX01. The sequence continues at coordinate 19,590 of CALBUB010000084.1, read as the reverse complement.
TCAGATATGGCAATTACCAAAGTAGCCGTCTGCTTTGCTACTTGCTCTGCCGTTTTATGGCGTGTTCCTGTTTCTTTAGATTTAATCCGTGGACAGGGATAAAGTTTCACATTAGCATAGAGTATTTTTTTTAAATCACTACTTAATATTATTGCCCCATCCATTTTGCTAAGTTCATAAAGGTTAGAGGGGGTATATTCACAATTTATATAAAAGCCACCCTGGGCTATATCTAAAATCTCTTTTTTATTTCCTACAACTATTAATGCTCCTCTTTTAGCATTCAGTATATTATCAAGGCCTTCCCTTAATGGGGTTCCTGGAGCTACTAGTTTTAAAATATCACATAATTCCGAAGCCATATAATATCCTCCATACTATTTTGTTAAGTATTATGTGGAATAAGTATGGATTCAATTCTTAATTTGTCAGCTATTATGAAAATATATATTCTATGACTTCATATAGATATCTAAACTCTACTATTTCGATATTATTTAATTCTAGTTTTTGTTTTAAACTGTATTTTGGAATTATAACCTTTTTAAAAGCCATCCTATCTAATTCTTTAATTCGCGTATCCATAGAAGGTACCTTTTTTAATTCTCCAGTAAGGCCTACATCTGCAATAAAAGCAGTATCTCCACGAATACCTTTTTTGAATACGGAAGAAGCTATACTCATAATCACTGCTAAATTGGCAGCTTGTTCTCTTAATCTTAAGCCTCCCGTCACTTTGATTACTACATTTTTATCATAAAGGTTAATTCCACCTCTCTGTTCTAATATGGATATTAATGTATTTAATTGGTCCTTTCTTAAACATTCTCCAATTCTGGATGGATATGGGGTATAGGATTGGGATACAAGACTCTCTACTTCTATTATTAGCTGCCTTGAACCTTCTTTCATAACGGATAAGGCAGTACCAGGGACTAATTCACCTGCATCTCTTTTGGTGGTAAAGTATTCAGAAGGATTATCTATAGGAAACAGCCCTTCCTCCTCCATGGAAAACAGACCAATTTCTCCAGTCCTTCCAAATCTATTTTTAGTGGAAATTAAAGTCCTTAATTGTTCATCACTTTCACCTTCCAAATATATAACTGTATCTACCAAATGCTCCAAAGTTCGAAGGCCAGCCATCTCATCAGCTTTAGTCATATGTCCCACCATTATTATAGCTCTAGGCCTATTTTTGTCCTTGGCTACATCTACCAAGGCACTGGCACATTCTATAGTTTGGGTGGGAGAACCTGCTCTAGAGTCTAATTCCTCTAATACAAAGGTCTGTATACTATCTATTATTATTAAATCAGGATCGATAACCTCTATTGATTTTAAAACATTATTCATGCTTATGTCAGATAAAATCCATATATTATCTGGTATATCAGCAAGTATTCTATGGGATCTGTTTCTTATCTGGGATTCACTTTCCTCTCCTGATGCATATAAAACCTTATAGCCTTTTTTGGCTACATCATTAGAGATTTGAAGTAGCAATGTAGATTTACCAGCCCCAGGTCGTGCACTTAATATGGTTACTGAATCCTTAACTATGCCTCCACCTAATACTCTGTTAAATTCATCTATACTGGTTACAATTCTCTGGCTAGTATCTACATTTATTTCAGATAATCTAATAGGAGTTGCCCTTTTCCCTTTACTGACAGTTGCTTTCTTTTTAGTATCTATTTCTACTTCCTCCATACTATTCCACATTCCACATTGTTGGCAAACTCCAGACCACTTTATTGCTTCATAGCCACAGTTAGTACATTTGTAAACTGTTTTTTTCTTCATTTTTCCTCCTCTATTAGTTTTTTTACTATTATAGCATATAGAAAGGTCGCAGACATTAATCTACGACCTTTTAAAATTAGTTTTTCTTTTCAAATACTAGCTTATTATCCCTAAAATCTATAATTATATTATCATTCTTTGATAGATTACCTTTTAGTATCTCCTCTGCCAGCTGGTCCTCTATCATCCTGGTAATAGTTCTTTCAAGAGGCCTTGCTCCATATACTGGATCAAAACCCTGTTTGCTTATTTCATTTATAGTGTTTTCAGTAACCTTAATATTTACATCTAATTCCTTCATTCTCTCTTCTAGATCCCTAATCATTATGGTTACTATTTTCTTTACATCTTCTTCCTTCAATGAATGGAATACTATTACCTCATCTATCCTGTTTAAGAATTCTGGCCTGAAGGTCTTCTTTAGCTCCTCCATTATAGTTTCTTTCATTCTTTCATATTCTTCTTTTTGTTCATCTTCTTTAGATGTGAAACCTAATACATTTTGCTTCTTAATGGTTGTAGCTCCTACATTTGAAGACATGATAATTATTGTATTTTTAAAGCTAACTGTACGGCCCTTTGAATCTGTCAATCTTCCATCATCAAGTATTTGTAACATAACATTAAACACATCTGGGTGAGCCTTCTCAATTTCGTCAAATAGTACTACAGAATATGGTCTTCTCCTTACTGCTTCTGTTAATTGGCCCCCTTCATCATAGCCTACATAGCCTGGAGGTGAACCAATAAGTTTAGATACTGAATGTTTTTCCATATATTCGCTCATGTCAATCCTTATCATTGCATTTTCATCACCAAATAGGATTTCTGCTAAAGTCTTAGCTAGATATGTTTTTCCTACCCCAGTAGGGCCTACAAATATGAATGTACCAACTGGTTTATCTGGATTTTTTAAGCCTACTCTTGCCCTTCTAATGGCACTAGATACTGCCTTTACAGCTTGTTCTTGTCCTACCACCTTCTTATGGAGCTCTTCTTCTAGATTTAGTAGTTTTTCGCTTTCTTCCACAGTCATTCTACTTACAGGAATTCCAGTCCAATCGGATACAACTTTTGCTACATCGTCATACCTTAAAACTAGATTGGAATTTTGCTTTTCTGTTTGCCATCTGGTCTTTTCTTCTTCTAATTGCTTTCTTATTTGCTTTTCTTTATCCCTTATTTGGGCTGCCTTTTCAAAGTTTTGGGTGTTTATAGCTTCTTCTTTTTCTTGTAATAGCTCCTCCAACTTTTCTTCTAAATCCTTTAGTCCATCAGGGGCCACATAGGAATTTATTTTTACCATGGAAGAAGCTTCGTCTATTAAGTCTATAGCCTTATCAGGTAGGAACCTATCAGTAATATACCTATGTGATAGTTCTGCCGCTGCCTTAAGAGCCTCATCAGAAATCTTAATTCCATGATGGGCTTCATATTTATCCCTCAAGCCTTCTAAAATCTTAATAGTATCCTCTACAGTAGGCTCTTCTACCATTACAGGCTGGAATCTTCTTTCTAAAGCTGCATCCTTTTCTATATATTTTCTATACTCGTCAATAGTTGTTGCTCCTATTACTTGGATTTCGCCCCTAGCTAAAATTGGCTTTAATATATTAGAAGCATCTATAGCACCTTCTGCTGCTCCAGCCCCCACAATAGTATGAAGCTCATCTATAAATAGTATAATATCCCCATTTTCCCTTAACTCTGTTAATGTTGATTTTAATCTTTCTTCAAATTCTCCTCTATATTTAGAGCCAGCAATCATTCCTGGTAAATCTAATGTGACTATTCTCTTATCTTTTATTATTTCTGGTACTTCCCCTTCTACAATTTTTTGGGCTAAGCCTTCAGCAATGGCTGTTTTGCCTACTCCAGGTTCTCCAATCAGTACAGGATTGTTCTTTGTTCTTCTGCTTAATATTTGGATTACCCTTTCAATTTCCTTCTTCCTTCCAATAACTGGGTCTATTTTTCCATCTACGGCTAGTTTTGTTAAATCTCTTCCATATTTATCTAGATTAGGAGTAGAACCCCCTCTACTTTTTTGGGTAAAGGTCTGTTTAGATTGATGGTCAGTCAATATCTTCAAAATATTTTCCCTTAGCCTAGATATATCTACCCCTAAGTTGTTTAATACTGCTAAAGCAACACCTTCATTTTCTTCTAATAAGCCTAACAATATATGTTCTGTACCAACATAATTGTGTCCTAGATTTCTTGCCTGTAAAAAGCTTAATTCAAATATTCTCTTAGTCCTAGGAGTAAAACCCATTATATCTACTTCAAAATTTCCTTCTCCTACAATTCTTACAACTTCATTCCTAGCCTTGTCTAAATTAACTCCTGCCTGATTTAATACTTTAGCAGCTATTCCTTCCGCTTCTGCTAAAAGACCTAATAGTATATGCTCTGTTCCAACATAATTGTGTTTCAATCTTTTAGCTTCTTCCTGTGCAAGCAATATGGCCTTCTGAGCTCTTTCTGTAAATCTACCAAACATAGCCATGATATCCCTCCTAAAGTAAATTTTCTCTAATATGTTTAGCCCTCATTATGTCTCTTTCTTTATCGTCCAATTCCCTTTTGGCAAGCCTTTGTATATATCCTGGCTGAATTTCTATCATCAAATTTTCTATTTGTTTAAATTCCATATTATCAATTATACCCATTTCTTTTCCTAACCTTACATTTGAAAGATGGTCCATAGCTTCCTTAGAGGAGATTCTTCTAGCATATTTGAGTATTCCATAGGACCTAAATACCCTATCCTCTATTTCATACCTTCTTTTCTTGAGTAGATCATCTCTCACATATCTTTCCTTATTGATTATCTGATATATAACATTTTTTAGCTTTCTCATTATTTCTTCTTCATCTTCTCCTAAAGTTACTTGGTTGGATATCTGATAAAGGTTTCCTGCTGCTTCTGTACCTTCTCCATAGATTCCCCTAACAGTTAGCCCAATTTTATTAAAGCTCCTTATCATATCGTCAACATGCCCGATAATAGAAAGACAAGGTATATGGACCATAGCAGAAGCTCTAAGTCCAGTACCCACATTGGTGGGACAGGCTGTTAAATATCCTAATCTATTGTCATAGGCATAATTTAATGAGCTTTCAAGAAAATCGTCAATCCTATTTATTAGCTCCCAGCCCTCTTCAAAGTTCAGGCCTGGCAATAAAACCTGTATCCTTAAATGGTCTTCTTCATTAATCATTATAGCTGCCTTCTCATCTTCCCTTAATAGAAAACTACTGTGATCAGGTTTTTGTATAAGGGCTGGGCTGATTATATGCTCCTCTATATAGGCAATCCTTTCGGTGGGAGTTAAGCCATTTATCTTAAAAAACTTATAATTAGCATTTTCAGGAATGTTTTTCATTACATCTAAAATCTCCTGGGTTAACTTTTCTGCTTCTTGAACACTCATCTTCTGAGGAAAACGATAGTTAGCTAAATTTCTTGCTATTCTTATCCTAGTACTAACTACTACATCTTCATAAGGTGCACTGCCTTCTATCCACTTTGGCATCCTAATCACTCCTCGCTATCCTCTAAGCTTTTCTCTAATTCCTTTATTTGATCTCTTACCTTAGCTGCCTCTTCAAAAGCTTCCCTTTGGACTAATTCATTTAATTTTTCTTTTAGTTTCTCAATTTTCCTTTCATTAGCTGCCTTCTTATTGGCTCTAATAGGAATTTTGCCTACGTGTTTATCGTGGCCGTGTATTCCTTTAAGCAAGGGCATTAGATTATCTCTAAAGGTTTCATAACATTTAGCACAACCAAATTTACCAGTTTGCCTAAATTGTGAATAATCCATGCCACAGAAAGGACAGGCTAGTTTCTCAACTGTTTTTTTCTGTTTGCTATCTTGAAAACCATCCATTAAACCGGTCCATAATTTATGGAAGGAAAAAGGACTTTCAAAATTAAACTCACTATTGTTTGCTGCACATTCTTCGCAGACATGTAATTCTTCTATTTTACCATTTGTTATCTTTGTATAATGGACTGTGGCTTGATTTTTCTTGCAAATTTCACATAACACAATTATTCCCTCCTATCGGCTAAAAAGAACAAGGATCATATTCCTTAATATACTTGCCCTAAGCTTATTCCTATCTGTATTTACTACTGATAAGGCCGTATCCTCAATGGAAGCCTTCATTATAGCTTCTTCCCTTTCACTGATTATATCTTGTTCCCTTAAACCTTTAATAATATTATAAGCTTTATTTTTAGTTATAGATTCACCTACTGCCTCCTTAATCAAATCCCTCATCTTTGGTTCTTCAATAGTTACTTTCATTATTTTAATATAACCACCGCCCCCGCGTCTACTCTCTATATAATAGCCATTATAGGGAGTGAATCTAGTGGTTAATACATAATTTATCTGAGAAGGAGCACAGCCAAAACGCTCTGCCATTTCATTTCTGCCTATTTCTATTATTCCATCCTCAGCTTCATTTAACATATCTTTAATAAACTTTTCTATTAAATTACTCAGCCTTGGCAAGGGCACCACTCCTTTGACTTTGACTTTCTTTGTTCTTCATTAATATTATCATATATTTCGTATATATTATCAATACCCATTTTTTAATTTAATAAAAATTTAAAGGCCTTCAACTATATATAGATGAAGGCCTTTGTTTTTTACATGGCTTTTTCAGCTTCAGCTTCTTCAATTATCTTCTCAGCAATATTTGCTGGTACTTCTTCGTATCTTACAAATTCCATCTTAAAGCTTCCTCTTGCTTGGGTCATGCTCCTTAGGTCTATAGCATATTCAAAGAGTTCAGCTTGTGGCGCTTCTGCTATAACTAATTGATAGCCATCCTCCTGAGGCTCCATTCCTAGTATCCTACCTCTACGCTTATTCATATCCCCCATTATATCTCCTGTATAGTCTTCTGGCACTAATATTTCTACTCTCATTATAGGTTCTAGAAGTACTGGATTAGCCTGCTCCATTCCTTTCTTAAAGGCTATTGAAGCAGCAATCTTAAAGGCCATTTCGTTAGAGTCTACTGGATGGTAAGAGCCATCAAATAGGGTTGCTTTTATATTTACCACTGGATAGCCTGCTAAAACTCCATGCTCTAACGACTCTCTTAAGCCCTTTTCAACAGCTGGGAAGAAATTCTTTGGTACCGCTCCTCCAAATACTTCTTCTTCAAATACGAATTCCTCTTCACAAGGCTCAAACCTAATATGGACATCTCCGTACTGGCCAGCTCCACCAGTTTGCTTCTTGTGTTTACCTTGTACACTAGCTGTTCCTCTAATAGTTTCCCTATATGCAACTTTTGGTTTATTTAAATTCACATCTACACCAAAGTTGTTCTTCAATTTATCTACTACAACAGTTAGCTGCATATTACCTTGTCCGCCTATTAGTAGCTGTTTAGTCTCAGAATTTCTAGTTACAACAAATGTTGGGTCCTCTTCTGCAAGCCTACTTAAAGAAGCACTTATCTTTTCATCGTCTCCTTTTGCCTTTGGCTCTACTGCAAAGAATAAAGTTGGCTCTGGGTATTTAATCCTTTCATATACTATTGGATCTGCTTTTTCACATAAGGTATCACAAGTCTCAGTCAATTGTAGCTTAGCTGTAGCTCCAATATCACCAGCTACTATTTCTGGCACTTCTATTTGATTCTTACCTCTTAATACAAATAAGCCACCTAATTTTTCACTTTTATCTTTACTTGAATTGAAAAGTTCTTGCTCTTTGGAAATTTTGCCGGATAGTACTTTGAATAGGGAGAGTTTTCCTACGAATGGGTCCACGATAGTTTTAAAGACTATTGCAGAGAATGGTTGGTTTATATCTAATTTTCTTTCTACTTTCTTATCACCTTTATAACCAACAGTTACATCAACATCTGCAGGACTAGGCATGAAAGCTTTGAATAGGTTTAGAATAGTATCAACAGCCATTACTTTTTCAGCTGAGCCAACAAGCAATGGCACCAAATCTCCATTTTTTATGGCTAGTTTAATTCCCTTATTAATTTCATCTTCAGTAAAGGCTTCACCTTCAAAATATTTTTCTAACAGCTCTTCATCTGTTTCAGCTATTTTTTCCATCAATTGGTCTTTAATTTCTTCAATTTGGCTATGTAATTCTGCTGGTATATCGACTTTTTTTGCATCCTTGCCATTATATTCATAGGCTTCTTCCTTAATTACATCTACTATTCCCTTAAAATTCTCTGCCTCTCCTATAGGCAATGTGAAAGGTATTACCTTATCTCCAAAATTATTTGTAATATCAGCTATAACCTTATTAAAGTTAACATTTTCCTTATCCATCTTATTAACGAATATGGCCTTTGGAAGATTATACTCTTGAGTATATTTCCATGCCTTTTCTGTACCTACCTCTACACCAGCTGAGGCATCTAACAATATTAAAGCACTTTCACTTGCTCTTAAAGCACTATAAACATCACCAACAAAGTCAAAATAGCCAGGAGTATCTAATAAATTAAATTTCACATCCTGCCATTCTACGGGAATTACAGATGTAGCAATTGATACTTTTCTTGCAATTTCTTCTTTGTCGAAATCTGACATGGTGTTTCCATCTTCAACTCTACCTGGTCTTTTTGTCACACCAGTAGCATATAATAATGCTTCAGTTAAAGTTGTTTTTCCACAGCCACCATGTCCAATTAAAGCTAAGTTTCTTATTTGTTCAGTCTGATATACTTTCATCAAATTTCCCCCTTAGCCAACATTTTGTATTAATTAAAAGATTTTAAAAAATCTTTTAAGACCAATTTATATAGCACCTATAATGTGATTATACCATGAAATAGCTGTTTATCCTAGTAATTTTAACAGTATAGTACAAATAATTAATTTTTTCAGACATTTTATATTATATCACAAAGCAGCTTCCCTTATCTATAATGTGATAATTTGAAGAATAAAACCCTTAAATAAGGGTTTTATTCTTCAACCTTCTCTAGCTTTATTCCTGTCATATGGCCATTTAAATCTTGTTTTTCAAAGGAGTCATCTTTTACTCTGTTTATGGATACAGCTAGGGTCTCTGTCTTAATGTAATCTTCGTATAATTCTACTGCTTCTTTTATTTCATCATCTCCATCATAGTAAATATTTATGTTATCTAATACATCATAGCCGTTTGCCTTCCTCATCTGCTGAACCTTTGAAACGAATTCTCTAGCATAACCTTCATTTAATAGCTCTCTAGTTAAAGTAGTATCTAGGATTACAAATAAATTGTTCTCCATAGCCACATTAAAGCCTTCCTTAGCAGAAATAGTCACCATAACATAATCCTTGGTAATTTCTACATCTTCTCCATCTAGCTTAATAGTCATTTTTCCATCTTCCTCTAGTTTGTTAACAATCTCATAGGAATCTAGCTCGTTTAATGCTTTAGCGAAGGCTTTAACTTTAGAACCTAATATAGGTCCTACCACTTTATAATTTGGTTTTAAGGAATAATTCATAAATTGGCTAAGGTCCTTTTCGAAGGTTACCTCTTTAACATTCAATTCCTCTTTCATTAGTGGAACTAGCTCTTTAATCTTATCTTCATACTTACCATCTATTAATACTTCTCCTAATGGTTGACGTACCTTTATCTTTGCTTCTTCTCTTGCAGCTCTACCTAATCTAACTAATTCTCTTACTAGATCCATTCTTTCTTCTAGTTCTAAATCGATTAGCTCTTCCTTTGGTTCTGGATAATAGTCTAAATGTACTGATTCATTACCTGTTAGATTTCTATATATCTCCTCTGATATAAAGGGCACAAATGGTGCTATTAGCTTACACACTCCTACTAATATTTCATAGGTAGTGTTATAAACAGCCTTCTTGCTATCATCTAATTCTGTTGACCAGAAGCGTCTTCTTGTACGCCTTATATACCAGTTAGATAGATCTTCAACTACAAACTCTTGAATAGCTCTAACTACCCTAGTTAGTTCAAATATGTCCATATCTTCTCTTGCTCGTTTTACAAGATTATTGTATTTGGAAAGGATCCATTTATCTATCTCTTCCCTATCTTCATATTCTATGAAAAACTCCCTTGGATCCACGTTATCTGTATTAGCATATAGGGAGAAGAAATTATATACATTCCTTAAGCTTCTAAAGAACTTACTTTCTACTTCCTTTAAACCTTCTTCATCAAATCTTGTTGGTGTCCAAGGTGGTGATACATAGATTAGGTACCATCTTAGGACGTCTGCCCCATACTTATCGAATAGTTCAAAGGGATCTATCGTATTACCCCTTGATTTTGACATTTTCTTACCATCTTTATCTAGTATTAAGTCGTTAACTAATACATTTTTATAAGGAGCCTTTCCTGTCACAAAGGTGGATATAGCAATTAATGAATAGAACCAACCTCTAGTTTGGTCTATACCTTCACATATAAAGTCAGCTGGGAATAGTTTATCAAAGTTTTCCTTATTCTCAAAGGGGTAATGATGCTGTGCAAAGGGCATTGCACCACTGTCAAACCATACATCGATTACATCTTTTTCCCTCTCCATTATGCCGCCACATTTATCACATTTAAAGTGAATATCATCTACATAGGGCCTGTGAAGTTCTATGGACATATCTATATCTTCTATAGCCCTTTCAATTAATTCTTTTCTAGAACCTACACTGTCTACATGGCCACAGTCCCTACATCTCCATATGGGCAGAGGAGTTCCCCAATATCTACTTCTAGATATAGCCCAGTCATTTAAATTCTCCAACCAGTTACCAAATCTCTTTTCTCCAACAAAGGCTGGATACCAGTTAACGCTATTGTTATTCTCAATAAGTTTATCCTTTAATCTGGTCATCTCTATATACCAGCTAGGCCTTGCATAGTATATTAAAGGAGTACTACATCTCCAGCAGTGAGGGTAATTATGGGCTACTCTTTGCTTTTTATATAGCTTTCCATTTTCCCTTAACCATTGGATTATATCTGGATCTGCATCCATTACAAATTTGCCTTTCCAGATAGTATCAGTAAATTTCCCTTCGTCATCTACAGGTTTTAATATAGGTAAATTATACCTAACTCCTGTATTATAGTCATCCTCTCCAAAAGCTGGTGCTGTATGGACAATACCAGTACCATCCTCTGTAGTTACATAGTCTGCCAAGGTTACATAGAAGGCTTTCTTATCTTCATCCACTTTAAGGAAAGGAATAAGCTGTTCATATTCCATATACTCTAAATCTTTTCCATTAAGCTTATCTAATACCTCATAATCTTCCCCTAATACTTGCTCTGCCAAAGCTTCTGCCACATAGTATATTTCGTCATTTTGCTTTACTCTTAAATAGGTAACAGCAGGATTTACTGTCAAGCAAACATTACTTGGTAAAGTCCATGGAGTTGTAGTCCAAGCTAAGAAGTATTCATTTTCCTTATCTTTTAATTTAAACTTAGCAATTACAGTTTCTGTTTTTATTTCTTGATAGCCTTGTGCTACTTCGTGGGAAGCCAGTCCTGTTCCACATCTAGGGCAATAAGGTAATATCTTATGGCCTTCATATATATAGCCTTCTTTAAAGAACTTATCTAATATCCACCATACAGATTCTATATAGTCATTATCTAAAGTTATATAGGGATCATCCATGTCGATTTCATAGGCCATTCTAATGGTCATTTCTCTCCAAAGTTTCTCATATTTAAATACAGATTCTCTACACTTTTCATTAAACCTTTCTATACCATACTCTTCAATTTCGTACTTGTTATTAATACCTAACATCTTTTCTACTTCAATTTCTACAGGAAGCCCGTGGGTATCCCAACCTGCCTTTCTCTGTACCCGGTAACCTCTCATAGTCTTATATCTACACACTAAATCCTTAAGGGTTCTAGCCATAACATGGTGGATTCCAGGTTTACCATTTGCTGTTGGTGGTCCCTCATAGAATATATAAGGATTGTTTTCATCTCTACTTTCAACAGCTTTATGAAGCAAGTCTATCTCTTGCCAATACTTAGAAATCTTTTCTTCCCGCTGGCTTACTGGTTCATTAGACAATTCCGGAAACCTCTTCATAGTCCTCATCCTTTCTATTATTTTTGTCAAATACAAAAAGTCCCTAAGTATTTTACTTAGGGACGGAATTTTTCCGCGGTACCACCCAAATTGTAAAGCATAAAGTATATGCTTTACCACTCATTTAGGCATAACGCACCCTGCGTAACATCCTACTGCTATTTCAGATGTTATGCTCCGAAGTGATCTTCGTAAAAGAATTTATTGATAATCTCTCACCAAGCGATTATCTCTCTGTGAATAAATTCTTTTACTACTCTCTTCTTCATCGCATTTTCTTTATGTATTTTGAATATTAATATACATTAAAAGCCCTTAATTTGTCAAGCTATTAAATTATACAACGCATCAATTCCTCTTTAGATATGCCTGAGAAATAATAGCCAATATCAATAGAAGCAAGAGCCTTCTCTATTTCGTCTTCCTTATACTTAATGCCTAAAAGCTTATTTTCTACATCCTCTATATCTCCATTACCAAAGAAATCTCCATATATTTTAATCCCTTTTATAATACCATTGTCCACATGGATTTTAGTTTGAACTTTACCAGTCTTAAATCTTTCAGCCTTTTCTATGTTAAACTCTGGAGATAAGCCGAAATTCCATTCCCAAGTTGCATACCTTTCTTCCATCAATTTGTTTATCTTCTCATAGTCCTCTTCTGTTAACTTATATTCATAAAAATTATCTTTAGTTTCTTTCATATGCTCTAATAGTAGTTGTTTAAAATCTTCTATAGTTATGTCTTCCTTTAGATGGTCTTTAATATTAGTAACCCTACTTCTAACAGATTTTACCCCTTTAGATTCGATTTTATCCTTTGATACTTTCAAAGCTTTACTTAATACCTCTAAATCAGTATCGAATAAAATAGCTCCATGGTGTAGTACCTTTCCCTTTTTCATATATTGAGCATTACCACAGAACTTCTTACCATCTATAGTTAAATCATTCCGTCCCGTAAATTCTGCTTTTACTCCAAGCTTTGCAAGTACTTCTATTACAGGCTTGCTAAAGGCTTCAAAGTTGAAAACAGAAGATTTTTGTGACTTAGATATTATGGTATAGTTTAGGTTTCCAAGATCATGGTATACTGCTCCACCGCCTGACAATCTCCTAACAACGTGTATATTGTTTTCCCTCACATAATCTAAATTGATTTCCTCAATAGTATTTTGATTTTTCCCAACTACTATAGTAGGCTCATTTATCCATAATATAAATATTTCATCAAATTGATCTAAACTATCAAATACATATTGCTCTAATGCCAGATTAAATTGTGGCCTATTATCATCATTTCTTATATATATCATATTATCCCCCAATCCAAGTGATAATCAACTTTATTTTACACAAAATTTTAACTATTGTAAAATATTGTTTATATTTTAACCTATAGTTTCCTCTTGTAATTTTCTCAGCTTATATATAGTACTATCCTTGTTCAGCTCCACCATATCGTAAGTAAGGAATTGGCCTTTCTTAATATCTTGTTTTACTATAGTATGATCATCAATAAGGCCTATAGGAAGTAGGTTTTCCTTTTTAACTATATCATGCCTTTCAATACTTCCATAGACAGTATAACCGCCAATACAGTCTAGATTATCACCTGCCTTTAAATCCCTTTTAGCTACAGCTACAGTATCGGCCACTTGACCTTTTGTAGGAGCAATAGTGGCTTCTTTATGGTAACAAGCTTCAAATATGGTTATGGGAGTTTCTAAGCAAGTTAAATGATAGGGCCTATATAATACATAGTTAGGACCAGGACCCATACTTAAGTACTCTAACTGTTTACGGACTTCTTCCTGCTCTGTAGTAAATATGATAAATACTCCTGGAGCTATTCCCTTTACAAACTCCACCGTCTTGTAGCTATTTAATATTCCCCCTTCCTCCTTTAATCTCAATATATTTGTTAAATTGTCTAAATTGCTTTCTATCCCATGGCAGCCCCTTATGTCTGGTATAAAACCAGTAGCATTTGCAAGGGAAGTAAGCTCTATCATAGTGTTTGTACCATCAACAAAAGAAGTCAACATACCTGCCTTAAGCCCTTTTTTAAAAGCATCTTCATATACTGTATCAGGTGTTGCTTCTACATTTAATGGATTATTCTTACCCTTACCAATAACTAATACATCAAAACCTAAGCCAACAGCAAAATTATACAATTCCATTGTAGCACCAGGCTCGTCCCCTGCTGTGCCAGTATATACTACTCCAGCTTCTTTTGCTTTTTGGTATAGGATTGGCCCTACTACTGCATCTGTTTCCACATTAAGCATTATTATATGCTTTCTATTATGGATAGCATCTAAAGCCACCTGGGCCCCAACTTCAGGAACTCCTGTTGCTTCTACAACTGCAGCAATATGGTTGGCTTTTGTAGCTAGCTCTATATTTTCACTAACTATAAATTTACCCTTTTCTAGGTAAAAATTTGCATCTTTAAGGGAATTTGTTTCTACTATGTCTTCCCTGGAAACACCTGCAGAGGCTAATGCATCTATTGCCTTTTCCACACGCCTATTCACAACTAAAGCTGGTGTTATTCCCTTAATTTTAGATAGCTGATTTATCAAACCCTTACCCATTTTGCCAGCTCCAACTATTGAAACCTTTATATTTTTCCCTAGCCTATATAGTTCCTCTAGCTTTTTATTCATGATAAACATATAATCCATCCTTTCTTATATATTTAATCCAATGCAGCATTTTCCCCTGCTACATAGCCTGAAGACCAGGCCCACTGAAGATTAAAGCCTCCACAATCTCCATCTACATCTACTATTTCTCCCGCAAAATACAAACCTTTTACTAGCTTAGACTCCATGGTAGAGTTGTTTATCTCATCTGTCCTAACCCCTCCTGCCGTAACTTGAGCATCATCCCAAGATTTACTTCCAATTATATTAAACCTCATATCTGTCAATATACTACACAATCTCCTTATTTCAGCAGAACTTATATGGGCAATTAGTTTATTTCTGTCTATTTCTATTTCTTTTAAAATAGGAATAATTAATCTTTTATTTATAAAACCAATTAAGCCTATTTCTATAGTCTTCATAGGCATAAAGGAAAATCTATACTGTAAGTATTCATACAATTCCTCAGCTGTTTTATGGTGTATTATTGATATTTTCAACTCTGCTTTTTTCCCAGCTTTTAATAAGGCCAAAGCAGTCCTACTCAACTGGAGGATAGGCGGACCAGATATGCCATAATTGGTAAACAATATGTCTCCTTTATCCTTTCTTAATAATTTGTTTCCTTCATATAATTCTGCTACACCTAAAATTTTTACCCCAGAAACTTGCTTAAAAAAACTACCTGCCAGCTTTAATTGTACTAAGCCTGGGAATATATCATCTATAGTATGACCTAGCTTCTGGGCTAGTAAATAGCCATTTCCATCTGAACCCGTATTAGGAGCTGCTTTTCCCCCTGCTGCTAATATTATTTTATCTCCATGGAGTTTTCGGCCATCCTTTAAAGTAACTATAAAGTTTTTCTTCTTTTTAATATCTATCACATAAGCTTCTGTAAGTACTTCAACTCCTAAATATTCCAATTCAAGTCTTAATACATCCAAAATACTAGAACTTTGATAAGATTGGGGAAATACCTTTCCATTATCTTCCACTACAGGAGTTATTCCTAAGCGTTCAAAAAAATTAATAGTATCTTCCACATTAAATTGAGATAAACAGCTATAAGGAAACTTCTTATTCCTTCCATGGTAATTGTTTATAGATAAATTAATATTTGTATAATTACACCTTCCATTTCCTGTAGCCAATATCTTTCTTCCAACCCTATTATTCCTTTCTAGTAGAGTCACATCTGCACCATGATATTTTGCAGCTATGGCAGCCATCATGCCAGCTGCCCCTCCTCCAATTACTATTACTTTATTAGGCATATTTAACTCCCTCTCCAATAAAATTAAAAACATTTACTTACTTATTTTATACCTATTTTGTCCTTTTGTCTAATACCCCTGGGTGAACATTTTATCTGAGTATATGCCCTTTTATTGGGTAAATAATAACAAAATTAGTATATAAATATATAAGTAAAGGAGTATGGTAAATGGAAAAAAGAAAAGGTATAGTTACAATGGGCGGAGAGCCTGTCACTTTGTTAGGCAAAGAGATAAAAGTAGGGGACAAAGGGCCAGATTTTACTGTGTTAAAAAATGATCTAACTCCATTTACATTAAAGGATGCTGGCGACAAGATAAAGGTCATAAGCGTAGTGCCTTCCCTTGATACAGGAGTTTGTGAACTGCAAACTATCAACTTTAACCAAGCTGCATCAGATTTAGGAGAAGATGTTCTGATTTTAACCATATCTGTAGACTTACCTTTTGCTCAGCAGAGATTTTGTGGTGCAAAAGGCATAGATAGGGTTATAACCTTGTCGGATCATAAAGACCTATCCTTCGGCCTCAATTATGGTTTTGTAGTGGAAGAAAGCAGATTATTAGCTAGAGGTGTTGTAATACTAGATAGGGATAATACCGTTAGATATGTAGAATATGTAAAAGAAATAACAGAGCATCCTGATTATGATAAGGCCTTAGAAGAGGTGAAAAAACTAATATAAAAAGCTCCCTGTAAAGGGAGCTTTTTTTATACTTCTTTTTTGTTTAAGATTAGGTTAAGAGCTATTCCAACTATTGCTGCTAAACTTAGGCCAGATATGGTTACCGTTTCGCTAATAGGAATTCCAATGGTAATCCCTAATTTACTTTCTATAATTCCACTACCAAGGCCTATTACTAAGATAGTTGCCATAATCAATACATTTTTCCAGGTGTATTTTACCTTTTCTGCTTTTATAGTTTTAACTCCTACTAAAGCTATCATGCTAAATAGCATTAAGCTAATTCCTCCCATTACTGCTTCAGGAATTGAGGCCAATACTGCTCCTACCTTTGATACAAAGCCTAATACTATGGCAAATACTGCTGCAATCCTTAGGGTTGCTGGATCAAAGTTCCTAGTTATTGCTAGAACTCCTGTATTTTCTCCATAGGTTGTGTTTGCAGGTCCTCCAATTAGTGCAGCTGCTGCTGTAGCCAAACCATCTCCTAGTAAGGTTCTGTTTAAACCTGGATCCTTAACATAGTCTTTGCCTACTATCTGACTTATTGTAGTAACATCCCCTACATGCTCCATAAAAACTGCTAACACTACAGGAGCAATTATGGCTATGGCTCCTATATCAAACTTTGGTAAGCTGAAATTTGGTACAGCCATAATTGGAGCGCTAATTATTGCACTGGTATCCACATCTCCTACTGCCATTGAAATAGCATAGCCTGAAGCAACCCCTATTAGTATTCCTAATTGTTTCATAAAGCCTTTACCTTTAAAATTTATCAATAAAGCTATACCCAATGTTATAGCTGCTATTGCAAAATTGCTGCTAGCCATGTTAAAGGCTGTAGGTATAAGGTTCATACCAATTACTATTATCATAGGTCCAACTACTTGGGCAGGAAGATATTTTCCGATCCTTTCTACACCAAATCGTTTAATAATGAAGGACATTATAACATACAGTAAACCTGCTACTAACATGCCTCCTTGTGCATAAGCTAAATCTCCATTATATATTTCTTTAACTGTCAATACTACTGGAATAAAGGCGAAAGATGAACCTAAGAATGCTGGCACTTTGCCGCCAGTACATAGATGGAATATCAAAGTTCCAAGGCCTGCACTAAATAGTGCAACAGATATGTCTAAGCCTGTTAATATTGGCACTAGTACCGTAGCACCAAACATAGCAATTAAATGTTGTATACCCAATACCACCTTTTTAGAGTTTTCAAGTAGCTTTACTTGATTTTGTGTTTTACTAATTACATTTTCAGTCATAAAAAAACCTCCTTAAATTTTAATTTTAAGGAGAGTTTTGCAAGCTCTCCTTTTCAGCCTCACAGGACTGATTTAAAGGACTGTAAGATTGTAATATGGCCATAAAAAAACTTCTTGCAGGCCGCAAGAAGTAATAGGCATAATTATACTATTATGCTATAACCATTAATTACAATCTTGCCAGCCTCACAGGACTGATTTAAAGATTTACATATTAATTTTTATAGATTATAACATAGTTAAATAATTTATGCAAGATCTTTTTATAAATTTTTTATTTATATTTTTCTTATATTATATCTATACTAGATATAAGCATTTTATGCTATAGGATTATCCTTCTGCTTTACAGGATAGATTGATAATAGGGTTATTATAATAAAGCTTGCAATAACACCTATATATAATGAATCTATATTCTTGGATCCAAATAGTTCCCAAAGCAATGTTATGATAGGAGCCAATATGATGGATGCTAAGCCGGCTTCTTTTCTTATCCTATCCTTTAAGAAAATAGCTCCAATTAATGGAACAAATATAGTAGTGCCTCTTAAAGTCATTGATAAAAAGCCCCACTTCAATATGAGTGATTCTGCATTAGTAAATACTAGAAGTAGAACTAATGTTAAAACTCCAAAAACTGATAACCTTAATACTCTAAGCTGAGCCTTATCATCTGCTTCAGGATTTATAAATCTCAAATATATATACCTATTTATCATGGTACAAACCCCAAGGGTCAAACCAGCACCTGTACCTATAACTGAGATTATCAATCCGGCAATTGCAATGCCTCCTATCCATGGGCTTAGATAGTTTAAAATAAAGGTTGGCAATACTTCACTTGGCACCAAATCAGGATTAACAGTCCTCATATACATACCAATTAAGGTACAGGCTGCTCCAATCGGAGGAATAAGAATGGCAGATAAGAAAGAACCCATTCTGGATTCTCTTTCTGTTTTTCCAGAAAATAAGGCTTGAAGATAGGTCTGGGTAGACGAAACTCCTATAACCAATGCAAAGCCTTCAGCAAACCCATCCCCTATTCCTTGACTAAATAGATTGAACCAGGGCTCTTTAGGAAAAGCTGATAAAAATGACCTAACTCCCCCAAAATACTTAATTGCTAATAGGCCACTTATTCCTAAAGTTAAATAAAGTAATACAGTCTTAACTACCCCAACTATACTAGAACCTAAAACCCCTCCAAAAAATATGTTAGATATTATCAATACGATAGTTATAACTAAAGCAACATATAGGGATATTTCAAATAATGAGGAAAATATGGCAATTGAGGATAAAAACTGGCCTGTTATGTGGACAAATATGGCTAAAGAGGTTAGAATACTTGCAGCTATGCCTGCACCAGGGCCATAGTTTCTTGCTATAAACTGGGTTACAGTATCTACTTCAGCTTTCCTTAAAGGCTTAGCAAGGAATAGTCCTAAGAATATGCAGGCCAAGCTAGCCCCTAAGGTAAACCACATGGCATTATTCCTCTTTAGTAAGCAAGTTGAGCAGTTCCTATAGTTGATGCTCCTCCTACTAAAGTTCCAATAATAATTCCTGCTACTTTTGATGCGCTCATCTGTCTACCGCCTAAAGAGAAGTCTTCTGATGATTTTACCTTCCTATTAGAAGATATGGCTAAGCCTATTACTATTAAAAGGCTTATAAGAATGCTTATATAGTGTTGTATTGAGACAGTCATAATATTATCATCTCCTTATTTAATTAGGCTAATAGCACTACTTCTAAACACAGTGTACTAGCTAGCATTCATGTGAG
>CALBUB010000083.1 GCA_937967955.1 uncultured Bacillota bacterium | reverse complement strand
AGTGAAGACGGATGTTCAAATAGCACAAGAGGCTAAATTGTTGCCAATTGTTGAAATAGCTAAGAAATTAGGCCTAGAAGAAGACGACATAATCCAATATGGTAAATACAAAGCAAAGATTAACCTAAAAGTTTTAGAAAGATTGAAGGATAAAGAAGATGGCAAACTAATACTAGTAACAGCTATTAACCCAACCCCTGCTGGAGAAGGAAAAACTACCACTAATATAGGACTTTCTATGGGCTTAAATAAAATAGGTAAAACTGCTATTACAGCCATAAGGGAACCATCCTTAGGACCTAGCTTTGGAGTAAAAGGAGGAGCTGCAGGAGGCGGCTACGCACAAGTAGTACCAATGGAAGATATTAATCTCCACTTTACAGGAGACCTACACGCTATAACTACTGCCCATAACTTAATCTCTGCAATGCTTGATAACCACCTTCATCAAGGAAATGAGTTAAACATAGATCCAAGAAGGATTGTATGGAAGAGAGTTTTAGACCTAAACGATAGAGCACTAAGAAATATAGTTGTAGGCCTTGGCGGAAGAGCTAATGGAGTTCCAAGAGAAGATGGCTTTGATATTACAGTGGCTTCTGAAGTAATGGCAATCCTATGCTTAGCTGAAGACTTAGAGGATCTAAAAGAGAGAATAGGAAGAATAATTGTAGCTTATAGATACGACGGCAGCCCTGTATATGTAAAAGATCTAAAGGCAGAAGGTTCTGTTGCACTACTTATGAAGGATGCAATTTATCCAAACCTTGTTCAAACATTAGAAAATACACCTGCACTAGTCCATGGTGGCCCCTTTGCTAATATAGCTCACGGCTGCAACTCCCTACTAGCAACTAAGTTAAGCTTGAAACTAGCAGAATACACTATTACAGAGGCAGGCTTCGGTGCAGACTTAGGTGCTGAGAAATTCTTCAATATTAAATCTAGATTTGGTAACTTAAAACCAGATGCTGCAGTAATAGTAGCTACAGTTAGGGCATTGAAACACCATGGTGGAGCTAAGAGGGATGAATTAGGCAAAGAAGATTTAGATGCCCTTGCAAGAGGCTTTGAAAACTTAGAAAAACACATTGAAAATGTAAATAAATTTGGAGTACCAGCAGTTGTGGCAATCAACAGATTCCCAACTGATACAGAAGCTGAATTAGACTACTTATTGAACAGATGTAAGGAAGTAGGAGCAGAAGCAGTACTATCTGAAGTATGGGCTAAAGGAGGAGAAGGAGCAATAGAGCTAGCAGAAAAAGTAGTTGAAATATGTGAAACTAAAAAATCTAACTTTAAGCCCTTATATGATGTAGAAGATTCAATTAAGGATAAGATAGAAAAGATAGCAGTAGAAGTATATGGTGCAGATGGAGTTGAATATACAAAAGCTTGCGAGAAGAAGATAAAACAAATTGAAGAACTTGGCTTAGATAAGATGCCAATATGTATGGCAAAAACTCAGTATTCCTTATCTGATGACCCAACCCTATTGGCAAGGCCAAAAGGCTTCAAGATTACAGTAAGAGATATAAGGGTATCCAATGGTGCAGGTTTCCTAGTAGCCTTGACTGGAGATATTATGACCATGCCAGGACTACCAAAGGTTCCTGCAGCCAACAATATAGATATATTACCAAGTGGAGAAATAGTTGGACTATTCTAGGACTAAAAAATCTGGGATTCTTTCCCAGATTTTTTAGTCTAAACAGTCTACAAATCTAAGGTGGTGATATATTGCTTGCTTATGAATCTAAAACAGGAAGTCAACAGGTAGACAACCTTTTCAAAGCCATATTAAAACTGGAGACTGTTGAAGACTGTTATAAGTTCTTTGAGGATATATGTACAGAAAGGGAAATTAAATCTATTGCCCAACGCTTTGAAGTGGCTAGACTGTTAGTTGCTAGGAATACCTATGCAGAAATAGCAGAAAAAACAGGGGCTAGCACTGCCACTATAAGCAGAGTCAACAGAGCTTTACGCCATGGGGCTGGCGGTTACCAATTGGTTTTAGAAAAGCTTAATTCTCTAAAAGCTGAATAAAAAATTTTTCCTCGGCCTATAATTGCTCCTATAGTGCCGAGATATTTTTTTGAAATGGCTGGTCATTTATTGTATAATGGAAAAATAGAATAATTAAAAGGTGATTTTATGAAGAGGGCATTGTCAGCTTTTTTAAAAGGTATAGTAATAGGCATAGGGGCTATAGCACCGGGAGTAAGCGGTGGAGCCATAGCAGTTATACTTGGTATTTATGAAGATTTAACTCGGGCTATTGGAAATATATTTAAGGATTTTACTAAAAAGGTTAAATACCTTATGCCTGTAGGGCTGGGATTAGCCCTTGGAGTTATAATTTTTAGTAATATTTTTAATTATCTATTTGAAAACTACAATGTACAGGTAAGATACCTGTTTATAGGGCTTATGTTAGGGACCTTTCCTTCCCTCTTTAAGACTGCCAACAAAAGAGGATTTCAATGGATATACATAGTTCCCTTTTTATTGAGCTTTATAATTTCTGTGGCATTTGGCATAGCGGAGGATGATGGCATTATAGATGTTGATACAGATGAAGAGCCGGGACTAATGGAGCTTATATTATACGGAGCCATTGTAGGCATAGGGTCAGTGGTGCCAGGGATGAGTGCCTCTGTAATACTGATATATTTGAATGCATATAATTTTACCCTCAAGGCTATGGCCACATTGGATTTATCTGCCTTGATTCCCATGGGTATAGGATTTGTTTTGTGCTTTCTAGGGCTTTCAAAGATCATATCCTTCATGTTCGAAAAAGCTTATGGCCTTACCTATTATATGATAATAGGCTTTGTTCTCGGTTCCATTGTTCCACTATTTCCTGGCTTTAGCTTTAATATGGAGTATTTGCTTAGTGCACTCATATTGATAATAGGTTTTTTCCTTTCCTTCAACTTAAGCAAGTTTGCAAGGGAATAGTTTAGGCTTCTAAACCATAGGGTTTAGAAGCTTTTTTTGATTTTTGCTATATGCGTTAATGTTGAAAGGAGGGAATAGCATAAATATTAAGCTTCTCCCTGTATTTCTTAAATTTGGGAAGCAGAGAGCTGGAGTTAATAGGTGGAAGATTGTTTATATTTTATTTCAATGATATATTATAATTATTGAAGCATTGGAGGTGTCATTGTGTACAAGGTATTGGTTGTAGAGGATGATGTAAAGCTGCAAGAGCTTATTAAAGATAAATTGGAAAGATATAACTACCATGTTTCCATAGTAAAGGATTATACAGATATAAAAGGGGAATTTCTAAGAGTAGAGCCTCATCTGGTGTTACTGGATATTAACCTTCCTTACTACGATGGCTTTTACTGGTGTAGGGAAATAAGGAGCATTTCAAAGGTGCCTATAATATTCATATCAGCAAGACTATCAGATATGGATCAGGTAATGGCCATAGAGCATGGGGGCGATGATTATATAATCAAGCCCTTTTCCTTCGACCTGTTGTTAGCAAAAATCAAAGGGGTAATGAGAAGAGCTTATGGAGAATATGCAGAAAGAATGACCAAGGAAATATTGGATATAGAAGGCCTATACCTGTACGTGAATCAGAACATAGTGGAGTGGAACAATAAGAAGATAGAGCTCAGCAAGAAGGAGTTTGCACTTTTGTATATTTTAGCTACCAATTTGAACGAAATAGTTCCAAGAGATAAACTCTTGGAAGAGCTGTGGGATGATATGGATTTCGTAGATGATAATACCTTATCGGTGAATATAGCAAGGTTAAGGAAAAAACTTGAGGAACTAGGCATATATGATTCCATAAGGACTAAAAGAGGCCAAGGCTACTTGATGGTCAATACTTGGAGCAGGTGATGTTATGAGCTTTAAGGACTATATAATTGATAGATTTTTGTATATTCTATTTTATTACATCAGCACAGCCCTTGTGATAGTGATAATGAGCCTTGATCTGATAATACGGGGTGAACAGCTTAACATTGGAAATATCATATATGCAGCGCTGATATCAACAGTTATTCTCGGCATTTCAATTATCTATGATTACTATAAAAAGAGAAAAGTATATCAAGCATTAAAGGAAGGTTTGGAAAGGAAAGATAGCTTTGACTATATATTCAACATTCCTGAAAATGCAAGCAGGGAACATGAAGCATTTAGAAGGCTTTTAACTGAAAACTATATGCATTTTGAAAATACATTGGATGAGTATAGGAGAAGATTTCAGGAGCAGATCCATTTTAAATCCCGCTGGATCCATCAGATGAAAACCCCCATATCGGTAATTAAGCTAATACTTGAAAATGAAAAGGATAGAGTTATGGATGAGGCTATCAAGGAGAGCTATAAAAGCATAGAGGAAGAAGTTGAGAAGCTATCCCATGGCCTTGAAATGGAGCTATATTCCTTGAGGCTAAATGACTTTGAAATGGACTTTAAAGTAGAAGAGGTAGAAGTGTTGGATATAGTTAGAGCTGTTATAAATGAGAACAAGAATGCCTTTATTGTGAACTCCATATATCCAAAAATTAAATCTCAAGAAAAACTTATGGTTAAAAGCGACCCAAAATGGCTAAAGTTTATTATAAACCAGATAATTTCCAACGCTATTAAGTATACCAAGGTAAAGGATGAAGAGAGGAAGCATCTGCATGTGGATTTGTACCGAGAAGGCGATAAAACCATACTATCCATAGAGGACAATGGCGTTGGAATTCCTAAAAAGGATATAGATAGAGTATTTAGGCCCTTCTTTACTGGAGAAAATGGAAGAAGGTATAAGGAATCTACAGGCATGGGCCTTTATCTGACTAAGAAAGTATGCGACAGATTAGGTCATGGTATAGAGATTGACTCCCAGGAAGGGGTAGGCACACGGGTGAACATTATCTTTTACCATGGAAGGAGTATCTATAACATATAGAAAGATTAATCTAACAAAATTGTAAGATATATGTGCTCATTTGAAAGGGAAATCGATAGTAGGATTTCTCTTATTTTTTTATACTATAGATAAAGCAGTAAGGATAAAGTATTCGTTAGGAGGATGGATATGTTCGTGTTGGAAACTAAAGGATTATCTAAGATATATGGAAGCAAAGGAAAAGGAGTAGCAGTTAAGGCCTTGGATAATTTTAGCATGGCTGTTAAGGAAGGAGAATTTCTAGGAGTAATGGGGCCTTCAGGAAGCGGTAAGACTACCCTTTTGAATATATTGGCAACTATAGATACTCCCTCTTCTGGGGAGGTTCTGATAAATGGAGAAAACCCCCATAAGCTGAATAAGGACAGCTTGGCATTATTCCGAAGAAAAAATCTAGGTTTTATATTTCAAGATTTCAACCTATTAGATACGCTATCCGTAAAGGAAAACATAGCCCTTCCTCTGGTGTTAGATGGGGTAAACTCTATGGAAATAGAGAGGAAAGTTAGGGAGCTGGCTAAAATGTTAGATATAGAAAACATACTCAATAAGAGAACTTATGAAATCTCTGGAGGTCAGCAGCAGAGGACTGCCTGTGCAAGGGCCCTTATAAATAATCCCTCTATAATATTAGCCGATGAACCAACAGGAAACTTGGATTCCAAAGCATCTAATGACCTTATGGAAGCCTTGGAAAGGATAAACAAGGAAAGAGGAGCTACCATCGTTATGGTTACCCATGATGCCTTTGCAGCAAGCTTTTGCAATAGGATTATAATGATTAAAGATGGCAAGTTCTTTTTGGAGATAGTAAAGAGCTCAACTAGAAAGGTATTCTTCAAGGAGATACTGGATTCCCTTTCCTTAATTGGAGGTGGGTACAATGAAGCTATATGATATAGCCTTGAAGAACTTAAAGGGGAACCTATACAGGTATATAATGTACTATTTGAGCAATATGTTTACAGTGGCTGTATTCTATATATTTTCAAGCTTCCTATTTCATCCTAAAGTGAGAAGAGAACCTTTGGCACCAAGTGCTACTGTACATGCGGGGGCAGTAAATGGAATCATAATATGTCTAATCATAATAGCCATATTTACCGTACTCTTTGTCAGCTATGCTACTTCCATATTCTTAAAATCAAGGGGTAAGGAATTTGGACTATTATCCCTCTTTGGGATGACCAGCAAGCAGATAAGAAGATATGTGTTTATAGAGAGAAATATAATTACAGCATTATCAATAGCTACAGGGCTTTTAATGGGAATTTTATTTTCCAAGCTGTTTTTCATGGCAATGGAAGCCTTTATGGATATAAGCTTGCCCTTTTATATTTCATTGAAGGCACTGCTTTTAACTGTAGTTTTGTTCTTCCTGTTGTTTGAAATAGTCAATTTATTATCCCTATTTCAAATAAGGAGTAAGGAAATAGTAGAGCAGTTGAAGATGCAAAAAATACCCAAGGAAATACCAAAATTCTCTAAATTTAAATCCTTATTAGGCCTTGGGTTACTGATAATAGGCTATGTTACAGCTTGGATTGTAGATGATGAATTTGTAATACGTGCCATGATACCTGTTGTTCTCATAGTTGTAGCAGGGACCTATTTCATATTCACTCAGTTTAGCATATTGCTGGCTAATAAGCTTACTAACAGCAAGAAGATATTTTACAATAGAACCAATATGGTGGCCTTTTCCCAGATGAGGTTTAAACTTAAAGATACTGCTAAAGTCTTGTTTTTAGCATCAATCCTTGGAGCTATTACTTTTACTGCTACGGAGACCATATTCTCCTTCTTTACAGAGATACCTAACGTAACTGGAATAAGCAATATGCCTCAAGATATTGCTATAATTCAAGAAGGTGAAAATCTTAACGACAACCTAAGTATTGTAAAAGCAATGGATATACTTAAAGATTATGGATTTGTTGTAGAAGAATATCAGAGAGTAAAGCTAATTAGGGTTATAAATGAAAAGGAAGAATATGAAGATGGACATGTTTCTGATATATTGGCCATATCCAATTCAGATTATAATAAATTGGCAAGTTATATGGGAAAGGAAAAAGTTCAAGTAGGTGAAGGAGAAGTCATATACAATTACCCATTTAGGACAGATTACTATGACAAAGGTATCGTAAAAAACATCGTGTTTCCCTATGAAGCTGTCACTTTAAATATCAATGGTGAATCTAAAGAGTTTAGTGTAAAGGGAGAAGTACACGGTTCTGTAACTACCCTGCCTAATATATATTCTGATTTGATAATACTAAATGATGAAGACTACAAAGAAATATTAAAGAAGGCTGAAGAAAAGGATATGCTCATATTTAATGGTATCCATATAGATAAATGGGAAAGAGCCTATGAAACGTCCATAAAAATTCAGAATATGCTTGGGGAAAAATATGAGGGCTTCTTTTATTCAAAATCTATTCCTTACAGGGAAGAGAGAAATTACTTTGGAGTTGCTCTGTTTATAGGATTTTTCGTAGCCTTTTTATTCTTCATAGCATCTGGAAGTATAATCTACTTTAAACTTTTCAATGAAATAAAACAGGATGGCATTGAGTACAATATACTGAAGAAAATTGGCATAACCAAAAAAGAGATGAAGGGAATGATAACTAAGCAGATAGCAGCTATATTCTTCTTGCCCTTCATTGTAAGCACTATGCACTCTTTATTTGCCCTTAAATCCCTTTCAAATCTACTGGATGCCAACCTGCTAAAAAACGGACTAATAGTCATGGTAGGATACTTTATATGCCAGGGAATATACTTCCTAATAATAAGAAAGATTTATATTAATAAAATAGAAGATTTAAGTGAAATAGCTACAGAATAGGAAAAAACCCATTACTAGATAGTAATGGGTTTTTTAATAGTTAGAATAATTTCTATTTATTTATATTAATAAAACTTTATATTGACATATTTTAGACTATTATAATATTCTATATATAGATGAATATCTATATAAGAGGTGAGCAAATGAAACAGGATTATGAAAAATATTCAAAAGCAATAAAAGCACTATCAGATTCTAATAGGCTACAGATAATTGATATGCTCTCCTGTGGAGAAATGTGTGCTTGTGATATACTGGAACATTTTGATTTTACACAGCCTACCCTATCCCATCATATGAAAGTTTTAGCAGATGCTAATCTAGTTAACATAAGAAAGGACGGGGTATGGAATTATTATTCTTTAAACATGGCGGAGTGTAATAAAGTGGTATTGTTCTTGTTGAATATTTTCACTGAGTCTGAAGACTGTATATGTAGAAATGTAAAAAAGAATAATTGTTAATAGGAAGGATGAGTAAGTATGAAAAGAATGATTATTTATGATCCAGCTATGTGTTGTCCTACTGGTCTCTGTGGACCATCTATTGATGAGAATCTTTTAAGAGTTCATACAGCTATAAATAGGCTGAAAAACAGAGGAATAGTTGTGGAAAGGTATAATCTTTCTGACAATCCTCAAGCATTTATAGAAAATGAAAAAGTTAATAATCTATTGGTTGATGAAGGAGTAGATGTACTTCCAGTAACAGTGGTTGACGGTGAGATCGTTAAAACTAAAGAATATCCAACCAATGAAGAGTTTTGTAAATTCTTAGAGGTGCCAGAAGAATACTTGATGTCAGAATTAAGTATAAGAAATAAAAAACGCCAACAGGAAAGATAAATACAAGATGAATAAAACATATTAAAAAAATTGATTTGAGGGATATAAGTCTCGAAGACAATTAAATTAAGATCTAAGTAAACTTTTAAAATAGATAAAAGGAGAAATGCAATGAAAAAGAAAGTGGCATTTATATGTGTTCACAATTCATGTCGATCACAAATGGCAGAAGCTTGGGCCAAAAAATTAGGTAGTGATGTATTAGAAGTTTACTCAGCTGGAACAGAAGAATATCCAGAAGTAAAGCCTTTAGCAGTTAAGGTGATGGAAGAAGTAGGAGTGGATATGACGGACCACTATCCAAAGCTATTAGATGAAATACCAGAAGAGGTTGATATACTGATAACCATGGGATGTAATGTAGTTTGTCCATATATACCTAATAGTCATAGTGAAGATTGGGGACTGGAGGACCCATCTGGTGGTCCAATTGAGGACTACAGAAAGACTCGAGATTTAATTAAGGGAAAAGTAGAGGATTTAATAAAAAGAGTTAAAAACAACGAAATCTAGCATGTATGGAGGTAATAGTATGACAGCAAAAATTAAAATTCATATGTTTGGAAAGAAAAATGAAGTTGTTCCAACTTCATGTGGATGAGGACCAAGTACAGCCTGCGGTCCCGGTGAGGATCTGACAACAATGGAAATGTATAAAGAAGTTAAGACTTTTTTAGAAGGAACTGATATAAAGGATAAGATTGAAATGAATTTTATAGACTTAGAAACGGATGATTTAAATGGTTATGAAGATGAAATGAAAATTGTAGAAAAACGCTCTGAACACCCAATTACTTTTATAGAAGGAAAACCAGCTTTTGTAGGCAACGTAGATAAAATGAGAATGTATTTGACCATAAGAAGAATATTAAAAAATATGAAATAAGACACTTTTAGAAGGAGAAATCATTTTTATTGAGTTTTTCTTTATCCAATATATAGACATTTATCTATATACTAAATTGATGAAAGTAGAGTAGAGTTTTGCAAG
>CALBUB010000082.1 GCA_937967955.1 uncultured Bacillota bacterium | reverse complement strand
AGTACTACTCCTCTTTCCTTATCTACTACCCTATAAGGTGTTTGTAAAAAGCCATATTCATTTATTCTTGCATAGGTAGTAAGGGATGTTATAAGACCTATGTTTGGACCTTCTGGCGTCTCTATAGGACACATTCTGCCATAGTGGGAATCATGTACGTCTCTTACTTCTATTCCAGCCCTATCTCTACTTAGTCCACCTGGTCCAAGGGCTGACATTCTCCTTTTATGTGTTAACTCAGATAAAGGATTAGTTTGATCCATAAATTGGGATAGCTGGCTGCTACCAAAGAATTCCTTTATGGCTGCTACTATTGGCCTAATGTTTATTAGGGCTTGTGGAGTTGCTACATCAATATCTTGGATTGTCATCCTCTCTCTGACAACCCTTTCCATTCTTGAAAGACCTATTCTAAATTGATTTTGTAAAAGCTCACCCACACAACGCAGCCTTCTGTTTCCTAAATGATCGATATCATCAGTTTTTCCTACTCCCTCAAATAGATTAAACTGATAATTAATGCTTGCTATAATATCATCCTTAGTTATGTGTTTAGGTGAAAGGTCCTTAATCCTTTCAACTATTGCTTCTTTTAATTCATCTGGATCGTCATAAGTATCAATCAATTCCTTCATAAGAGGATAATAAACTTTCTCCTTAAGTCCAAGCTCTTCTAAGGAAAATGGTAGCTCAAAAGCTTCCACACTTACAAAATTGTTTCCAACTACACGGACGGTTTTACCATTTTCAGTAACAATATCTACTTGATTTATGCCGCTATTTTCAATTTTTATGGCTTTTTCCCTTGTTATTTTCTCTCCGGCTTCTACTAGTATTTCTCCGGTTTCAAGATCCAAAATATCCTTTGCGGCCACTTTGTTTGTAATTCTACTATATAGGGATAGCTTTTTGTTGAATTTATATCTTCCTACTTTAGCTAAATCGTATCTCTTTGGATCGAAAAACAGATTATTTAATAGGGCTTGTGCACTTTCTACTGTTGGAGGCTCTCCAGGCCTTAACCTTTTATATATTTCTATAAGAGCTTCCTCATCGGAAGTCGTATTATCCTTTTCTAATGTCTTAAGAATATGTTCCGTCTCACCTAATAAATCTACAATTTCTACATTAGTTTTATATCCTAAAGCCCTTAAAAGTGTAGTAACGGCTAGCTTTCTAGTTCTGTCTATTCTCACATAAACGATATCATTTGAATCTGTCTCATATTCTAACCAAGCACCACGATTAGGAATAACGGTAGCTGAATACAGTTTTTTTCCTGACTTGTCTATTTCTTCTGAATAATATACTCCTGGGGATCTTATTAGCTGACTTACAACAACTCTTTCCGCACCATTAATTATGAAAGTTCCTTTTTTGGTCATTAGGGGAAGGTCTCCCATAAATACCTCTTGTTCTTTTACTTCTCCAGTTTCCTTGTTTATAAGGCGAACTTTTACTTTCAATGGAGCTGAGTAATTTGCATCCCTTTCTCTTGCTTCATCTTCTGTATACTTGGGTTCATCACTGACCTTATAATCCATAAATTCCAATATTAAATTTCCTGTATAATCTTGTATAGGGGAGAAATCATCGAATACTTCTTTTAGTCCTTCTTCTAAGAACCATTTGTAAGAATTTTTTTGGACTTCAATTAGATCAGGCAAGTCTAACACTTCTTTAATGCGGGAATAACTCATTCTAACGCGGTTTCCATATTTTACAGGATGTACCATTATATACATTCACCCCTTGTTAAACTAAAATAGCCAAAAGCAAAGGGCCGCTTTTGGTAATATATTTGAATTAAACATATTATAATATTGACATTTACACCATATTTTATACAAAAAGATTCCACGTAGGATAGCATCTATTTATATTATCATACCTAATAATACATGTCAAGGAATTTGTTGTTGATTTTTTTGTTAATAAAAAAAGGCTTTCAATAGAAAGCCTTTTTCAATTACTTAAGCTCTACAGTTGCTCCAACTTCTTCTAGTTTTGTTTTAATTTCTTCAGCTTCTTCTTTTGATACTCCTTCTTTAACTGGCTTTGGTGCATTGTCTACTAATTCCTTTGCATCTTTTAAGCCTAAACCAGTAATTTCTCTTACAACTTTGATAACTTTTATCTTTTGATCTCCAGCATTTGCTAATACAACATCAAATTCTGTCTTTTCTTCAGCTGCTGGTGCTGCACCTGCTACTGGTGCTGCTGCTACTGCTGCAACTGGAGCAGCTGCACTAACTCCAAACTCCTCTTCTAATGCTTTTACTAATTCAGCTAACTCTAATACTGTTAAGCCTTTAACTTCTTCAATTAAGTTTTGAACTTTTTCACTTGCCATTATATATCCCTCCATATTTTTTCTAATTTTAAGTATTAAGCTCCTTGAGCTTCCTGCTTTTCTTTAATTGCATTTAATGCATAAACAAGGTTTCTTATAGTTCCTTGAAGGACATTTACAAGACCTGTAATAGGTGCGTTGAAGCCTCCAAGTACTTGAGCGATAAGAACTTCTCTAGATGGTAAGTCAGCTAGTTCTTTGATTTCCTCTACGCCAACTATTTTTCCATCTACTATACCAGCTTTAATTTCTAGTGCCTCATGTTCCTTAGCAAATTCACTTGTAATCTTAGCTGGTTGTACAGGGTCATCATAACCAAAGGCAATAGCATTAGGTCCCTTTAAATACTCATTAAACTCTTCAAGACCTAATTCTTTAAAAGCAAACCTCATTAATGTGTTTTTATAAACCTTGTAGTCAACGCCTGCTTTTCTACAGTTACGTCTAAGTTCTGTTACTTCTTCTACTGTTAAGCCTCTATAGTCCACTAGGACAATTCCTTGAGATTTTTCAACTTTCTCTTTGATCTCCTGAACTATTTGCTTCTTTTCTTCTAATACTTTTTCTTTCAACCAATTCACCTCCTGAAGGCCAAACAAATAAAGGCCCCTCCGTAGACACAGAGAGGCCCTAATCTCCAACTAGAATTAGGTACAAATCTCTTACCTCGGTAGGAGAAGTTTTAAACCACTCAGGGTTCCTACTGTCTACGGTAATCCTATTAAATTAACATGGAAATTATATCAATAATTTACATATTAGTCAACAGTTTTTATATATTTTTATCTATCCAATAAATTCTGTGGATTCACTTTTATTCCAGGTCCCATTGTACTTGAAAGTACAACACTTCTTAAGTATCTACCTTTTGCAGCAGCTGGTTTGGACCTAATAATAGCTTCCATAATAGTTAGGAAGTTCTCCAATAACTTTTCTTTTCCAAAGGAAACTTTTCCTATTGGGACATTGATTATAGCAGATTTGTCAACTCTGTATTCTACTTTACCAGCTTTAATCTCCTTAACTGCTTTTCCTACTTCAAATGTAACTGTACCAGACTTTGGATTCGGCATTAATCCTTTAGGACCTAATATTCTTCCTAATCTACCTACTACACTCATCATATCTGGCGTAGCAACTACCACATCAAAGTCTAGCCAACCTTCATTTTGAATCTTTTCTACATATTCTTCTGCTCCAACATAATCTGCTCCTGCTTCTTCTGCTTCTTTAGCCTTTTCGCCTTTGGCAAACACTAAAATCTTCTTAGTCTTTCCTGTTCCATGGGGTAATACTACTGTACCCCTTACTTGTTGGTCTGCATGTCTAGGGTCTACTCCCAGTCTAACAGATAATTGTACTGTCTCATCAAAATTAGCTTTTGCTGTTTTCTCAACTAGTTCAATAGCTTCTTCTGGTGAGTATAGTTTAGTTTTATCGATTAGCTTTAAGCTTTCTAGATATTTCTTTCCTCTTTTCATCTTTAAACCTCCTTGTGGTATTAGCGGAATATCCTCCCACTTGTATTTATTAGAATTACTCTTCTACAGCAACACCCATGCTCTTTGCTGTACCTATTACCATCTTCATAGCTGCTTCTATGCTGTTAGCATTTAAATCTGGCATTTTAATTTCAGCTATTTCCTTTACTTTATCCATGGAAATAGTTGCTACTTTTGTTTTGTTTGGTTCTCCTGAGCCAGATTCAATTCCTACAGCTTTCTTGATTAACGCCGCAACTGGCGGAGTCTTAGTTATGAAAGTAAATGATCTATCTTGATAAACTGTAAGAACAACTGGTATTATCATTCCAGCCTGATCTGCAGTCCTTGCATTAAACTCCTTAGTAAATTGCATTATGTTAACTCCATGGGGACCTAATGCAGTTCCTACAGGTGGTGCTGGAGTTGCTTTACCAGCTGGTATTTGTAATTTTACTACAGCTATAACTTTTTTGGCCATTGTTCCTTGCACCTCCTAAACTAAAGTGAGATTTGCTGAATAATCTCTTATTTAATCTATCTATAAATAAAAAAGCTTATTAGCTTTTTTAGACAAATATTAGATTTTTTCTACCTGATCAAAATCTAACTCTACTAGTGTTTCTCTACCAAACATTGAAACATATACTTTCACTTTCTTCTTTTCAATATTAACACTATCAACAGTTCCCATAAAGTTTTCAAAGGGACCTGTAGTTACTCTTATTACATCACCTTCATTTAAATCTATAGAAGGCAATATATTTTCTTGAACACCTAAAGCTCTAACCTCCTCATCAGTTAGAGGAATGGGTTTTGAGCCAGGTCCAACAAAGCCAGTAACTCCTCTAGTATTTCTTACAATATACCATGATGTATCATTCATTATCATCTTTACAAGAACATAGCCAGGAAATAACTTTCTTTCTTTAACTTTCTTACTTCCTCCCTTGTTGTCCACGTACTCCTCCATTGGGACAACAATTTCAAATATGTCGTCAATCATCCCTCTATTTTCTACTACTTTTTCAATATTTGCTTTTACTTTGTTTTCATATCCAGAATAAGTATGGACTACATACCACTTAGCCTTTTTAGCTCTTTCCGCCCTGCTTTCACGCTTATCATCTTTATCCATCATATTATCAAGGACTATAGTCCTTCTATCCTCCTTATTTTATATAATGAATGATAATATCCAATGTATTATAAGGTCTAATGCCCATACTAATAAGGATATAATCAAGCTTATCAATACTACTATGCCAGTATGATTGACAAGTGCTTTCCTATTAGGCCAGACTACCTTTTTAAGTTCAGATCTTACGCCTTTAAAGTATGTTCTCAGTTTGCCCTTCTTCTTAGCTGTGGTTCGAGTTGACATAGACTCACATCCTTACAAGTATTCATCTACTTAGTTTCCTTATGGACAGTATGAGTTTTACAGAATTTACAATACTTTCTTAATTCTAATCTTTCTGATGTATTGTTCTTATTCTTAGTTGTTGTATAATTTCTATTTTTACACTCAGTGCATTCTAGAGTTATTCTATCTCTCATTTGCTACACCTCCTACTTGCTGTACACTAGGTATATATAATTACCGTGGATTTTTGGACGCAATAATCCATGCTACTCCATTACTTTATATAAACTACCATAAATAAAAATCAATGTCAATAATAATGTGTTAAATATTATCTTTCATTAATTAATCTGCACATTTGTAAGCAATTTATCCAACTTTCTTAGCCTATTGTAACTCAAAAAAACTAGGCCTTAAGGGCCTAGTTTTTATTAACCCAATTAAATTAGCCAAGAATCTTAGTTACAACTCCTGCTCCTACTGTTCTTCCACCTTCACG
>CALBUB010000081.1 GCA_937967955.1 uncultured Bacillota bacterium | reverse complement strand
AACCCTATAAGGAGCTTACTAAATACCAGAAGAAGAATTTAACCAATGGGCCTGGGAAATTGTGTATGGCTTTAAATATTACCAAAGAAGTACACAATGGTTTAGATTTATGTGGAGATATATTGTATTTAGAGGAAGGAAATGGGGAAAACTTTAATATTGTTGAAACAACCAGAATAGGTATAGATTATGCAGAAGAAGCAAAATATTTTCCCTATAGATTCTATATAGAAGGTAACCCTTATGTTTCTGTTAAATAGACTTGTATTAGAAAGGGATTTTAAATTGCAATTGCTACATAAATTTAGTATCATTTAATTTACAGGCCAATGGGAGGTAGTGATGAAAAAGAAGTTTTGGGCTACATTCCTCATATCCTTTATTGTATTTTCAGCTTTATATGGTTTTATAGGCTACCATGCAGTAAATGGTCTTAAAGAAGATAAAATAGATGGAGGAAATAGAGAGGAAGAAATAGAGGCTAAAGGAGAAATACTATTCCTATTAATAGGAATAGATGACTTAGAAGGTATAGGTGGCATAAAAAGGGTCAAACAAATTGAGGAAGATAGAAATGGTTACAAGCCTACAGGAATGCGATCAGATACTATTATTCTCTGCCGCTTTAACTATGAAACTGGTGAAATTGCCATGCTGTCTATACCAAGAGATACTAGAACTAATATAAGAGGCAGAAGAAAACAAGAAAAGATCAACCATGCCTATGCCTATGGTGGACCTAAACTACTGGTTCAGACTGTAAAGGATTTATTGGGTGTGGACCTTGAATATTATGTAACTGTTGATTATCAAGCTGTAAGGGAAATAGTGGATGCCATAGGTGGTGTAGAAATAGATGTGCCTAGAAGGATGAAATACACAGACCTAGCAGCAAAACCTCCCTTGGTAATAGATATACAGCCAGGCTTACAAACATTAGATGGAGAAAAGGCCTTGCAGTTTTTAAGATTTAGATCTTATCCTGAGGGGGATTTAGGAAGGGTAGAAGCTCAACAGTATTTTATAAGGGAATTTATAAAGCAAGCTCTACAGCCTAAAAACATAACCAAGCTTCCTCGAATTATAAAAACCTACTTTGACTATGTGGATACTAATATACCAACAACTGCAGCCCTAAAAGCTATACCCAGTCTTAATAGTATAAGTATGGATAATGTAAAAATTGCAAGATTAGAAGGGGAAACCCCTACTATAAATGGCCAATCTTACTTCATACCTTATGAAGAAAAGACAAAACAGTTAGTAAATGAAATGTTTAGAAATTTTGTACTAAAATAGATAGAGAAGTGATAACATGAATGAAAATATAAGAAGAGACAGAAAACAACAGCATATTGACGAATATTTAAAGTCTACCTATAAAAATTCGACCTTATTTGAGGATGTTTTTATAGAACACAATGCTCTACCAGAGCTTAATTTCCAGGAAATAGACACAAAAGTAAATTTCCTTGGCAAGTATATAGACTATCCCTTAATGATAAATGCTATAACTGGAGGTACACCTTTTTCCCGGGAAATAAATAGAAGCTTGTCAAAAATAGCGAAAGCCTTTAACATCCCTATGGCAGTAGGCTCTCAAACTATAGCCCTAAGAGATGAGGAAAGCCATGAATCCTTCAGGGTAGTAAGGGATATAATGGGAGAAGATGGAGTAATACTGTCTAACTTGAGTGCCAATGCTTCCGTAGAGGATATTAAGCTGGCAATGGATATAATAGAGGCTGATGGAATTCAGCTTCATTTAAACCCAGCTCAGGAGCTGGCTATGAAAGAGGGAGATAGGGATTTTAAGGGGCTATTAAAAAATATAGAAAATATAGTTAATAATATTCCCAAGCCTGTGATAGTAAAGGAAGTAGGCTTTGGAATGTCAAAGGATGTGGCAAAGAGGTTATACGACATAGGAGTAAGGTACATTGATATTTCAGGAAAAGGTGGTACTAACTTTATTGAAATTGAATGCAGAAGAAATGACAATATGGATTTTACAGATATTTATTCCTGGGGTATACCAACAGCCTTAAGCCTTATGGAGTGTAGAAGGGTTAGCAGCAATTTGCATATTATAGCAAGTGGAGGCATACAAAATAGCCTGGATGTGTTTAAAGCCCTCATAGTAGGAGCAGATATGGTAGCCATTGGTGGAGTCATATTGAGAATACTGCTAGAAGATGGATATGATAAGGCCTATAAGTACATGGAAGATTTAGCGTATAAATTAAGAATGCTTATGCTCCTTACAGGAAGCAAAGATGTAAAACAGCTAAAAAAAGTTCCCTATAGGGTAAAGGGACAGCTAAAAGATCTATTACAAGGATTGGATTAATTAATCCAATCCTTGTTTGGTTAGATTAGAACCCTCCAGCTCCTCCGCCGCCAGCTCCACCACCGCCGCCGGAGGAGAATCCTCCTCCTGAACCAATAGAAGAGCTGGTGCTAGTATTGGTGAAGGCTTTGTTTAAGCTGTTTTCAAATACATTTTCTCCTTTAGAATTGCTTAAGAAGAACCAATAGGGCCAATAGCTTGGCGAGTGGCTATTATAAACAAGGGGTTCAAATCTGTTGAGGCTATCAAAGCCTATACCTAAGGCTAATCCGTATATTAAAGCTCTATCCAGTGATAGGGTTAAATCCTCTATATTTAGCGACTTGCTGCTTTTTCTCAACTCCTTCATGAAATTTCTCCATTTTTTAATTTGAGCATATCCATAATCGGATTTTCTCCAAAACATTGAAACCCCATATATTAGTGCCACAATTGAGATTATCAACAATAAACCTCCAAATATAGCTTTAAAAGCCATGGAGAAAAATGAGACTAGTAAGGAGATAGTGGCTAGAATTACTAGAGCTATACCAAAAGATTTAGCCTTCTCATCATAATATCCTTTTTCCTTGGCTTCTTCCTTTATAGCCTTAGTCCATGAATTATAGTAATTATAAAATTCACCTTGTTGCAATTTACCATAATATTTTATATCCGTAGAATTTACGGTTTTTCCATCTCCCATCTTATCAAACAACCATTCTAGCAATAACTTTTCATGGTTTGAAAGGCTGTCTTCCTTCTTATCCAATCTCACCAATCTGAAGCTATCAATTTTCTTCTTATTATCTTCTTCTATTGATATGAATCCTCTTCTAGCCAGGTCAAATATGGTAGCCATCAGTGCTTGGATGGATATGTGACCTCTTACTAATAAGCTAACTAGGGCAGGAGAATCATCAGTATTGGATTTGATATGGGAAAGTTCATATATATTCTCTTTTCTTCGCAGCTTACTATAAGCTACAGCTAGAGCTACTATAAGAACTCCTGAATAAGCTATGGATACATTATTAAATATGTTCTTCCTCTTTTCCCTTCTTATTTCTCTTTCCTTTAGTTCCTGTATATAGGACAGCTCTTCCTCTATTATGTCGTCATAGGCATTTCTATTCACTATATTAGTTGAATTTGGGATGAAATCCGTTGGGAAAAGTATTCTCACTTCCACAAAGGTATTTTTTGGGACTTTTTCTACTTCTGCCCTAACCATATTGTCACCGCTGAAGTTTATTTTTCCATTGGTAGGACCATGGGCGAATATCTTCACCTTGTCGGTGATTTTTCCAGGCAGTTTAATGTTTATTCCAAGAAAATCTATAGGGGTTTCATTTTCATCTCCGAGGAATTTATAATAGAGTTCTCCTGTATCAGCATACTTTGTGGCAACATTTTTTACAGTATATTCAATTCTAAAGGTTTTTATTTCATCCTCTGAAGGTGAAAATATCTGAAGTACGATGCTTTTTCCCTCATTGTTTACTTTGAATACTTGATTATCTCCTTTTTTTGCATCCTCTACTTGAATATAAGGGATTTCATTTCCTCTGTCCAATTGTGAAATCTTAATGTTGTTTATACCATCTGTACCATCAAGAATGATTTCCCTAAACACTCCGTTATACTTATCATTGAATTTGAAGGTAATATCCTCAACTACTTTTAGATCACCATTTTCTAGGACTTCTGAGTTTACTAGCCAACGGGGAATAGTTAGGTTGTTTTCTGCTCTAACATCTAAGGGAAATGCCAATATTGATATTGCCAAAAGAAAACCTATTATGAATTTAAATGACCTCTTTATCTTGTTCACCTCCTTAAGCTTTTTAACAAACAAGGCTTTAATTATTTTTCAGTATATGTAATAATATTATAAGTTATTATTAATTGTAATGATATAGTAAATTAGTCAAAATAGGATGTGATTTTGTGCTTGATAAGGGGAGTTTAGATAAGCATCTAATTACAGAGTTCATAGGTAGATCCATAGAATACTACGATAGCATTTCCTCAACAAATAATAGGGGCAAAGAGATTGCTGATGAAAGGCAAGAAGGCACCCTTGTGATAGCTGAAGAGCAAACCCAAGGGAAAGGAAGGCTAAGCAGAAGATGGATATCTCCAAAGGGAAAAGGATTGTGGTTTAG
>CALBUB010000080.1 GCA_937967955.1 uncultured Bacillota bacterium | reverse complement strand
ACTAGTGATTGTGACGAAGAAGGAAAAGGAACTCCAGTATTTGGCACTCAAATAGTCAGAGTTTCTGGTAATGTAATTGTAGAAATTGATGCAATAGTTCAAAGCTCTAAAAAAAGAAGAGTTACTCTAACTGCCAATGTGCCAATTACACCAGTAGAATTGACCAATTTCTTCGAACTATGTGTACCTTCTGTATTCGATAGTGCCTTCTTACCAAGGCTTGCAGAATTCTGTAATATTAGCTGCGAAACTAGATTAGCAACTAATAGTATTTCAAGGGATATATATATAGATCCAGAAACAGGAGAAGTAAGAGCCAACTTGATTATAGCCCTTTGCATTGCATGTGAAAAGAAAATAGTTGTACCAGTACAACTATGTGTACTATCTACTGGTTTCCCAGAGCTATCACCAATAATAGCACCAATTTGTACAACATTCCCAACACTATTCCCAAGACAAATTGATGAGGAAAGTAAAAAAAGAAGGCCATCAGATGATAAGAAAAGAAGAGTCCCTTCCCAACTAGCACTAGATGAAAACTATCATGAAGACAATGTAGCAGAAGACTATGAAATTGACAAAGATTACGAAGAAGATTATGATAATTACGATGATTATGATGATTATGGTGAGGATATATAATAGGCGTTCAAAATTGAACGCCTATATTTATGCCAATTTAGTGCTATCATCTTCTATAAAGTTGGACCATTTACCACATTTGTCTCCATATCTGGCTAGTACTTTTATTTCATCCCTTATTTCTACTACTTCGCATCTGTTTGAACAACCATTACACTCAAAACCATTAACATTATAAGCCATATTGTGAATATGGAAACCTCTAAAGCTGGTCCTCTTTTTGTTTTTCATTTCTTCTTGGGCAAGAATAGCAGCCCCTATTGCCCCCATTACATCAAAATTATCTGGAACTATAATGTCCATATTAAGAGACTCTTCAAAGGCCTTCTTTATTCCTATATTAGCTGCCACTCCCCCTTGGAATAGTATTGGCCCAAGTATCTCCTTACCCTTTCCCACATTACTTAAATAATTCCTTACTAAGGCATCGCATAAACCTTTTGCAATATCAGCCTGATTATGTCCTAATTGCTGCTTATGTATCATATCCGATTCGGCAAATACAGCACATCGGCCTGCTATTCTAACAGGGCTTTTAGATTTAAGGGCTAGACTTCCAAACTCACTTATATCTATACCTAATCTGGCAGCTTGCCTATCTAAAAAGGAACCAGTACCAGCTGCACATACAGTATTCATGGCAAAATCTACAACTATCCCATCCCTTAATATGATTATCTTTGAATCCTGGCCTCCTATTTCAATAATGGTTCTAACATTTGGATTGAAATTTAGGCCAGCTATTGCATGGGCTGTTATCTCATTTTTTACTATATCTGCCCCAACTATTATATTGGCTAAATATCTACCACTTCCTGTTGCACCAACTCCTGCAATCTCCACTTCTCCAATATCCTTTACCATTTCTCGAATCCCTTCTTTTAACATTTCAATAGGCCTTCCTTGGGTTCGTAAATATTTTTTGTAACATACATTCTTTCCTTCATCCATTAGAATTATATTAGTACTTACAGAGCCTACATCAATACCCATATAGTATCTATCCATTAACAACTTTCCTCCTTTTTCTCTTAAGTAAATCAATAAAGGCTTCAAGCCTTGTCATATAACCTGCTTCCCCTGTCATTTCATCGATTATTAGAGTCATTATGGGAAATTCATAGTCTTTGCTTACATTAGGTAAAATGCTTTTAGCTACTATTTCAGGCATACAGTTAAGGGGTAGTAATTGTATTGCTCCATCAAAACCATTTTTAGCATAGTATACGGCAGAACCAACAGTTTCCCGTCCATGGCCACCAACTGCCGTTTTTAAATAGGGCTTTGCAAGTTCATATTTTAACCTTTCCGTTTTAGAACCAAAGGGGAAACTTTTAATATGGTGTTCCACCCATATGGAGGGAGTAAGGGACTTTTCTACTAACACTCCCATATGTCCTAGCTTTCTTTCTATTTCTAAGTTAACAAAAGGTTCTATTACTGTATATATTTCTCCTATTAAGCCAATCTTAATTGGGGTAAAATTATCTTTTATTTTTACCTTGTTTAACTTTTCAATAGCTGAATCCATAAGCTCCATCATTTCCTGGGCACCAAATGTATTTTCTACTTCCTTTAAGTAATTGTCCATAATCATATCTACTTCATAGCTATTAACAGCATAAGCTCTTTTCCTATTGGATA
Organism: uncultured Bacillota bacterium; assembly: GCA_937967955.1. Classification (GTDB taxonomy): domain Bacteria; phylum Bacillota; class Clostridia; order Tissierellales; family Tepidimicrobiaceae; genus JAAYHX01. The sequence goes on along the minus strand of CALBUB010000080.1, from coordinate 4,414 downwards.
GAGCTGTTATATAATCAGCTTTTTTTATCAGCTTCCAGCCTAATTTAGCTGCTTCAATAACATCCTTCATATTTCTTGAATTAAATAGCTTATAGACATTTTTCTTCAGTTTGTCGAGCCCTTCTCCTATTGGGTCTAACACTATAAAGTCTACATCATAGCCTAAATCTGCCAATATATGCTTTTCAAGAACTGAATAAAAACCATATCTGCAGGGACCACAGCTTCCAGTTAGCAAAATGGTATCAGCACCTTTTTCTATACTTTCTACAAAATTTCCTATCATCACCTTTAAGGGTAAACATATGGTTTCTTGAGAATATTTAGTACCAATCTCTAAGGTTTTGTTACTAGTTCTTGGAGGTGGTATTACCTTTTGCCCTAACTCTTCAAGAAAAGCTTTAGCGGCAATATAAACATTACCCATGTGTGGAAATGTCAGCTTCATCCCTATTCCTCCATTCTAACATATCTATAAAAGCTTCAATCCTTGTGTTTATACCTGCTTCTCCCGTTTGTTCATCTATGGTAAGCAGTGTATAGGGGATATTGTTTTCTTTTGCCTTCCTTTCTACTAAATCCATAAGTACAGAATCAAGTCCACAGCCAAAAGCAGAAATATACATTATCCCGCTGATAATTTTTTCTTCTATTAAGTAATAAGCCCCTCCTACTATTCTCTGTCCGTGGGTCCAAAACATCCTCTTTGGTAGTTTAGAGGCATATTCTCTTGCCCTATTTTCATCTATTAACTCTGCAGTTATTACATCATAGCCCCTATTGTTGAGCTTTTTTATTAAATCCATATTTATGTAATGGTCATAGACATTATAAGAATGGCCTAAAACTAATATTTTTCTCCCATATCTTTCTTTTTTAATATTGGTTATAAAGGCCATGTCATTATATCTTTTATTGACATCTATTGGAATGACTTTAGAGGTAAGCATTTCTATGTAAGCTTCATATTCTTTGTAAGCCTCATTGAATGCTTTTACTGCTTTCCTTGAGCTTATGCCAAAATGCTTGCCTACATCCATGGCAAACTTTTTTAAATTAGCATCAGATTTTCTTAGATTTACCTGAGTATCTATTATTGGAGGTAAATCTTTTAAACTGTGCTTTATCATATCAGGAAGGCCTAAATGTTTGGGACAGCAGTATTCCTTTTTATAAATGCTAGTCATCTTAGGAATAAAAATATAACCTACTTTGTCCTTTAAATAATCCACATGGCCGTGGTAGATTTTAATAGGCAGACAAGCTTCATCTACACACAACTCTGTCCCCTTGTTTAATATGGCTTTGTTGGTTTTAGGTGATACCACCACATCTACATCTAAATTATTAAAGAATTTTTTCCATAAAAAATAATAGTCGAAATAAAACATACCTCTTGGTATTCCTACTTTTAATCTCATATATCCTCCTCCAATCTACATTAGGTTATTATTGACCAAAAAAGAGAAAATATAATAATAAAAAAAAGAAAGGCATTAATGCCTTTCAGATAACTGTTCGTAGGTATCTATTATTTGGTTTATCTCTCCTAAGCAGAATACTAATTCCCCACTGGATACAATTTTGTCATCTAAAGAGTACTTTAAGAATGATAAGAATTCTCCAATATCCTTAAAGGGTAGTTCTATGGAGGCAAGTAAACGTCTCATTCTAAATTTTCTCTCTAAACTGCCCATATTTTGAATATTTCTATCAATATACTGTACTAGATTATCTACTAGATGCTCTAGATAATCCTTTTCTATAATTTCATGAGAAGCAGGGAATAAGGCTTCATACTTGGTAAAGTTTATATCGTTATAGTATAACAAAAGTTCCCTTGTATATTTCACATCTTTATCAATAATGTTATCCTGTATTATTCCCCTTTTTATGGCTTCTTGAACAACCTTCTCAAAAGGTTGTACCTTGTCTAATAGTTCTTTTTCTTTTTTAGCCCATTTCTCATCTGAAATTTTTAATAGGCTTTCTAATAATTTTTCATCCATCTCATCTTCAAACTGCTTCCACCTGTTAAAGAAATTGTTAAACTCATTTGTAGCAGGAATTTTTTCTAAGGATAAATAAAGGGCTATTAAGCGATTTATGATTACGCCTATATTTTGTATGAAGAATCTCAATTTATTTATTTCAAAATATATTTTAGTAATCTCTTTTAAGTCGGCTTCTAATCCATCTTGGGATTTTTCTTTTAGATTAACAGTATTGTACTTTTGTATTTGGGTAAAGTAATTATCAAATAATACACCAAAGCTTCCTACCAATCTACTATTAAATATCATTTTATAGATTTCCATTTGGTTTTCCACTAAACTTACAGGCTGGCCCATAAAGTTTCTAACAAGGGTTGCTTTCACAACATCTAAATATTTGTGTTTACTCAACCTAAAAGGAATTATGCTCAATATATTAGAAACTATATCTACAAAAGCAAACTGGTTTACTTTCTTTTTATTTAATAAGTATTGTATTCTATTAATCACTTGGTCTATATCCCTTTTATCTACCCTTATGTGCCCATAAGACTTACTCCAGCTCTCCTTCATAATTTCATACTCATACATTTCTTTTATGTAAGACTTTTCTATCTCATAGCCATATAAAGCAATATATAAATCATATAGTTTCTTTCTTAAGCCAATTAAAAAATCAATTTTATCCTTCCTATCCTCATCTGATAGCTTAGTATGATAGTCTTTAAATAATTCAATTACTCCTTTACAAACCTTTAATATTTTTTCTTTCTCCCCAGTTTCTAAAGCAAATTCTGTTAGTAACTTTTGATTTTTTAATAGATTTAATATTTCTAGTGTATTATTAAACAAGTAATGATAGGCCATATCCCTTATAATAGACAGTTGTTCTTCATTCATATCCAGCAAAATTCTTTCTACTTCATCATTTGATAAGGTCTCTAAATTTAATCTTTCTATGGAATTTTGTCTTTGTTCCATTTGTATGCTCCTTTCGGTAGATTGAAATAGCCTATTGTGTTACAATAAAAGAAGATTACTTATACAGGATTATTATATCACATCAAAGGATGTGTGGATATGCATATATTCAATTATGTATTAAAAGACAAAAAAGATATTTCTCTTATTTTTAAACAAAATTTTCCTACTGGAACTACTTGTTTTTTTGATATTGAAACCACGGGACTAAATAGGGCTAATAATTCTGTTTACCTAATAGGCTTTTTATACTTTGATGCTAACAGCTTGCAGTGGACCATAACTCAATGTTTTGCTGAAAGTATAGATGAAGAAAAACAGATTTTACAATGGACCAATAATTTTATTAGTAATTTTAAAACTCTAATCACCTTCAATGGGGAAAGTTTTGATATTCCTTTTATTAAGTATAGGATGGATAAATATGGCATAAAAAATAACTTTGATAAGCTTTCTAGTTTTGATATATATAAAGAAGTAAAAAAGCATCATTCCTACCTAAACTTTAAAAATTACAGGTTAAAAACTATTGAAGAAAATTTAGGAATATATAGGGAAGATAAGCTTTCAGGTAAAGAATGTATAAACTTATATTTTAAATATATGAGAAATAAAGAAAAGGATTTAGTAGATAAAATACTAAAACATAATTATGATGATCTATATTACTTAATAGATATATTAAAAATATTTGATAATATATATGCAGCTAAAAGTTTCCATGTACAAAAGGATAATGATCTTATAGAAATACAAATTGAGGATATATTCTGTGATGGAGATATGTTTAATATTTATTGTAAAACATCTACATCAAACAATATAGCTTATTATGGAGAGCATTTTAACATTCGCTGGGAAGATAAAAGGCTCTTTATAAACTTTGAATATAGGAAAGGCATGATTACTCCTACAAAAGAATGTTTATTTATAGATGTTTCTTCCTGGGATATAAAGGACAAGTTAAAAGATCTATCTGAATACTTGTCTCCTGAAAATGTGATACTCTTAAAAGTTGAAGATATATATGAAATATATAACATAAAGAACATTGTTGAAAAGTTAATATTGGTAATATAAAAAGCAGACTATTTTCATAGTCTGCTTTTTTCTGGTGGGCCTTCAGGGACTCGAACCCCGGACCTGCCGGTTATGAGCCGGACGCTCTAACCAACTGAGCTAAAGGCCCACGTATGGTGGGCCTGGGTGGACTCGAACCACCGACCTCACGCTTATCAGGCGTGCGCTCTAACCGCCTGAGCTACAAGCCCATTCTATTGTTTGTTGATACGAACCTGATGGCAGGGGTGGCAGGACTCGAACCCACGACATTCGGTTTTGGAGACCGACGTTCTACCAGCTGAACTACACCCCTGCGTTTTATTTGGTGCCCAGAGGCGGAATCGAACCACCGACACGAGGATTTTCAGTCCTCTGCT
>CALBUB010000079.1 GCA_937967955.1 uncultured Bacillota bacterium | reverse complement strand
GCCTCCTCACCGATGTTTCAATATGGTATACATTGTTACAATGCCTTTTACTTATTTCAACTAATTTATTTGTATTAGAACTATGGTAGCCTCCAATTACTATCATTGCATCAACTTTTTTTGCTAATTCTTCGCAAGCTGACTGTCTTTGGTTGGTTGCATTACAAATTGTATTAAATATTTTAACTTCCCTTCCTTTTTGGGAAATGATATTAGATAATTTTTGGAATTTTTCTTGAGTGTTTGTTGTTTGAGAAACTACACATATTTTATCAAAAGCAGGTACTTGATTAGCTTCTTCTTCACTGTTTATAATAATTGCCTCATTATTACACCAGCCATTGATTCCTATAACTTCTGGATGCTTCTTATCTCCAATTATTATAATTTTATACCCATCTTCATGGAATTTTTTTACTTTATTATGAACAGCTTTTACATAGGGACAGGTAGTATCAATTAATTCTAAGTTATTTTCCTGTAATTTGTTTTGTAATATACCTGAAATTCCGTGAGATCTTATAATAACTTTCCCCTTATCTAGTTCATCAACATTTTCTATAACATTTAGACCTTTTTTACTAAACTTTTCAACTACTTGTGGATTGTGAACTAAAGGTCCTAATGAGTATATTTTCTCACCTTCTTTTACTTTTGATAAAGTATCTTCAGCCATTTCAATTGCTCTTTTAACACCAAAGCAAAAACCTGCATGATCAGCAATATATATCTTCAATTTCGCTCCTCCTAATCATTTTTTAAAGAATATATGGATTCTAAAATACGAACACTGATTTTTTTATAATCATCTGTTCGTAATTTTTTCTCATAATAGTTGTCCAAATAAATAGGACTGCCAATATTAACTTTAACTTTTCCAAATAGCTTATATTCTGAGTCGATAAATATAGGTATTATTGGAGATTTAGACTTCAGTCCTATCATGGCTATTCCTGGTTTTGCAGAATTCATATCCATATTAGTAATCCGAGTGCCTTCAGGAAAAATTCCTAGTAATTCCTCATTTTTTAATACTTCTAATGATTTCCTAATAGCAGAAATATCTGAGCCTTGTCTATCAACAGGAAATGCATTTAAGGAATGCAATAATTTTGCAAAGATTTTATTACTAAACAACTCTTTTTTTGCCATGAAGGAAATTGGTCTAGGGCATACTATTGCTAAAATAATGGGATCTAAATTGCTCATATGGTTGGCACATAGTATTGCTCTACCTTCTTCTGGTATATAGTTAATTCCTTCCACTTCTATTTTATATATTATTTTAAAGAGCCCTTTTACTAAGCCTTTAGCAAAATTATAAAAACTCAAATACTTACCTCCCTTCGATAATAGAGATAACTTCTTGTACAGACTCATCAACAGTTTGATTAGTTGTATCTATAATATATGCATCTGGGCTTTTTCTCAAAGGCGCAACTTCCCTATTGCTATCAATTTGGTCCCTTTTTTTGATTTCTTCTAATACTTGTTCATATGTTATATTAACATTTTTATCTTTTAGCTCTTTATACCTTCTCATAGCTCTTTCTTCAACTGAAGCTGTAACAAAAAATTTATAATTAGCATCTGGAAGTACTACTGTTCCAATATCTCTACCATCCATAACAACATTATTTGCTTTAGCCAATTGTTGTTGTATTTCTACCATTTTTTCTCTAACTTCTTTTATTTTTGCAATATTTGAAACGTTGTTACTTACAATATTATCTCTAATCTCTTCATCAATTCTTGTCCCATCTAAGTAAATGTGTCTATTCTTGAATTCTATATTAGTAGATTCTAATAATTTTAATATTTGTTCTACATTATTAATGTCTATATTTGACCTTAAAACTTTAAGAGTAAAAGCTCTATACATAGCCCCTGTATCAATATATTCTATACCCAAAATATCAGCAACTTTCTTAGCAATTGTGCTTTTTCCCGCCCCAGCAGGACCATCTATAGCTATTACTAATCTTTTGTTATCCATAAGAACCTCCTTATAAAATAATAACCACCTATTGGTGGCTTATTCGCTCGTTAAGTCAGGCCTTAAAATTTTTGCACCTTTTAAATAAATATGTTTTACTTGCTTTTGTTCTATAACAGGATCTTGATAAAGAATCATTACTCTTATACACTTACTGAGACTTCCTTTAACGTACATTTCATTAAAGCACATCAGTCCGCACTGAGTATAGCCTAACATTCTAGCTGCTTTAGCAGGATATTCAGCATCTAAGTCTTTAGTTGAAGAAAATAATATACTAACTACATTTTCTTTTTTTAGATTATTTTCTTTTTCAATTGAAGCAAGTAATTCTTTTGTAGCTTGAATAATATCTTTCTTATTGTTATTTTCTACAGTTATGGCACCTCTTATTGAAACTAAATTCATTGTATCACTTCCCAAAGTTAATTATATATGAAAAATATCAATGTAACAAGTTATTTTATTTGGACTTTACACAATATTTCAATACTCTGGGAAGTGGTAACCATTTCATCCAGCGAAGGTCTTTCAATATTTTTACTTATTCCTATAACTTTTACACTTATACTATTATTATACTTTGTACCATCTATTTCAACTATATCGTTATGATATACAGATATTTTTATTTCATCTTTTCCAATAAAATCTGCAACCTTTTCTCCATTTACCAGTATTCCAACTTCTTCATAGATAGGATTTAAGTTTTTAAGAATAATTATGCCTTTATCTAATTTGTCTTCCCCTTGGAATATTGAAGTGTTATCCTGGCCAAACCAGGAAGTGCTAATAGAAATCTCATTGTTGTTATAATTTAAAAATTGAGCAACTATTAAAAAAGAAAAACACAAGACAACTAAGCCTACTAATATCTTATCTAGTATGTTGAAGGCAACTTTCATTTTAACCTCCTAATATCTTTTTATATAATACTTTATGCATATTCTTAACAATTAATGAAGATATTATGAGGTTAAAATAAATTTACTATATATCTAAATGATTTGTATCGTTTAATAGTGTCAACACTCTGTTATATTGTCTAAATTCTATTATACTTAAGCTTAAATTTTTTAAAGATAAGTTTTTGAAATATGATAAATCCATTCCTAATAGGCCTAAAATTATGGTTTTCAAGGCTGCACTATGGGACACTATTAAAATATTATCTACTTTCTCCTGATTAATTATCTTATTTACCCCTTTCATAACTCTTTCTTGCAGTTCTTTTATAGTTTCAGCTCCTTCAATTTTCAGTTTTTCTGGCTCTTTTAACCATTTTTCATGTTCTTTATTGAATTTAGATTTAACAATATCCTCAGTCAGTCCTTCCCATATACCAAAATTTATTTCTCTTAGCTCTTTTAAAGGAATGACTTCTACATTTAAGATTTCACCTATTATTTTTGCCGAATCATAGGCCCTTTTTAAATCACTTGAATATATTTTTTGAATTTTTTCTTTCATTAATCTTTTACCTGTAATTTTTGCTTGTTCAATTCCTTTATTTGTTAAGGATACATCCTGCTGGCCTTGGATTTTTTTTAATTTATTCCATTCGGATTCTCCATGTCTTACTAGATATAGTTTTTTCATATATGTTTTCCTCCTTTTTATAATGTTTCTTAGATATTATAACAGATTTTTTTAGTTTTAAATAGTATCATTTATGATAATATTTATTATGATAATATGTGTGCCTTTTCATATGTTTTAATTTTTTACTATATAATAGTTATAAATATATTTTATCATTTAAGATAAAGTAAATTATGAGTATTTAATAAAATAGAAAATGGCCATGGTAGAATAAACCGTGGCCATAAATTGCTTATTCTCTGTTGTTTGTCATGTATATATTATATTTTTCCCATATATTTTCTAAGTCTTCAAAGTATGAAGTAATCTGCTCACCTTTTTCTGTACTTATTGCAATTATAAGAGCATTAATAAGACTCATTGGAGCAACTAGAGAATCAACAAAAGACAACATATTGCTACTTGCTAATAAAACATAGTCTGCATATTGGTTTACTGGTGATATTAAGCTATCGGTAATACTTATTATCTTTGCCCCTTTTGTTTTTCCATAATCTAATGCTTCCAATGTTCTATTAGAGTATCTAGGATAACTAATTCCTATAATTACATCATCCTTACTTATTTTTAATAGCTGTTCAAATACATCATTTGGGCCAGCCTTGACTATCTTAACATTATCTAATAAGAAATTTAAATAAAACCCTAAGTAGCCAGCTAAAAAGGATGAACTTCTAAGGCCTAATACATATACATTTTTTGATTCCAATATAACTTTTATTGCTTCTTTAAATACATTAAAATCTATTTCGTCTAATATATTTTCTATATTGTGTATGTCTTTTTTTACAACTTCCTTCAATATATTTTCATAATCTTTAAAATCAGTTGTACTCATTGAAATTCTTTGAACCGTTGTTAATTTACTCTTTATTAATTCTTGTAACTCTTTTTGTAGCTCTCTATAGCCACTATAACCTAGTACGTTGGCAAATCTTACAACAGTAGATTCACTTACTCCTACTTTATTACCAAGATCTGCTGCAGTCATAAAAGCAGCAGTATCATAGTGGTTTATTATATATTCAGCTATTAGTTTGTGTCCTTTACTCATCCTATTATACTCTTTATGAATAACTTTAATTAAATCAACATGTTTCATAGCTATCTATCCTTTTTTCTTTTTTTACTAAGTTTATACCTTCAACTAAAGCTTGTTTATTTAAACTTTCTGTACCTTTTGGTACTCTGCTTAATACTGCATTCTCAAGAGATTCTTGGCTTACAACATCTGTTATTGCTAATATAGTACCTAAAGCAACCATATTGGTAACCATAGGCTTTCCAATTTTTTCACTAGCTGTCGCTAATATGGGTAAAGAATAAACTTTAATATCAGAATTTGAATCAATGTCTAATTTAACGCTATCATCTGCAATTAATATACCATCTGCCTTCAAAGTATTTATATATTTATCATAAGCTTTTTGCGTTAATGCTAATAATAAATCACATTCTTCTATTTTAGGATAATTTATTTCCTTATCGCTTATAATCACTTCAGCTTTACTGGCTCCACCTCTAGCTTCTGGGCCATAGGCTTGAGACTGTATTACATTTTTCCCATCAAGTAATGCAGCTTCTGCCAAAATTATACCTGCCAATATAAGTCCTTGTCCTCCTGAACCAGTAAGCCTAAACTCCCTATATTTCATTAGATATCTCTCCTTTAATATTAAAATGATTTCATTAATTCTTCATATCTTTCAGTATACTCTGGTCTAATTGTTCTATAAAGTACTCCAATTGGTATTTTTTCCTTTCTTTCTTCCTCAGGTAATTTTTCATAGGCACTTATATTAACAGTAATTTCCTTTAAATGATTTATCATATCTACTGCATTTCCTAATTTGTTTTTTCTACCATAATAAGTAGGACATGTAGTCAATGTTTCTATAAAGGAAAAACCTCTATTTTTTATTCCTTCTTCTACTTGTTTTATAATCATATTAGCTGCATATACTGTAGATCTACTTACATAGGTTGCACCTGCAGATTTTGCCAAATGACATAGATCGAAATTATAGTCTAAATTACCGTAAGGCGCTGTAGTTCCCGTACTACCAGTGGGGGTAGTTGGTGAATATTGTCCGCCAGTCATGCCATATATATTGTTATTAAATACGATAGTTGTTATATCTATATTTCTTCTGGCAGCATGAATCAAATGGTTTCCGCCAATAGCAGCACAGTCTCCATCCCCTGTTATAACAATTACATGTAATTTGGAATTTGATAACTTAATACCTGTTGCAAAAGCTAAAGCTCTTCCATGGGTTGTGTGGACCGTATTAAAGTCTAAATATCCTGATGCTCTAGATGAACATCCAATTCCAGAAACAACACATACCTCATCTTTGTTTAAACCAAGATTGTCAATAGCTTTAACTATAGCCCTTAATACTATACCATTACCACAGCCGGGACACCATATATGTGGAAGACGATCAGTTCTAAAATATTTATCAATCAATTGGCTTACCAACATTAACCCTCCTCTAAAAAGGAAATTATATCTTTGGGGGAAATCAACTCTCCATTAACTCTACCAAATTTAGCTACTTCTGTATATTTACCAGCAATTCTATCTACCTCTAAATAATACTGACCTAAATTCATTTCTATTACAGTAATTCTATTGACCTTTTCTGCTAATTCTTTAATTTGCTTCTTTGGTGAAGGCCATATAGTTATGGGTCTAAATAAACCAATCTTCTTTCCTTTACTTCTCAATATATCAATTGCAGCTTTTACAGACCTAGCAGTAGAACCATAAGCAATTATTACTTCATCTGCATCATCTAATTTGTATTCTTCATATTGAACTATATCATCTAAATTATTTTCAATTTTTCCCACCAATCTTTTTATTAAAGTTTCAGCAATATTGCTATCGTTTGTGGGAAAGCCAGTTTCATCATGAACTAAACCTGTAACATGCCACCTGTAGCCATCTCCTATACTTGCCATTTCAGGGACTATATCTCCATTCTTTACTCTATAAGGCATGTATTCATTTGGCTTACAAGTAGGTTTTTTTCTATTGTATATTTCAATATCACTTGGATTTGGAAGCTCAACCTTTTCTCTCATATGGCCTATTACTTCATCCATAAGTAAAATAACAGGAGTTCTGTATTTTTCAGCTAGATTAAAAGCTCTAATAGTAGTATAAAGGACTTCTTTTACAGTAGATGGATACAAAGTTATTATAGAGTGTTCACCATGAGTCCCCCATCTAGCCTGCATTACATCTCCTTGTGCAGGGGCCGTTGGCATTCCAGTACTTGGACCTCCCCTTTGTACATTGACTATTACACATGGAACTTCTGCAATAATTGCATATCCTATTCCCTCTTGTTTTAGTGAAAAGCCTGGACCACTGGTAGCAGTCATAGCTTTTTTACCTGCTAAGGATGCACCAATAACTGCACTGATACTTGCAATCTCATCCTCCATTTGAATAAACATTCCACCAATTCTAGGAAGTTTTGCAGCAGAAATTTCAGCTATCTCTGTAGATGGGGTAATAGGATAGCCAGCATAAAATCGCATTCCAGCAATTATTGCACCTTCAACACAAGCTTCATTACCTTGCATTAGTACAACTTTTCTATCAGCCATAGTTAATTACCCCCTAAATATATAGCAAAATCTGGACATCTCAATTCACAAAGACCACATTGAATACAAGAATCCAAATCACGTATATTAACTTTATTATCTTTTATCTCTAATACATTTTTAGGACAAAAAGCCACACATATTCCACAGCCCTTACATAGATATTTTTCTATGATTAATTTATCACTCTTTACCTTTTCCAATAAATACATCCCCCTTGTGAGAATTGTCTTATCAATTTAATAATAACAAAATAATGTTTATATTGCAAGATTTATTTCATGATTTTTGTAATACCTGCAGGATATGTTTCAGTTTCCTAAAGTAAAAATAGTATTAAATTTTTTACAATATAGGTTAAAAACACTAAAGTGCATCCCAAAGCTTTTTCGTGCTTAAGGATGCACTTTAATTAAAAGTTTTCCTTATTTAATTTAATGTTTATACAGGATAAACTTTATATTCTTCATTCAACAAATCATAATCTATTTTATAC
>CALBUB010000078.1 GCA_937967955.1 uncultured Bacillota bacterium | reverse complement strand
TTGAATCAATGACTTTCCTTAAAAAATATGTACAGTTTAGTGTTGACATTCCACCCCTTATTAAGCTTTTTGTTGTAGGACTTTAATTGCTTCTGGAAGGATAAGTTTTCCGTCCACTCTTTGGCTACCTAAGAAACCTACTTGACCGCTAGTTGCAAAAAGCTCATTTAGTCTTTTGAAAGAGCGACCTTGTCTGTCAGCAATCCAGTAGTATCCAAAATCACCAAAGGCGATGGTCTTAGCACCAGCCTCAAGAATAGGAGCATAAGCAGATGTATATACTGGACGATTAAGCAAAGTATCTGGTGTTCCTGCTGTAAGTGATGGCTGCCATAAATATTGACCTTGGCCATCCTTTAATTTACGAATAGCCTTTATCGTTGCATCATTCATGATAAAAGATGCATTTTTTCTATAAGGAGCTTTAAGAGAATATACTAAATCAATAATCTCATCTGCTGTAATTGCAGTAGCAGAGCCAGCTGTTATTCCAAGTTCAGCACCACCTGTAGAATTAAAGATCCCTGTAGGTTTTCCAATCCCATCGCCAACTAGGAAAGCTTCTTCTTCCTTAGCACCGATTCTTCTTGCAAACTCAGTAGAGATATAGCTTTCAATGTTAAATATACTGTCATTCAAAAGTTCATCAGATACTTTAATCATAGTACCTAGCTTATAAGCTCCGATGGAAGTTTGCCCAAATACAGAATCACTTTCTTCATATTCTTCGCCTTCATCAAGCCAAGATGCAGTTCCTTTAGTCACTACAACAGGGATCTTTTTGTCGCCGCTTGAGGTTTGGATGACTTTAGCAAGTTTACGGAAGATATTCTCTTCTTCAAGGGTTTGAATTAAAGTTCTTTCAAATTCATCGGGAACAAGATAACCTCCTTCTGTATCATCGCCTATGGATAAAGAATTAAAAACTTCTGACTTTGGATTCTTCGTTCTCATAACATTCCAGAAGGCTTTCTTATACTCATCAGATGCACGACCTTCTATTATTTTCCCCATACCATTGTTAGGTTTATTAGAGAGGGGAGTGGAAGTAGGCTTTGATAGTTCTAAATCGAGAACGGCTTGTTTTTCTAACCTGTCTATCTCTTTACCTAAATCAACTACATCTTGTTCCATTCTTTCATAGGTAGCAGTATCTTCAGCTGAAACAAGCCCTTTGTCATCTCTTCTTGCATCTAAAAAAGCTTTGGCACTTTCCCAAAGCTTCGCTCTTTTTTCTCTTAATTCTAATATTTTATTCATTGAATATACCTCCATTTATTTAATTAGATTTAATCTTGTACTTAGTTCTTTATAGGAAGTGCCAGCAGGTGGCTTTTCCTTTTTGGGTAGTTTACTTAATATAGAATTGACAGCTACCATATTACTGAAAGCTAATCCTTCAAGGTTTTTATCTTCATCACCCTGTGCAAACATTATTTTATCTGCAAACCCCAAGTCCACAGCCTTTCTAGCATTGAACCAGGTTTCCTCATCCATAAGATGAGAGAGCTCATTCCTTGGTATGCTAGTTTTTAACTCATAAGCATTAATGATGCTTTCTTTAACTTCTGATAGCATTGCTTTGGCTTTTTCCATTTCACTTGCATCGCCAAAGGCAATAGTCAACGGATTATGGATCATCATTAGACCTGTAGGTGAAATTTGTACTTCAGTACCAGCCATAGCAATAACGGATGCCGCACTAGCTGCAATTCCATCAATCTTAACTGTGACGTTGCCTTTATAATCCATTAACATATTGTAGATTTGACTAGCAGCAATGCAGTCGCCACCAGGGGAATTAATCCAAACAACAATATCTCCAGATTCACTATTTAATTCATCTTTAAATAGTTTAGGTGTGATTTCATCTCCATACCAAGTTTCATCAGATATCACACCATTTAAAAATAAAGTCCTTTCATCATCATTCTTTATCCAGTTCCAAAACTTCTTTATTTTCATCACCTCCAGTGTTTCTATTCGCATAAGCACCAACATCTTTAAGCTTTAGCATATTGCCATTGACCATGTATGTGTTTCCACCTTCATCAGAGGGTATAGGGTTCATGTTTTCTAAACTCCTTACATCGTTAGGAGACATAAAACCATTTTGAATGCCGATAGAATAACCTCTCATTCTTGATTCATAGTCCCCACGAAGAAGGCCTTCAACTAAGAAACTAACAAAGTACTTGTGCCTTTCTTCTTCAGAAAACAAGGCTTTATTAATAGATTGCTCTATTCTAACAAGCCAAGGTCTTATAGTATGAACTACAAAGCTTATAGATTGATGTTCAATATTTGAAAAAGTAGCTCTTTCTAAATCACCAACTAAATGGGGAGGGACTCTAAATATTCGACAAATTTCCTCAGTTTGATATTTCCTTGTTTCTAAAAACTGTGCCTGTTCTGGTGGTATTCCGATGGGAGAGAACTTCATACCTTCTTCAAGAACGGCAACTCTATGAGCATTTGATGTTCCTTGATAAACTTGATTCCAGCTATCCCTAATTCTATGAGGATCTTTTACAACACCAGGATGTTCTAGAACACCACCAGGATTTGCACCGTTTGAGAAGAACTTAGCTCCGTATTCTTCTGTTGCTAGAGCCATACCAATTGCATTTTTAGCCATGGCAATGGGGGAGTATCCAATGAGACCATCAAAGCCAAGGCCTGGTATGTGAAGGATCTCTGTATTTCTTAGTAAATATTCCTTCCCTTCGCTAGTATAGAGATAATAAATCTCTCCATTTTCACTTCTTCCTACCTTCATCTTGTCTGGAAGTAGGGGATATAGAGCCACTACTTTTCCATGGCCATTTCTTATTATCTGAGAGTAGGAATTTCCCCATAATAAAAGATGACCCATAAGTGTTTCTCTAAACACAAATGAAGTCATCTCAGGGTTAGGCGAATCTGATAGAAGGTAATATATTGGATGATCCTTTGCTTTTTTTTCCCGCTTTCAGTATTCATATAAGTGTGCAGTGGGAGAGAGGCTATGGTTTCAGCTAGTATTCTAACACAGGCATATACAGCTGTGGTTTGCAGGGCTGTTCTTTCATTGACCGTTTTCCCACTACTAGTAGAGCCAAAGAAAAAACTGTAAGTAGAACCGAATAAGCTATTCTTTGGTTCAGCCCTTGTCTTAAATAATCTTGAAAATATACTAATGTGATCACCTCCTAAAATTGGGCATGAAAAAAGCACCTCGTGTAGAGATGCTTTTAAATAAGGTTGAGACGTGCAATATGCACTATACGTCAATAATCCTTAATATTGTTTTGGTTATTAAACAGTTTATAGCTATTGAAAATAGATAGGAATTGTTCAAAGCTAATATTGTTTAAATCAACTACTTTTGCATGCTTTAAGGCTTTATTAAATTGATTTTTTGTAAATAGTTTTCGATATTCTTTGTTAACCCATTTCTTAACAAAATTTTCATACATTTTTCTATCCTTGTATGATATTTTTGATGTAAGCCTTTTTAATAAAATCAATGAGCTATTAACTTTAGGTTGGGGATGAAAATATTCTCTCGGGACCATTCTTAATATTGAAATATCCACTTCTGTCATCAAAAGTAATGCTAATGCTCGCTTTATATCCAATAACCTTTTAGCAAATCCGTATTCCACGATTAAATAACTTTCAACAGCTGTACTTTCAAATACAATTTTTCGTATTATATCTGTACTAATGTTGTAAGGAATATTACCGTATATTTTATATCTTATATTTTTAGGAAATTTAAATTTTAGTATATCCTGGTTAACTATTTGAAAGTTCCTTTGATGTACTAATTTCTGTTGAGTTGCTAGACACAAGTCAGGGTCAATTTCAATTGCAGTTACATGGTTACATATTTTAGCCA
>CALBUB010000077.1 GCA_937967955.1 uncultured Bacillota bacterium | reverse complement strand
CTTGCAAACACATAGTTGTTTACAAATATAGTACTAATTAGTATGGTAAATATATTCATCTAGAACTTCCTCCTTTACCTGGGTATTGGAAGTCTCTTTCTTCCTTCTTACATGGTTGAATACTCCCATCATGATTCCAAGGAGTATAAAGGAACCTGGTGGCATAATGAACATTATAGCTGGCTGGAAGTTTGGTCCAAAAAGGGATACACCAAATAAACTTCCTGCACCTATTAATTCTCTTAAAAGTCCCAATGATGTTGATGCTAAAGTATAACCTAGTCCCATTCCTAAACCATCAACTATAGAAGGAATTACTCCATGTTTAGAAGCAAAGGATTCTGCTCTACCTAAAATCATACAGTTAACTACTATTAAAGGAATAAATATTCCTAATGCTTTATATATAGTAGGTGAATAAGCCTTAATGAACATTTCAACAATAGTAACAAAGGTTGCAATAACTACTATATAAGCTGGGATACGGATCTTATCGGGTATAAACTTTCTCAATAAGGAAACTACTATATTTGAGCCAACAGTTACTACAGTTACAGCTATACCCATTGCTAAGCCATTTATAGCAGAGGTAGTTACTGCTAAAAGGGCACATAGACCAATGGCCTGCACAAATATAGTGTTTTCCTTAATTAACCCATTGTAAAAAACTCGGGATAATTTCAATTATTACACCTCCACAATAAGCTAGTTAGATAGTTTTGAATTGTATACTTCAAGTACCTGATTTACACCATTAAGCATAGCATTTGTTGTTACAGTTGAACTGGTTAAAGCTTGTATTTCATTATCTCCTGTAGGTTCTTTTGATGATGTTAAATTGCCTGCTGCAGTTTTGCCTATAAATGACTCCTTAAAGTAGCTTTTTTCAATATTTGCACCTAAGCCAGGGCTTTCTGCATGGTTTAATATTTCAATTCCTGTAATGTGTCCCTCGGTGGAAACACCTAGCATAAACTGGATTTCTCCACCAAAGCCATTGGCAGTTGCTTTAAATACATAACCAACAAGGTTAGAACTACCATCATAGCCTTCACTTATCTCCAATATATTTGAATCAGAACCAGCAACTTCATTTAATTTACTATCATCTAGGATAACAAAGCTTTCTGCTTCACTTAATAATTTTTGTTTTGCTTGTTCAATTGCAAGTTCTTCAGCCATTGCTATCCTATCTGAAGTAACTTGGTTTGATATAGCTAATAGTCCTGCTGCAACAGCACATATGCTTAAAAGGATTACCCCTAATTTTACAGTTTCATTCATTTACTTTTTCACCTCCCCAAATACCTTAGGTCTAGTAAATTTCTCAATTAATGGAGTGGCAACGTTCATTAATAGTATTGAATAGGATACTCCTTCTGGATAGCCTCCTTTTACCCTGATAATTGCTGTTAGTATACCTGCTCCTATGCCGAATATAATCCTACCTAAAGGTGTTACTGGTGAAGATGCATAATCGGTAGCCATATAGAAGGCACCTAGTATTAATCCACCACCTAGTATATGGTAAGGTAGTAAATGAGATTCAACTCCTAATAGTACTAACATTATAAATGTAGTTCCTATATAAAATACTGGAGTTTTCCAGTCTATAACTTGTCTAATAATCAAGTAAGCAGCACCAATAAGCAATAGTAATGCTGAAGTTTCTCCTATAGCTCCTGGAATTTTACCTATGAACATATCAATTAATTCTGGTAGTTCTGCTCCTGCTGAGCCTGAAGCTGAAGTTACTGCTTCTACTGTAGAAGATGCAGCTCCTTGAATAGTTGATGAAGCAGCACCTTGTACTGAGGAAGATGCAGCAGCTTCTATTGTTGATGAAGCAGCTCCCTGTACTGTTGCAGAAGCTCCACCGTCTGGTGACATACCCCATTTCATAATTGCTAATGGAGTAGCTGATGCAACCACATCTGGTCTAGTTCCTGTAAAGGTGGACATATGTTGTGGCCATGAAGCAAGTAGGAATGCTCTTGCTGCCAAAGCTGGGTTCATAAAGTTTGAACCTAAACCACCAAATAGTTGCTTAACTATTATGATTGCAAAAGCAGCACCCATTATTGGCAACCACCAAGGAGCACTTGCTGGTAAGTTAAATGCTAGTAATATACCTGTAATTACTGCAGAAAAATCAGTAACAGTAATAGGCCTTTTTAGTAACTTTTGAATAAGTGCTTCAAAGAATACACATGATGCTATTGATATTAGTATTAGTTTTAAAGCGTTTACTCCAAAGAAATATACACTACCTATTATTGCTGGAACTAGAGCTATAACTACATCCAGCATTATCCTCTGTACAGATTCATTAGATCTTATATGAGGAGATGAAGTAACTAATAATTCCTTCTCTAAAGCTATTGCACCAGCTTTAGATGTATCAACTGTTTTGCTATCCATTTCATATCCTCCTATCTATTTCTATTTTTTTGCTTTCCTCTTTGCAATAATTTCTCTCTTTGCTAATCTTATAGCTTCTACTAAAGGTCTCTTAGCAGGACAAATATATGAGCAAGAACCACATTCTATACAATCTAGAGCATTGTATTCTTCAGCCTTATCAAAATTCTTCTTCATGGCATAGTCTGCTAGATACAGCGGTTGTAGTTTCACAGGACATACTTGTAAGCATTTACCACATTTAATACAAGGTTGCACCTTAGCAGGTTGAGCCTCTTCTTCTGTTAGCACTAATATACCATTAGAGCCCTTAATTATTGGTACGTCTATAGAGAATTGAGCTATTCCCATCATTGGACCACCAGCAATAATCTTTCCTGGCGCATTTTCTGTAAAGCCTCCACATTGGGCAATAAGATCTCTAAATGGTGTTCCAATTTTTACCAATAGGTTTTTAGGTTCCTTAATTCCTTTACCTGTTATAGTGGTAACTCTCTCATACAAAGGTTTTCCTTCTAGTATTGCATCGGCTATGGCTTTTGTTGATGATGCATTACATACTATAGCGCCTACATCCATTGGTAAGCCACCAGAAGGTACAACCCTTCCTAGTATGGCATTAATAAGCCTTTTTTCGTCCCCTTGAGGATACTTTACTTTTAATGTAGCTATTTTAATGTTTGGCTCGTCCTTTGCAGCCTCTCTCAAAGCTAATATAGCATCAGGCTTGTTCTTCTCTACTCCTATAATTCCTCTTTCAACCCCTACTGCCTTCATTATTGCTTTTAAGCCAAATACTATTTTTTCTGGCTGTTCAACCATCAATCTGTGGTCTGCAGTTAAGTAAGGTTCACATTCTGCACCATTAACTATTATAGTATCAATTTTCTTATCTGCTGGTGGTGATAACTTCACATGTGTAGGGAAACCAGCCCCACCCATTCCAGTTATTCCAGCTTCTTTGATTATTTCGATTATTTCTTCTGGTGAAAGCTCTTCAAGCTTTCCTTTTGGTTTTACAGATTCATGTAGTTCATTTTTGCCGTCAGATTCTATAACTACACATTTTACAGTTTGTCCAGTAGGTATAGGCATAGAAGTAATCTCTTTAACTACACCTGATACAGATGAATGGACTGGTGCGCAAACGTAAGCATCTGATTGTCCAATTTTTTGTCCAACTTTTACTGTGTCTCCTACCTTTACTAAAGGTTCACAAGGTGCTCCTACGTGTTGATGTAAAGGAATATAAACCACATCTGGTTCTTCTGCTTTTTCTATAGGAAGCTTCTCAGTTAATTCCTTAAAATGTGGTACATGTACCCCACCTTTAAAAGTGAGATTTTCAAGATTCATCCTTTTCACCTCTTTTGAAAGTTTTTAGTTTTTTGAAAAATGAATATTGTCAAGTATGATAATTTTAAGTTCTAAATATTTAATCTTATATATATGAAAGATAGAAAATTATTATGAATGTTTAAAATGGTGAAATAATACCATCATAACATAAATCATTATAACATTAATTTGTTCAAAAGTATACCCCTATAAGGGTATTGAGATTTTTTTAACGCAGATTTTATTGTTTCAAAACTTTCATTCTATTGATTGTAGTTCCTGTAATTTCTAAGGCTTCTACCATTTATTCCTAAAAGGTACTTATTATCATAACAGGGAATTTTTATTATTTTTAACGCAAAAAAATTGTTAAATGAGTGTTGTTTGTTAAATATCTAACTTATCTATAATAATTATTAGGGTTGACTATTATAATTGACAAAAAAAATCATATACATATAGCTATATGTATATGATTTAATGGTGCAGGAGAAGGGACTCGAACCCCCACGCTTATACAAGCATATGCCCCTCAAGCATACGCGTCTGCCAGTTCCGCCACTCCTGCATCTAATATGTTAATTTTCCTGCAACATATATTATAAGTTATTTTACTATTTAAATCAATAGTATATTATTGTAAATTTTTAGGTATATACCACTCCTCTATATTCCTGTAAATATGGTAGAAGGTAGGATCTATTTTTCCTTTAATCTTATTGTTAACTAAAAGGGCTTGATTTTTAAAGAATAGGCTTATATAAGGTAAATCTTGTAATATAATAGATTGAATCCTTTCATAGGCCCTTAATTTATCTTCCCCATTAAGACTATTTAGTTGATCTAAAGTACTATCCATTCTCTCATTTTTATAATTTATGAAGTTATTAGCTTTAAGCTGGCTGGAATGGAAGGCAAAAGATAGCTCTGGCACAGGTGATAGATTCCAACCTAGTAGGACTATATCAAAATCTCCCTTTTCTAGCCTTTCATTTAGCTTTTCCCACTGCTCAGCTATGTCTTCTTCTGTTAGATTGTCAGGTATAGTATCTGGATAGTCTTTAACAACACGGAGCCCTAGCTGATTTAGATTTTCTACAAGCAAATCGGCTGTTTTATGCCTTAAGGGATTATAGGAATTGGTAGTAAGCCTAAGTACCACTTCTTTTCCCTCTTGGTCTTCATAATAGCCATCTGAATTTACATCTTTCCAGCCCATCTTTTCTAGTTCCTGCCTTGCTTTGTCCATATTAAAACCATAAATATTAGAATTATCAGATAGTACCCAGGAATCTGGATGGATAGGTAAATCTGCCTGGGTAGCATGTCCTAAAAAGACGTTCTCTATAATGGCTTGTCTATCTATTCCATAGGCTATGGCTTTCCTTAAACCAGGGCCATACTTATTAATATTGTCCTTTCCAAAATTAAAACCTAAAAACTCACATCCTTGGGATATGAATTCTACAATTTTAACACTGCTGTTTTCATTGAACTTGTCCCAATTAAAGTCAGTAGATAAGGCCACGTCTACTTGTCCAGTTTCAAAGGCTGTTATAACTAAGTCCTTGTTTTGTAGTATCTTACCTGTAATCTTATCTATATAGGGCCTACCCTTTCTATAATTTTCATTATACACTAGCTCAATAGACTTAGATTTTTGATAGCTAACAAACTTATATGGTCCAGTACCTATTGGAATGTAGTCTTCTTCCTCTAAGGCCCTTTGATAGGCTCGGGCATTTTCTACTCCATCTACAAATCTATGGCTAGGAATTAAGGGGAATGTTAATATTTCTAATTTATTTCCTACATTATTATTAAAGGTTATTTCTACATTTAAATCATCTATTACTTTTACGCTTACAATCCTATTTAAATTAGAATAATTGTAGCTGCCAATAAATTCCCGCCACATCTTTTTATAAGTGGTTTCGTTGTTGGCATACTTTATTGTGTTAATAGTAAAGGCTACATCCTGAGCCTTCAATTTTTCTCCATCATGCCAGTATACGCCATCTTTTAACCTAATGTTGACTATATTGTCTTCCTTAAAGGAATAGTCTTCTGCTAGTTCATTTGTAATTTGAAAATTCTTATCAAATTCAAATAAACTTTCAAATATTAGTTTGCTAAAATGGAAATAGCTTTCATTGTTAACAGTTAAAGGGTTTAAACTATTAATATTAGTTATAGGTAGAACAATATGGCCTCCATACTCAGGCTCATATTTAGAGTCATCAATAGTTTCTTCTAAGGCATCTTCTGTATGTTGGCTAATATCTTCTACTACATTACAGCCGGTTAGCAGTATGGCAATAAGTAGTGCTACAAGTATTGTTCTTTTGCTATTCAAACCTCTCCCCCCATTATTTATAGATTGCAAAATGCCTTATTACTCTTCTAAAATTGTTTATAAAAAGAACTAAGTGGTTTTCATCTTTGGCAGACGGCTTTTCAAATTTTCCCTTATATAGAACTCGGTATATTTTAATATTCTTATTAACCCTATCTACGTACTCTCTAGTCTCTTGGAAGGGAATGTTTGTTAGGCTTTTCCCATCTGTAGAGTAACGCTTATCCTTTAACCATTTGTCCACATTCCCACTACCTGCATTATAGGCAGCTAAAATAAGCTGAAAATTTCCATCAAATTCTTCCCAAAGAATATCTAAATACCAAGTACCTATCATTATGTTTACTTCTGGCTCAAACAACATGTCTAAATTAAAGTTATCTATGCCTAATTCTTCTGCTGCCCAATTGCCTGTTATGGGAGATATCTGCATAAGGCCTCTAGCTTCTTTCTTGGATATAGCATTTTTATCGTATTTGCTTTCTACATTGATTATAGCAGCTACCAAATAAGGATCTATTCCATAGACTTCCGAATACTTCTTTATTATATTTTGATAGCTCAAAGGATAGTTTACTATAAAATACAGGTAGGTTGCCACTAGTATTAGTCCAAATAGCAAAAGGACAACCACCATGTTCCGGATAGTTTTGCTGAGTTTAAATAACAAGTTTAGCCCTCCAAATTTTTTATTGTCTTTTCTACTAGATATTCAACCTTTTTTTCTAATTCTTGAATGCTCCCTCTATTATCTATTATTACAGTAGCATGCTTTTTCTTCAGCTCCATTGGCAGCTGTGCTCTTATTTTACTCAATGCTTTTTTTCTGTCTATATTATCCCTTTTCATAAGCCTTTGAATTTGACTTTCTTCATCTACATATACTAGCCATATTTCATCTAAGGGTATGTTATGTTCCTTTAATTTATCCATAGTTTCGATTAATAAAGGTATATCTAAAAATAGAAGCTTTTGGTCCTTATTGTTATATATAGCTTCTTTTATTGCTTCCATTATGTGAGGATGGGTAATGTTATTTAATTTTTGCCTCTTTTTTTCATCACTAAAAATTATATTGCCTAACTTTTTTCTATTTATGTTTCCAAATTCATCTATAATTGTATTTCCAAAACATTTAACTATTTCCTCATAGGCAGGCTTTCCCTTTTCTACTACTTGCCTAGATATTTTATCTGCATCTATTACTTTATATCCTAATTTTTCAATCATGTTAGAAACAGTGGACTTTCCAGAGGCAATACCTCCTGTTATGCCAATTATTCTAGGCCTATTTTGCTTCATACCAGCTGTCACCTACTTTAATGTCCACCTTCAATGGTACATCTAGTTCTATACAGTTTTCCATAATATCCTTTACCAGCTCTTTTACCTGGTCAACTTCTTCTTTATGGGCCTCTATTATCAACTCGTCATGGACTTGTAGTATGAGTCTTGCTTTCAAATTCTTTCTTCTCAATTCATTAAACACTTTAACCATTGCTACCTTTATAATATCAGCAGCACTGCCCTGTATAGGAGTGTTCATGGCAACCCTTTCTCCAAAGGAACGCACATTAAAGTTTTTAGCTTTTAGTTCTGGCACATACCTTCTTCTATTCATTATGGTTTCCACATATCCTAATTCCTTGCCTATTATTACTATATCTTCCATATATCTTTTTACCTTTTCATAATTGTTCAAATAGCTGTCAATATATTTTTTGGCTTCTTTCCTTGGTATATTTAAATCCCTTGAAAGGCCATAGTCACTAATTCCATAAATGATTCCAAAGTTTACAGCCTTTGCTCTATTTCTCATTAGAGGGGTTACTTCTTCCTTAGATATGTTGAATACCTGGGAAGCTGTCCTTGTATGAATATCCTCCCCAGTATAAAAAGCTTCCATTAGCTTTGGATCTTGAGATATATGGGCTAATACTCTTAATTCTATCTGGGAATAGTCAGCATCAACAAGGACATATTCTTCACTTTGAGGAACAAAGGCCCTTCTAATCTCCCTGCCTTCTTCAGTTTTAACAGGTATGTTTTGAAGGTTAGGTTCTTGGCTGCTTATCCTACCAGTATTGGTAACTGTCTGGTTAAATGTAGAATATATCTTACTAGTGTCCTTATCTACCACATTTATCAAACCATCAATGTATGTGGATTTAAGCTTGACCAACTGCCTATACCTTAGTATCTTTTCTATTATTTCATGTTGCCCTTTTAACTTTTCTAATACTTCAGCATCGGTAGAATAGCCAGTCTTAGTCTTTTTAATTATTGGTAGGCCTAGTTTTTCAAATAGTATGGTGCCTAATTGTTTTGGCGAGCTAATATTAAACTCTTCTCCAGCCAATTGGTGTATCTCATTAGTTAACTTTTCGATTTCCTCATCGTAATTTTCTCCCAGCTGTTTTAATACATCTAGGTCCACTTTAAAACCATAATACTCCATATGGGCTAATACTTTCGCCAAAGGCAATTCTACTTCATAATAAAGCTCTTTCATATTCTGTCTAGCTATTGACTCAGCAATTGGGGTCTTTATTTTAGAAACTATATCTAAAACCATAGAGATATATTGGGCTCTTGTTTGTAGGTCTAAATCTTTAAAGGACTTTTTATTTTTACCTTTTCCTAATAGCTGCTCCTCATTTATAACATTTATATTCAAGTATTCTTTTGCTAATTCATCGATACTGTAGCTAGTCTGGGCAGGATTGAGTAAATACTTTCCTATAAGGCTGTCAAATACAATATTTTCCACATCTATGCCTAGCTTTAACAAAGCATATATGTCCATTTTAATCATGTGGCCCATTTTATCAACTTCCTGGGACTCAAAATACTCTTTGAAGGCTTTGGAAAATTTTTCTAGACTATTTTGATAAAAATCAATATAGTAGACATCTTTGTCTTCTACTTTTATTCCTACTCCAAGGATAGGGCTATTAATATAGTGGTTTTCTTCAAATAGGAATTTAAAATAGAAGCTTTTAGAAGCTTTTATATCTTCTATTATAGGTTCATAAGCATCCTCTTCTATAATTTTATAATTTACTTTGTACTCAGCTGCTTTTTCCTCCACTTTATCAATTGCTAATCTTGAAAGGAGACTATTAAATTCAAATTTAGTATATAATTCCTTCAGCTTTTTCCAGTCAGGTTCTTTTGCTTTTAGATCCTTTAGTGATATTTCTAAGGGCACAGTCCTTATTATCTCTGCTAGCTTCTTGCTAAGGAAGGCAGAGTTTTTGTTTTCAATTAAGTTTTCTCTTGTCTTTTTCCCTTTTATTTTATCTATGCTTTCAAAAATATTTTCTATGCTGCCAAACTCTTTTAATAGCTTAATACCCGTTTTTTCTCCTATTCCAGGAACACCGGGAATATTGTCCGATTTGTCTCCCATTAGGCCT
This sequence comes from uncultured Bacillota bacterium, assembly GCA_937967955.1. Taxonomy (GTDB): domain Bacteria; phylum Bacillota; class Clostridia; order Tissierellales; family Tepidimicrobiaceae; genus JAAYHX01. Next base: position 734 of record CALBUB010000077.1, on the reverse strand, counting down.
TTAAGATCGATAAACTGCTTTGGAGTAATACCATACTCTTCAATAAATTTAGCTTCATCATATTCTATTAGCTCTGTTATGCCTTTTTTGGTCAATAAAACTGTAGTCATATGAGAGACCAACTGTAAATAATCCCTATCCCCTGTTACCAGGATTACCCTTAAATCATTTTCTTCTCCCAATCTAGCTAAAGTACCAGCAATATCATCTGCTTCATAGCCATCTACTTCCAACTGGACAATATTCATAGCAGCAAGTATCTCTTTGATTATTGGAAATTGTTGGGCTAGTTCATCAGGGGTGGCTTGCCTGTTTGCCTTATACTCCTCAAAAGCTTCATGTCTAAAAGTGGGGCCTTTTTTATCAAAAACAACACAAATATAATCCATAGGATAATCTTCTCTAAGCTTATGGAACATGGTTAAGAAACCATAAACTCCATTAGTATATATGCCATCCTTTGTTGATAGTAAGGGGAGGGCATAAAAGGCTCTATGTATTAAACTACTGCCATCTATAATTACCAGGCTCTCCTTATTTTTTTTACTCAATGTGTTTCACTCCTTATTTTTATTTCGTGTATAATATTAAGTATACCCTAAATATAAAAAGCAGTAAATAATCCAAAAATAAATGCTTGATTGTTTTTTGATTTTATGGTATCATATACTTTGTAACAAATAAGCCGAAGTGGTGGAATTGGCAGACGCGCTGGACTCAAAATCCAGTGGGGC
>CALBUB010000076.1 GCA_937967955.1 uncultured Bacillota bacterium | reverse complement strand
AAATGACTTAGCAAAAAAAATTAAATTATTTCTTGACATTTAATAGCTGGTCTTAAATAATTTTTTTTATCTTTTCCCCTATTGTTTCTTTCTCCTTTTCTGCAACTTCTCCTTCTTCCTTATGGGCTTTAAGTTCTCCTTGGATTACAAAGCCTATTAACATCCTCAATATGGTTACGGCAGCTAGTACATAAAATTCTTCTAGATTCTTTATTAATACTGTTTTTATTATCTCTGCTCCTAATTTAAACTCCAATGCTAAAGCTAGTCCCATAGAAAGTTTTAGCTTAACTTCTTCCTTAGAAAAGTCTAAGTTTGAATTCAAAAGTATCCCTATGGCTCTTATAGCAGAAATAACTATAATGACTACACCTATGGCTTCCAAGCTTCCTGCTATGTACGGTATAATTTTCCCTAAAAAAATTTCCACAATCACAGATAACATCCCCTTATAATTCTATTTATTAATTATCCCTAAATTCTCAATATTAGTATAATTCTTTTTATAACAACTTGTCAAGTTTCCTACAAAATATACAAAATTTGTTAACACCCTGCAAAAAAATGGCGGAGAGAGGGGGATTCGAACCCCCGGTACAGATAAACTGTACAGTGGTTTTCGAGACCACCACCTTCGGCCAGCTCGGTCATCTCTCCACTACTTTTTTTCTCTTAATTTTTTAAAAAAATCCTTAATCAATTTACTACATTCTTCTTCTAATACCCCATAAGTTATATCTACTCTGTGGTTAAAATGAGGATTATTTAATAAGTTCATTACAGAGCCACAACAGCCTCTCTTTGTATCCATAGCTCCTATTACGAGCCGTTTTATTCTAGAATTTACAATAGCTCCTGCACACATGGCACAGGGTTCTAAAGTTACATACATGGTTGAATTTAACAGCCTCCAGCCACCTAGCCTTTTACTAGCCTCTCTTATGGCAATTATTTCTGCATGGGCTGTTGGATCCTTTAATGTTTCCCTTTGATTATAGCCAGTACCAATTATATTTCCATTATTAACAATAATAGCACCTACTGGTACTTCATAGGTGCTATAAGCTTTATAGGCTTCTTCTAAGGCCAATCTCATATAATATTCATCCATATAATCACCATAAATAAATATGGTGCACCCGGGAGGATTCGAACCCCCGACACACGCCTTAGGAGGGCGCTGCTCTATCCACCTGAGCTACGGATGCACACCTTGTTTCGTTATAATATTTTACTACTTTTTTATAATATTGTCAATTAACATTCCTCTTTATTTTTGTTTTTTTTATTAGGATATACTACCACTATAACTATTAAAAGGTAACACTTATATCACCTCCTCTATATAATGTAGTAGGCCAATTTACTCTATAAAAAGGAGGTATAATTATGTCTAAAAGAGGAGGCTTCTTCGGAAGAGACGACGATACTAGCCTACTTTTCTTCTTCCTACTCCTAGTAATATTATTTGGTGGCTTTGGACACAAATATTAATTAATGGAGGGATTTTATCCCTCCATTAATACTATTTATATAGCCATTCATAGGCCCTATCTTCAAAGGAAGTAGAAGTAACTTTTTCGCAAACTTTTATGAAGGCTTCTGTATTACTAATATGGAATTTGTAATTTTCATAGTACTCCCTTAATATATTGCATAAGGTTTCCATTCCAAAATCTTCTTTTATGCTATTTAAAAATACTGCTCCTTTTGAATATACTAAAACCCCATAATCATCCCAGCCATTAAATTCATCTAAGGATTTTTTTATTCCCGTATCTATATCTAAATAACTTTTAGCATATTCATAGGGCATTTCACAATAATATTGATAGTAATTTTCTGCCTCTTTCTCTCCGTATACATGGTATACATATATTACTTCTGAATAGGTAGCCAATGCTTCATCAAGCCAGGCCTCATCTATTTGGTCATTACCAACTACACCATACCACCATTGGTGAGCTGTTTCATGGACTATTACTTGTTCTAGGTAATTTTTTGCTTTTTCATTATAGTATTCTTTATTTATGAATACAAGGCCAGGATATTCCATACCTGTAGGAAATTCTGTCATAACTATAGAATATACTCCATAAGGATATTGACCAAATAGCTCATTGAATATTTCTAAAGATTTCTTGCCAACCTCTAAAGTAAAAGCTGCCATAGAGGAATTTTCTTCTAAGGCATACAATTTTATTACAGTATCATCAACTTCTAATTTTTCAACTAAAAAGTCAAAACTTGCTACCCAAGCAAAATCTCTAATAAGCTTTCCTTCTATTATGTAAGTTTTTTTGTCTCCTTTTATTTTTTCTTTAACTATGTTACCACTGGCTGCTACTACCATATCTTCTGGCACAGTTATTTTTACATGGTAATTGGCTATATCACTGTAGAAGGGATCTCCTAAATTGTAATAGGGATCTAGATTCCAGCCAGTCTCATCATAAACACAAGCAATAGGATACCAGTTTCCAAAATTGAATACATTATCTCCATATCCAAATCTATCTATATTCTTAGGCAACTTGCCTGTATATTTGAAATAAATGGTAACTTTATCACCTGGGTTTAAAGTCTGAGGAAGATTTATCTTCAATATAGTATCTCCTTGGCCTTGTATTGAAAAATCTACTTGTTTCCCATCTACTTTTAAATCTTCAATTTCTATATATCCAGGGGTATATCCTTTAGATAGAACATCCTGTTTAAATAATACAGGGGCTGTTTCTAATTCTTTATAGGCATTTGGATACAAATGGAAATATATTTGGGATAGTTTATCCTTAGAATTATTAATATAAATTACCTCTTGGGTAACATCATAAGTATTATTATCAGGCCTAAATATTACGTCCATATCATATTTATTGATCTCTTCTAATTGGATTCCATTAAAATCTTCTACTATAAGGGTTGAATTTTGGTTACTTTGGCTGCAGCCAGTAAGCAATAATAAAATAAGTATTAGTATAATCTGCTTTCTTCTTTTTATCAATGCCTTGCCTCCCAAAGTCTTTTTCTTAATATTATATGTTTAGGTTAACAGCTTTTATTCTTTAAAACTACAGTATTAAGACATATAGCTAAATTCCTCATGTATAAAGGAGAAAGCCTGGCTTTGGAATAAAAGGCAAAACCTTTATATAATGCTATTACTTTAATAAAGTACATAACAAAAGGCTAACCTATGGTTAGCCCGAAACTCAACACTATTTAGTTATCTTCTCTAAGCCTCCCATGTAAGGCCTTAAGGCTTCAGGAATTACTATAGAACCATCTTCTTGCTGGTAATTTTCTATTAAGGCTGCAAAGGTCCTACCAACAGCTAAGCCTGAACCGTTCAATGTATGAACAAATTCTACCTTCTTAGTATCCTTCCTTCTAAACCTTATATTAGCACGCCTTGCTTGATAATCCTCAAAGTTACTGCAGGAGGATATTTCTACATAACGGCCATAGCTTGGCATCCATACTTCTATATCATAAGTTTTTGCTGCAGAAAAGCCTAAATCTCCAGTACATAGCATAACAACTCTATAGGGAAGGCCTAATCTCTTGAGTACTTCTTCTGCACTGTTGGTTAAGGTTTCTAATTCATCATAGGATGTCTCTGGTTTAGAGAATTTAACCAATTCTACCTTATCAAATTGATGGTTCCTAATAAGTCCCCTTGTATCTCTACCAGCAGAGCCAGCCTCCTGCCTAAAACATGGAGTATAAGCTGTTAAGTATACAGGTAGCATATCTTCATCTAGTATTTCATCCCTGTAGTAATTTGTTAAGGGTACTTCTGCCGTTGGAACTAGGAAATAATCTTTACTTGGCAAATGGAACATATCTTCTTCAAATTTTGGAAGCTGTCCTGTACCTATCATACTATCCCTATTAACCATAAAGGGAGGTAGCATTTCAGTATAACCATGTTCACTTGTATGCAAATCTAGCATAAAGTTTATTAAAGCTCTTTCAAGCATAGCTCCCTTTCCTTTAAAGAGAGAAAATCTAGCTCCTGTTAGCTTGGAAGCCCTTTCAAAATCTAAAATTCCTAATTCTACTCCTAAATCCCAGTGGGCTTTTGGCTCAAAAGCAAATTTAGTAGGTTCTCCCCATTTTCTTACTTCCACATTATCCTCATCAGTTTCCCCTTCTACTACCGATTCATGAGGAATATTAGGAATTCCTAATAGTAAATCTCTCAACTGGTTATCCAATTCTTTAACCTGGCCATCTAATTCTTTAATAGTATCTGATAACTTCCTCATCTCTTCTACTACTTCAGATACGTCTTTTCCTTCCTTCTTTAGTTTTGGAATTTCCTTAGATACTTGATTCTGCCTTGCCTTCATCTGCTCCATTTCAGTTATAAGGCTTCTTCTTTCTTTGTCAATTTCTAACACTTTGTCAATAGGATAGTCTTTATTCCTTTTACTTAAAGCCTCTTTTACGTATTCTGGGTTACTCCTTATGCGTCTAATATCAAGCATTTTATCCCTCCTCCTATATATGTATTTATAAATTCCACTTTCATTAAAAAAACTCCCATCCCTAAAATTTTAGGGACGAGAGTTGCTCCCGCGTTGCCACCCTAGTTAACCTTTCGGTTCACTCGTAAAAGTATTAGCTCCAGGCTGGATTCGATAATAAGCCCTTGCCAATTTCCACCAACCATTGGCTCTCTGAAAAGGGTCCTTATTATCTACTTGGTCCCTTCATCGCTTTAATGTGAAATTTTACTAATTAGTATACCACAATTTTTTTTAAATATCAATAAATTACTTAATCCTCATCTATTAGATAGCCCTTATCTTTAAGAGCTTTCTTTATCCTTTTAAAAGCCTCTTCGTCCCCAGTTTCTATAGTATGGAGATGAACTCCATCTGTTAGGGTTGATAAAGGCTCTGCTTTAGTTTTTCTTAAACTGGCCATAAATTCTTCTAAATCCAAGCGGGAACTGATCTGAAGAGAGCCTCTAAGCTCTCCATATACAGGGTGTTCAACTATTACATCTATAATCTTACCTCCCAAATCTACTATGGTCATAAGTTCTTCTTCTATTTCATCATAACTTCCATGTTTGCATACTATCTTTTTCACTATCTTGTTCTCTTCTACTATTTTGGGAAGCAAGTAGCCTTGTGGTGTAGCTAATATATTTTCTCCCCTAGCCCTTAAAAGGGCCACATCCTGTACTATTACTTGCCTTGTTACATTGTATCTTTCAGCCAGTTCCGTCCCTTTTATGGGACCAGGGCTTTTTTTCAAATCATTGAGTATATTCTCTCTTCTTTCCCAGGCCTTCACATGGATTCTCCTTTCAAACACATAGCATTTACCTGGCTTCCCATCTTAAGTCTGGCCCAAAGAACTTTATAGGGATAAACTTTTCAAATACCCTTGAAAAGATCCTGTCTGAATAGCTTTCTGAAATCTCCTTAGGAGATAAATTAGTTGATATGATGGTTTTTTTCCTATCCAATATTCTTGTATTTACTATGTTAAATATTTCAGCATTAGTGAAGGTATTAGAAATTTCCGTTCCTAAATCGTCAATAATTAGAAGGTCCGCATCAAAGAGTAAATCGTACTCCTGATTATTAAACCTGTCTCCATTACTACCAAATTTACGCCTTTCTATTATCTCTAGTATCTTAAAGGCCGTTTGATATATGACTATTTTACCCTTGTCTAATAAAGCTTTTGCTATGCAACTACACATGAAAGTCTTACCTAATCCTGTAGTGCCATAGAACAATAGATTTTCTTCATTATTCTCATCAAAATTGGCTACAAAGCCTTCACATATGCTCAATATATACATCATATTCTCTCTTGGAGTTAAAGGTTCGTCTTCAAATTTTTCATCGGGAAATATATTTATATCAAAGGTATCAAAATTTTGTTTTTCTAATATATCCTTTAAATTAGACATATTATAGGCTTTATTTATGAGGGCTTGTTTAAGACAGCTGCATTGTTCCCCATTTGGCATAAAGCCAGAATCCTTACACTTTTCACATTCATATTTTACATCTAAATAGTCTGTTGGTATATTATTATCAGTAAGCAAACAAGCTTTTTCCATTTTAAGCCTTTCTAATCTCTTTTTAGCTTGGAGTAATTGTTCCTCATAGTTTTCTGGCTCATTGATTATAGCTTTAGTAATAATAAGTCCTGTTTTAGTAATCTCTTCATCTATCCTTTTTATTTCTGGCACCTTTTCATAGACTGCTTTAATCCTTAGCTTCTGTTCATAAATTGCTCTATCCCTCTTCTTTTCGTACTCCTTCAAAACTTCCCTTAAAATATCACTATACATCACTTACTTCTCCTTTTTTATTAAAGTAGTATTGCTCTCTTTTTCTCCTAGCTATCTCTTCTAGCTCTTGGGCAGTATATTTTGAAGTCCTCTGTTCAAAATTGTGGAATCTATTTGGAGCAGCCTTTCTTACAGTAGTTGTAGTTTTTCTTTCCTGTTTTCTTTCAGGAAGCTTATCCTTAATTTCTATTTCTTCCACACTTCTAATTCCCTTTTCATACCAGGAAGTTAAGATGCCATCAATGTAGTTGATGCTTGGATTTGAAGTTTTTCTAGAATTTTCACAGCCCTTAAGTACCAGTTCCATAGAGAAATTATACTCTTCAAACCATTTATCTATAACTTTCATCTCGCTTTCAGTAGGATTCCTATTTCCTTGGCCTAAATACTTCATCACTCTTTCATACCTATAATACTTTTCATTGTTGACTTTTAAATATTCTTGTAAAGCTTCTACGTTTGTTATACCTTCATCATACCAGTTTCTAATTATCCCTTCAACATAGCTTATTTTCCTTATTCCTTTCTTTTCTACACTATAGAAAAAGGCCTTTTCTATAATATCTGGATTCATATTGTAATTGAATATCCATTCTAATACCCTATTTTTCTCATTAGGGCTTAGGGGCCTTCTCATAATATAGTCTATATTTTTAAACATATTATTTATAGCTGGATTTCGGTTGGCTTCTAGTAAATCATCTACTGTAGAAGTATAAGCCTTACTAGGCATATTATCTTGAGGGCTAATAGGCCTATAATTATTTTTTATATATAGCTGTTTTAAGCTTAAAAACTTTACCCTATAATTAAATTTATCATTTTCATCTACATATATCTTTTTAATTATTCCTTTTTTCTCCCAAAAGTCCCATGCTTCCAAGACTTCAGTAAGAGGCATGTTCAAATTTTTAGCAATAGTTTCATTATCTACGGATATATTGTTATCCCTATCATAGGCATACTTATAGCCTAATAGGTATACTTTTACATAAGTTCCATTAGCCATAGGCATATAATCGTTTATAAATATGTTTTCTACTGGTGTATCACCTAAATCTATATCGGTAGTTTCTAAAAAGAAGTTCATACTAACACCTCTGAATAGGTTATAAAATGTTTAAAGTCCTTTAACATGTCCCTTGACAGTTCACCTTTATCTGCCATCTCCATCATTATATTAATGGCAGCTGATGGCTCAAAGCCCTTCCTATAAGGCCTATCCTCTGTTAAGGCTTGATATATATCAGCAATTGCTATTATTCCATCTTCCCTTGTAAGCTGGCTTCCTTTCAATTTCTCTGGATAGCCCTTCCCATTTAACTTTTCATGGTGATTACCAGCCCATTCTGCTATATCTTCAATGCCTTCTATCTGCTTTAATATAAGCTTTGTATAATAGGGATGGGATTTAATAATTTGGAATTCAGACTCAGAAAGCTTTCCTGGCTTTTCAAGTATGGATATGGGAACTACCAACTTACCAATATCATGGAGATTAGCAGCAATAGTAAGCTTACTGACCATTATAGGTTCATAACCTAGAAAGGTAGCAAAATCGTGTGTAATATTGGAGATTCCCTTAGAGTGCTGATAGGTAAATTTGCTTTTATAGTCTATTAGCTTAGAAAAGGTTTCTGATATTTTGTATAGCTCATCCAGGTCTATATATATGTCCTTAACTGGTTCTATCATATCTAAAATATGGTCTATATTTCTAAAATTTAAATCAAACCAGAATTTCTCCCTTTCTATTAATGTTAAGAAAGCATCACAAATATCTCCTTTAAAATAAGTATCTCTGTATGTATTTATCCAATTGGCTACAAAATCTAGTTTACTAAACTCTTCCATATTCCCTTTGGCTTCTGCTAGCCTAAGATAGTAAACATCAAAGAAATCTGCCATGTGTATTATTTGAGAAGCTAATGGAATCTCAGCTGCCTTTAAACCAAAAGGTCCTGAGCCATCCCATTGTTCATGATGGTATAATACATATTCTTTTATATTATCATCTATAGGAAGCTTTTCTAGTATTTCATATCCATAGGAACAATGTTCCCTTATTAAAACCTCATTAGTATGAATATCCATTACTGTATGCTTGGACATATATCCTGCCATACCTATATCGTGGACAAGGGATGCAAAATATATATTTATTACATCCTCTTTTTTAAAGCCCATTTCTCTAGCTAGCCAATAAGCTATATATGCTGTTCTTCTTGAATGGTTAAAATATCTATTTTCTGCTATATCTAAGGCAAAGGATAGGCTACCTAGTAACTGGCCTAATTTTATCCTTAACTTTTGTTCCTTCAATCCTATCCCTCATTTCTAAAAAAGCTTTCTTATCTATTTCCATTTTATATATATAATTATATATCTTTCCCTTTTTAATTACAAAGGAAGATTGTTCCCTGAGGAAATAAGGGTTATTCCTATCAATATTCTGGTTGAAAAATTCATCCAAATACTCTCCTACTATTTTAAAGCCACTTTTTTCATAACACCTTAATGCTCTTTTATTATATTTAGTTACCTCTAAGTACAGCTTTCTCATATTGAGTACATTAAAATAGTAATCTAAAAAAGTCCTAATAGTTTCCGTACCATAACCTTGATTTACATAGTTTGGATCAAATACTATTCCCAATACAGCATCTTTGAGTATTCTCCTTATCTGTTTAATACCAAAGTACCCAATCATTTTATTTTCTTCATTGAAGACACTAAAATATTTTTGCCTAGCCCTATTTGTCTTATAATAATACCATTCTTTTAACTCTTTGTCACTTAGCTGGGGTAAATTATAATCTGCTAATAATGGATTTTCATGGCTTCCCCATTTTTTTAAGCTGTATACATCCTCCAATTTCATAGGAGTAATTCTGATCCTATTCCCTTTCAATTCCATAAGCTTCCCTCTTTCATCCTTATGTTAATTAAAGAATACTTCGAAGAAAGTCTTCTTCGAAGTATTCTTTAGCCTAATAATTTATTTGTATTCCTTTAATAGCTTTTCACCAAAGCCTTTTCCATATTCTACTGCCTTTTCATAAAATGAAGTTACATGTTACTCCACAAGTTTACTACTTTCTTTTAAGTACACATTTTAAAGGGCTTATTGGAAGTTTCTACAATCGTTTTCCTGTCAGTATCCATAAAATATGAATTGTAGTTGTAGTGTTTTTATCTTCATAACTACAGCAAAAGTTACTAATACTGGCCCCTTCTTTAATACTAATTTATAGTATTGTATTATATCTCCTATTAATATACTTAAATCTCTTCCCTAATGTTCTCCTTGTTTAAAAACTTGGTAAATTCTTTCTTGAAAACTAATTCTACAGTTCCCGTTGGACCATTCCTATGTTTTGCTATTATAACTTCTCCTATATTCTTTTTATCTGTATCTTCATGGTAATACTCATCTCTATATAGGAACATTACCACATCCGCATCCTGCTCTATGGCACCAGATTCTCTTAAGTCTGAGAGTATAGGTCTATGGTCAGCACGCAATTCTGGAGCACGGGAAAGTTGGGATAGGGCAAGTACTGGACAATCCATTTCTTTAGCCAAGGCTTTAAGGCCTCTTGATATGGCAGAAATTTCCTGCTGCCTACTTTCATATCTGCCATGGAGCTGCATTAGCTGTAAGTAATCTATTAATACTAGGTCTAAACCTTGCTCCATTTTAAGCCTTCTGCACTTGGCCTTCATCTCCATTAAGGATATACCTGCCGTATCATCTATAAAGACTTTTGCCTTAGACAGAGGGGCCATGGCATCAATAATCCTAAGCCATTCATCTTCATTCAGGTTACCACTTATTATCTTCTGTAAATCCACATGGGCTACGGAGCTTATCATCCTCTGAACAAGCTGCTCCTTTGACATTTCTAAGGAAAAGATGGCTACAATTGCTCCTGCCTTAATAGCTGCATTAGTAGCAATATTTATTCCTAAGGCAGTTTTTCCCATGGAGGGTCTAGCTGCTAGTAGTACAAGATCTGATTTTTGTAAGCCAGATAGCTTATTATCAATATCTATAAAGCCAGTAGTAAGGCCTGTAAGCCCTCCCTCCTTGGCAGCCATCTCCTCTATTTTAGAAAAACTCTCTAGTAATACATCTTTAATAGGATAGATACTTTCTTTATTTCTACCTTGAGTTATGTCAAATATACCTTTTTCTGCTTCTTCTATGATACTGTTAACATCATTGCCACTTTCATAGCTCTTAGTTATTATTTCATCACAAGTTTTAATTAGCCTTCTTAAAGTAGCCTTTTCCTTTACAATTTCACAATAGTATTTTATATTTGAAGTTGTGGCAACTCCACCAGATAAGTCAGTTAAATAGGAAACTCCACCTACATTTTCTAAAGTCCCTCTCTTTTTTAACTCTTCAGAAAGGGTTATTATATCTACTGGTTCATTCCTATTGAAAAGGCTCAATATAGCTTCAAATATCTCCTTATTGGCTTCCTTATAGAAGTCCTCAGGCTGGAGTAGTTCTACTGCCGCATAAATTGCTTCCCTGTCTATTATCATTGCACCAAGTACAGATTGTTCTGCTTCAAGACTATGAGGGGGAATTCTTCCTAATGTTATATCTTCTATTGGAATCACCCCTATTCTACTACATTAACTTTTAAAGTAGCAGTAACTTCTGGATATACTCTAATTTTTACATCAGTAGTGCCTAAAGTCTTTATGTTATTGTCCATTTCAATCTTCTTTCTGTCCACATCTATTTTATGCTGCTTTTTCAAGGCTTGGGCAATATCTTTGGAAGTTATGGAGCCAAATAGCCTTCCACCTTCTCCAGCTTTACTTTTTATATTTACAGATATACTTTCAATTTTTTTCTTCAACTCCATTGCCTTTTCATATTCTGCCTGTTCTTTCTTCCTTTTTTCTGCCATTTCCTCTTCCCATTTCTTTAAATTAGCCTCAGTTGCTTCCACAGCTAATTTCCTAGGAATTAAAAAGTTTCTAGCATAGCCATCCTTAGCATTAACTAATTCACCTGCTTTACCTAATCCTTTTACATCCTTTAGTAAAATTACTTTCATTTTTTCTCACCTTCCTTTAAGTAATCATCTATTGCATCTATGAGCATTTTTTCCGCTTCTTCCATACTTTTATCTTCTATTTGGGTTCCTGCACTAGTTAGATGGCCTCCCCCACCTAATTTTTCTAATATTAACTGGACTGAAATATTGCCTAAGGATCTACCACTTATGTGAATTTTCCCATGGGAAAAAGTCAATACAAAGGAAGCTTCTATTCCACTTATATTCAATAGATCATTGGCACATTGGGCTGCAATTAGCACAGAATCATCACTATCAGCCTCTAGCCTTCCAATGGCAATCTTATTGTAAAGTATTTTTGAGTTTTGTATAACTTCAGCCTTTTTAATAAACACATCATAATCATCTTTAAATAGCTGCTTTACGCTTGATGTGTCAGCTCCAGCCCTTCTCAATATGGAAGCTGCTTCAAAGGTTCTAACTCCCGTTTGGAAGGTAAAATTCTTAGTATCCACCGTTATTCCTGCAAGAAGAGCATCTGCTTCAAAGGGAGATAGCTGTAATTTATCCTCCATGTAATATAATATCTCCGTAACTAATTCACAAGTAGAGGAAGCATAAGGTTCCAAATAGATTAAAACTGGATCCTTTATAAATTCAGCACCTCTTCTATGGTGATCTATTATTACCACTTTATTAGTCAATTCTAAAAGCCCAGGTGCTTCAGTAAAGCTAGGTTTATGATTGTCTACCACAACTATAAGGGAAGAGTCATCAATCATTTCTTCTGCTTCCTCTGGTAATATAATATAATTCAAGTAGTCAGGTTCTTCCTTTAAAAGCCTATTATATATATTTTTAATGGCAGGTGTTATATCTTTAAGGACTATATATGCTTTTTTACCCCTCATTTTAGCTGCACTTACTATTCCTATAGAAGCACCAAAAGAATCCATGTCTGCATTTTTATGGCCCATTACAAATACTTCTTCTGATTGGTCTATTAGCTGCATTAGAGCATGGGATATGACCCTTGCTTTTACTTTATTCCTCTTTTCTACAGCCTGGGTCTTGCCTCCGTAAAATCTCAAATTATGATTTTCCTTTACTACTGCTTGGTCTCCACCCCTACCAAGGGCAATATCAATGGCAGCCTTTGCAAATTCATGGTTTTCATTAGGATTTTTGCCATTTGCACCAATACCCATACTAAGAGTTACAGATATGGTATTTCCTTTGTCAATTTCCCTTATTCGGTCTAGTATATCAAATTTCTTATCCTCTATCTCCTTGAGATATTTATTTTCAAATATTATAATATATTTATCATTTTCGTACTTTCTCACAAAACCATCATACATGGCTGCAAAGGAATTTATTATATTATCTATTTCTGCAAAAACTAGGGGTCTATTAGCCTCTGGAGTATTGCTTCTAACTTCGTCATAATTGTCTATATAGGCTAAGCAGACCACTAGCTTTTTATCTATATACTCCTTAAATAACTTAACATACTCTGTATCCCTAACCCAATATAATATAATTGTATCCTTTTTGTTTCCTGTGGATCTCTTATTTTCAACTATATTGTAATAAACTTTATAATGTTCATCCTTACATTTTACATGTATATAGCCCTTTTTATTGTCCTTAGCTAACTTTTCTATTTCTATATTAGGTAGAAGGGTATCAAGCCTTTTGTTTAATATATCCTCCTGCCCTAGCATATCATTAAATCTAGTGTTATACCAGGATATGGTATAATCTGAGTTTAGCATTACTAGAGGGAAGGGCATGTTAAATACAGCATGTTTAGTAACAGAGTCAAATTCTTCAGTTAAAGTTTCCAGATATTTTGTCCATTCCCTTTCCCTATCCCTTATGGTAAGCACATATTGATATACCAAATAGATTAATGCTAAAGCTAACAGCACAGCTAAAACAGGCTGATAGTAGGCAATAATTGCTATGAGAAGCCCTATGAATATGAGGTATACTTTTCCATCTTTTAAACTGAATATATTTTTATTTCTCATACTTATCCTCCCAATAGGATTTAATTGGAACTTCTAATCCTTCTAAAGTCAAATATAGAATCAAATAGTCCTAATAAAATAGCTGAAATACCTAGCAAAGGTATTAAGTCTAGTAGGAATAACAATATAAATATCCTCCAGACTGTCTTTATTTTCTTCTGTTTTAACTTATAATCTATAACTGCTACACCTTGAAGGAAGAATATAAAAAGAGTAAGTACAATAAGGTTTAATATAACCTCAAAAGAATTAAATAGGCCATAGCCTTTTAATAAAAATGTGGTAAAAAACATTACACCTAAACCTAAAAATATATTTCTTGGCAATTTAAAGTTTGAAAACCTTGGAATAAATACTACCCCATGTCCTAACTTTCTTAAAAACAAAGTGGACAATAGATAGTTTAAATAGGAAACCACAATTGAAAGTATCATAATCACTGAAGGAACCATGGCTAGAACCAATCTAAGATATTCTTTTTGTAAACCCTCTATTTCTAATAACTGTTCCTTAGTTAAATCTAGCTGCTTTAACAATTCCATTTGGCTATTAACAATTTGGGTAATATTGCTCTTTAATTGTCCAATTATACTAACCCCATTTATATCAACCAATGTAATTATCACTAGTAGTGATGCTAAAAAGGTGAAGATGGAATAAAGCAAGGTTTCTATAGGTTTTTTTCTCTTTCTAATCATATTTATTAATATAAGGCTTAAGGGCATAAAAGCTATAAACACTAGTATACCTGATAATATATCTATTAGCAATCCTATTAAAACTGAAGAAGCTAGCAAAGTTATTATTGAATATTTTAAACCATGCCTTATACCTAATATTATAAATAGTACAGGATATAAAAAAATGATGAATGGGAAATAATACATGCCAAATAGGATAAGTACCGTAGAGGCTATTAATGTGAGAAATATTTCTAAATTTCTATTATTAAATTCTGAATTCAATTTTCCACCCCTATCTACTTTGTTCTTATAAATTCCAACAGTTCTGTTAAATCCCCATACCATTTTTCTATTTTATGTTCTTCCAATATATTCACCTTTATTTTGTCCTCAAGGCTTAAAATCACATCTTCATAGCTTATTCCTAAT
This sequence comes from uncultured Bacillota bacterium, assembly GCA_937967955.1. Lineage (GTDB taxonomy): Bacteria > Bacillota > Clostridia > Tissierellales > Tepidimicrobiaceae > JAAYHX01. The sequence goes on along the minus strand of CALBUB010000076.1, from coordinate 10,865 downwards.
CTTCTACTTAATAATAAGGTGGTCAATATTATATTAGAAACTATATCCTTTATATTATCCTTAGTATCCTCTTCCCCTTTAGCCAAAACCTCATATAGGTAAGCTACAGAGGATAGCAATTCGCTTTTTAGCCACTCAATGGCCCTTACATTTTTTATTATATCCATATCCTTTTTCTCTTCCATAATTTCACCCTTGATATACTTAGTCTTATTAAAATAATACAGGAGTATATTATTATATGTCAAATAAAAAAGAGAGGTTATTCCTCTCTTTTAGTCTGTAGTATATGGTAAAAGGGCTACTTGTCTTGCACGTTTTATGGCCCTTGTTAATTGTCTTTGGTGTTTTGCGCAATTTCCGGTTATTCTTCTAGGAAGTATCTTACCTTTTTCAGTTATATATTTTTTCAAGCTATTTATATCCTTGTAATCTATCAATTCAACATTGTCTACACAGAAATTGCAAACTTTTTTCTTAGATTTAAACTTTCTTTGCACCTTCCTACCCTCCTTCTTAGAATGGAATGTTGGTGTCGTCTGGATCTACAGGTTCAAAGCCATCTATATCTGGGAAAGCTAAATCGTCACTGCCAAATTGAGGTTCAAAGCCAGAATCATCTCTGCTTCCCCATTCTAAAAATTCAACTCTTGCTGCTACTACTTCAGTTACGTACCTTCTAGCTCCTTGCCTATCTTCGTAGGATCTAGACTGAAGTCTACCATAAACTGCAGTAAGCTTCCCTTTTTGTAGATAGTTTGCACAATTTTCCGCTTGCTTTCCCCAGACAACCACATTTATGAAATCAGCTGTTGGTTGACCTTTAGCTTCCATTTCCTGCCTCTTTTCCCTAGAAAGCTCCTTATCTACTGCTAGAGTGAAAGTAGCTACTGGGGTACCTGTGCTTGCTGTGTATCTCAGCTCTGGGTCTCTGGTAAGCCTTCCAATTAGTACAACAACATTCAAATTTAACACCCCTTAAATTCTACACTATTTATCTAGCTTCATGATCATGTGTCTCATTACCCCGTCAGAAATTCTGCTTACTCTGTCTAACTCACTCACTACGTCTGGGTTAGTCTCAAAATTCATCACAACGTAATAGCCTTCTTTGTAGTCTCTGATTTCATATGCTAGCTTTCTAGTTCCCCATTCGTCAACATTTGTTATAGTACCATCTTTTTCTATTATCCCTTTGAATCTGTCCAACAGTTGATTTCTTTTTTCCTCTTCTAAGTCGGGTACTAGTATTAGCATTGCTTCATATTTTCTCACGTTTTTCACCTCCTTCTGGACTTAGCGGTTCTATTTTAAAAATAGAACAAGGATTTATCCATTGAATTATAACATTATTATTCTAATTATGCAACATAATAATTACAAAATGCTTTTCTAAAAGTTTTACATGGATTTAACATTAGCCCCATAGTAAATTTAACATTGGCCGGTTAAACTGGTATTGAAAAATACAAAAAATATGAGAAAGGTGGTCTTTCCATTATGAAAAAAATATTTAGTTTCATTTTAATCACAATATTAGCCATAAGTATAGTAGGCTGTTCAAATAGTGGTGACAAGGGAGAAGCCTTCGATACAGATAGAACTATAAATGTAATAACAAGAGAAGATGGTTCTGGTACTAGAGGAGCCTTCACTGAAATAGTAGGCATACTTGAAAAAGGTCCAGATGGAGAAGAAAAAGATAGGACTTACATTGAAGCAGTAGTACAAAATAGTACAGATGCAGTTATGACTTCAGTAGCAGGAGATGAATATAGTATAGGATATATATCCTTAGGTTCTCTAAATGACAGTGTTAAAGCTGTAAAAGTTGATGGAGTAGAAGCTACAGCAGAAAATATACAAAATGGTTCCTATAAAATTGCTAGACCTTTCAACATAGCCTATAAGGGAGAACTAAACCTACTTGCTCAAGATTTTATAAACTTCATTTTAAGTGAAGAAGGACAAAAGATAGTTGTGGATACAGGTTATGTACAAGTTAGCAATGAGTTAACCAGCTATGAAAAAGGAGAAGAAATGGAAGGAACTTTAGTAGTTGCAGGTTCTACATCGGTAACTCCTGTTATGGAACAGTTAGCTGAAGCCTATAAAGAAATCCATCCAAAGGTTTCAATAGAAATACAATCTACTGGTTCATCAGCTGGTATGCAAGCTGCTATAGAAGGTACTGCTGATATAGGTATGGCTTCTAGAGAACTTAAAGAATCTGAACTAGCTGAACTTACTGCACAAGTTATTGCAATGGATGGTATAGCTGTAATTGTAAATAAGAATAATCCTATAGAAAATCTAACACTAGAACAAATCAAAGATATCTATATTGGTGAAATAACTGAATGGAATGGAGTAATAGAATAAAGTGGTGGTGAAAAATGAAAAACAAATTTATAGAAAACTTTGCTAAAGGTGTATTCTTAACATCTGCCATAATGTCTATTATAGCAATACTGCTTATGTGTGTATTCATATTTGCTGGAGGAATTCCCTTTATTAAAGAATATGGCTTTAAAAACTTCCTCCTAGGAACAGAATGGAAACCTAGCGATTATCCCCCATCATTTGGGATATTGCCAATGATACTTGGTTCTGTATATGTAACCTTGGGAGCCATTATCATTGGTGTTCCCATTGGTTTGTTAACTGCTATATATCTTGCTAAGTTTTCAGACAAAAAAATATATAGATTCTTAAAGCCAGGAATAAATCTAATGGCAGGTATTCCTTCAATAGTATACGGTTTCTTTGCCCTGGTGGTTATAGTTCCCTTTATAAGAGATATGTTTGGTGGAACAGGAATGAATATAATAACTGCTTCGTTACTACTTGGAATAATGATACTTCCTACAGTTATAAGCATGTCTGAAGCCGCAATTAGGGCTGTTCCTAATAGCTATTACGAAGGTAGTATAGCCTTGGGAGCTACCCATGAGAAGGCTATATTTTCTGTTGTAGTTCCTGCTGCTAAATCGGGTATAATTTCCAGCATTATACTTGCTATAGGTAGAGCCATTGGCGAAACTATGGCTGTAATATTAGTAGCAGGTAATCAAGCCCGTATGCCAGCTGGACTTACTAAAGGTGTAAGAACTTTAACAACTAATATAGTAATCGAAATGGCCTATGCAGCAGAGCAACACAGGGAAGCTTTGATTGCCACAGCTGCTGTACTCTTTATATTTATACTTATCATAAATGGTGTCTTTCTAGTGGTAAAAAGGAGGGCTAATAATTGAGTAAATTTTTAAGATATGCTGTAAAATTTGCAGCTTTTATTACATTTGGTATGCTCTTTTTTATAATAGCCTATATTCTAGTTAGAGGTATTCCTAATTTAAGGCCTGAATTATTCCAATTGGAATATACTACAGAAAATGTATCCTTATTTCCTGCTATGGTAACTACCTTAATGCTAGTATTCCTTACATTGCTAGTTGCAACTCCCATAGGAATATTTACTGGCTTTTATCTAGTAGAATATGCTAAAAAAGGGAATAGATTAGTAGAAGTAATTAGAATTGCAACAGAAACCCTATCGGGAATACCTTCCATAGTCTATGGTCTTTTTGGAATGTTATTTTTCGTCATATATCTTAATTTTCAATATTCCCTTTTAGCAGGTACTCTAACTGTCGGAATAATGGTACTGCCTTTAATAATCCGTGCTACTGAGGAAGCTTTATTGGCTGTAGACAACTCCCTTAGGGAGGGAAGCTATGCCTTAGGAGCCGGTAAGCTCTATACCATATTTAAAATAGTACTACCTGCAGCCATGCCTGGAATATTATCTGGAGTAATACTTTCTATAGGCCGTATTGTAGGAGAAACTGCAGCCCTTATGTTTACTTTAGGTACTGCCACAAAGATACCTGAAGGCTTATTCTCCTCTGGCCGTACTTTAGCCCTTCACATGTATGTTCTTTCTACTGAGGGAATGCATGTTAATGAATCCTATGCAACGGGAGTTATACTACTGGCTGTAGTATTAATTATAAATTATATATCTACAAAATTAAGTAATAAATTAGCAAAGGGGAATGGAAATGACTAATAAAGATAAGATCATCATAAGGAATATGAATCTATATTATGGTGATTTTAAAGCTTTAAATAATATAAATATGAATATTAAAGAGAAGAAAATAACCGCCATAATTGGACCTTCTGGCTGTGGTAAATCTACCTTGCTAAAAAGCTTAAACCGCATGAACGATTTAATTGAAGGCTTAAAAATTGAAGGAGAGATACTATTAGATGGAGAAAATATATATAAAGAAGATTTTGATGTAAACTTACTCAGAAAAAGGGTAGGTATGGTATTCCAAAGACCAAATCCCTTCCCAATGAGCATATATGATAATATTGCCTATGGCCCTAGGCTTCACGGCATAAGGGATAAGAAAAAGCTTGATGAAATTGTTGAAAGAAGCTTAAGGCTAGCAGCCATTTGGGATGAAGTAAAGGATAACTTAAAGAAAAATGCCCTAAGGATATCAGGTGGACAGCAGCAGAGAATATGTATAGCTAGGGCTTTGGCAATAGAACCAGAAGTGTTGCTGATGGATGAGCCAACTTCTGCCCTTGACCCCATATCTACAGCTAAAATAGAAGAGCTTATACAGGAATTAAAAAAGAACTATACTATAGTCATAGTAACCCACAACATGCAACAAGCTGCTAGAGTATCTGATTATACAGCTTTTATGTTAAGAGGAGAACTAGTAGAGTATGGAGAAACTGAACAAATATTCTCAGTTCCAAAAGATCAGCGTACTGAAGACTACATTACTGGTAGGTTTGGTTAAAAAATTGTGAGGTGATTAAAGTGAGATCTCAATTTGATAAGGAATTAGAACTTCTCAATGAGCAGCTAATCGAAATGGGTAATCTAATTGAAAGCTCCATAAAGGCTGCTGTATCAGCCTTAAAGGAGCAAAATGTTGAATTGGCAAAAAGGGTACTAGAAAGTGATGACCAAGTAGATGATATGGAAAAAGAAATAGAAGAAAGGTGCTTAAAGCTTCTTTTAAGACATCAACCAGTAGCAAAGGATTTAAGGTTAATATCTTCTGCCCTTAAGATGATTACAGATATGGAAAGAATAGGAGATCAAGCAGCTGATATTTCCGAAATAACAATAATGATGGCTGGCAAGCCCTATATAAAGGATATAGTCCATATACCTCAAATGGCTGATATTGCAATAAAAATGGTAAAATACAGCATAGATTCCTTCGTAAAAAAAGACATAGAGCTTATTAAAAAGGTAGTTTTAATGGATGATGAAGTAGATGACCTTTTTGATATAATAAAAAATGAGCTAGTTGAAATAGTTAGGGAAAATATAGAGCATAAAGAGCAGGCAATAGATCTATTGATGATTGCAAAATACTTTGAAAGAATAGGAGACCATGCGCAAAATATTGCTGAGTGGGTATATTATGCTATAACAGGTGAGCATTACGTATATTAGGAGTGATCTAATGCCTTTAATATACTGTGTTGAAGATGATGAAGATATAAGGGAGTTGGTCATTTATGCCCTTAAAAGTCATGGCTTTGAAGCTGAGGGTTTTGAAAATAGTAAGGAGCTATTTAAGGCTCCCCCTCCCGATTTAATAATACTGGATATAATGTTGCCAGGAGAAGATGGTTACTCTATCCTAAAAAGACTAAGAACTAGTGTTATAACTTCAGATATTCCTGTTATAATGCTGACAGCAAAAACTAGTGAATTTGATAAGGTAAAAGCCTTGGACATGGGTGCAGATGATTATATTGAAAAGCCCTTTGGCATTATGGAACTCATATCAAGAGTAAAGGCCGTTTTAAGAAGGAGTAATAGGGATAGTATATCTAAGAAGTTAACTTACAAGGAAATAACTATTGATTATGATAAGTATCAAGTATTAGTAGATGGAAAAGAAGTATCCTTAACCCATAAGGAATTTCAACTACTATACTATCTTATGAAAAATCAAGGTATAGTCCTCTCAAGAAATCAGATAATGAATGAAGTCTGGGGTTTTGACTATGAAGGGGAAACTAGAACTATAGACGTCCATATTAGAACCTTAAGGCTAAAGCTGGGGGATGCAGGAAAGCACATTCAGACTGTTAGAAATGTTGGCTATAAACTGGGGGATTAGTCATGGAAAAGAAGATATACTTTAGTTTAGCAATGGTTGCAACCATTACTGCAATTTTAACAGCTAGTGTAATTGCTTGGCTTTTTTATGATGTATACAATACTAATATTGACTACAGTCACTACGGTATTACTGCTAAGATCCTATCCATAATTCCTGTCACCATTGGCATACTAGTCTTCATATTGATAATCCTTTACACGGTTGCCCACATTTTAACTAACAAGATAATTGAACCTATCTACATTGCTGCAGAAAGTATCCAAAGCATATTGTCTGGTGATGATATAGAATGTACAAATGTATATGAAGAATTACAACCCTTCTTAAAAACCATACAAAATCAAAAATTAGAAATTGAAAACTATATTTCACAACTTAAAAGAGCTGAAAAGTATAGAAGGGATTTTACTGCAAATGTAAGCCATGAATTAAAAACCCCTCTTACTTCAATAAATGGCTTTGCTGAAATGCTTGCAACTGGAAAGATAAGTAAGGAGGATACTATCAAATTTGCTAATATAATCCATAAGGAAGGCCTTAGGTTATTAGAATTAATAGATTCCATCATCAACCTTACAAGAATTGAAAGTGAAAGTGAAGATAAGAAGCTGGAAACGATAAATGTATCCCATATAGCTAGGGAAGTAATATCTAATCTAAGTATAAAAGCTGAAAACAAAAATGTCCATATAGATTTCGTAGGTGAAAATACTTCTATATTAGGCAATAGAAGGATGATTAAAGACCTTTTATATAATTTAATCGATAATGCCATAAAGTATAATAAAACAAATGGAAAAGTAAAAGTAACTATAGAAAAAAAAGATTGTAATTGTATAATAACAGTTAAAGATAGTGGGATAGGAATTCCAACTGAAGAACAGGACAAGGTGTTTGAAAGATTTTATATGGTAGATAAAAGCCGTTCTAAAAAACTAGGTGGTTCTGGCTTAGGCCTATCCATTGTAAAACATATAGTAAGATACCATAATGGACAAATAAACTTAAAAAGCCAACTAGGTAAAGGAACTGAAATACAGATAAAAATTCCCATAAAATAAGCTCCCTCTTAAAAGGGAGCTTTATTTTATCCTTATTCTGCGCATCCACATTCTTTTACTGCTTCTCTTAAAACTTCTCCTAATCTCTTAACACCTTCAACTATTCTTTCTTCATCCATGTTTGAATAGTTTACTCTAAATGTATTTTCATTTCCGCCGTTTGGGAAGAAAGCTCCTCCTGGAACGTATGCAACATTCTTTTCTAGAGCTTTTATAGCTAACTCTCTAGCATTTAAGTGCTTTGGTAGTACAACCCAAGTAAATAGTCCTCCTTCAGGATCTGTCCAAGTAACTCCTTCTGGGAATTCTTCTTCCATAGTCTTAACCATTAGATCTTTTCTCTTCTTATATACTACCTTAAGTCTTTCAATATGTTCTTCTAAATCAAAATCTTCTAGTAATTGGTTTATTTCCATTTGAGCAGTAGTACTGGATTGTAAGTCAGCACCTTGCTTAATCTTTATGAACTGGCTAAGCACTTCTGGATGAGCACTTATCCAACCTATTCTTAGACCTGGTGTTAGTATCTTTGAGAAGGTACCTAAGAATATAACTCTTCCTTCAGTATCATAGTGTTGTAATGCTGGGAATATTTCTCCTTCAAATCTTAATTCACCATATGGGTTATCCTCAACTATTGCAACATTGTATTTGTTAGCTAACTCTACTAATCCTTTTCTTCTTTCAATGCTCCAAGTCTTTCCTGATGGGTTTTGGAAATCTGGAATTACATAGATGAATTTAACGTTTTCATTTTCTTTTAGAGCCTTTTCTAATTCTTCTAATATCATTCCTTCATCATCAGTTGGAACTTCTACAAAGCGTGGTTCATAAGCTTTGAAAGCGTTTATAGCTCCTAAGTAAGTTGGGCTTTCACAGATTATTACATCTCCTGGATTGATGAATGCTTTTGCTACAAAATCTAATCCTTGTTGTGATCCACTTGTTATAAGTATGTTATCTACAGTTACATCTACGTGAACCTTTGCCATTCTCTTTGTAATCTTTTCTCTTAATGGCGTATATCCTTCTGTTGGACCATATTGTAATGCAGCAGTTCCCATTTCAGTTAATACCTTTTGTGAAGCTTTTTTCATCTCTTCAACTGGGAATAGTTCTGGTGCTGGTAGTCCTCCTGCAAAGGAAATTACTTCTGGCTTTTGAGTAAGCTTTAACAGCTCTCTAATTTCTGATGCTTTCATATTATCCATTCTCTTAGCATAACGTAAAGACATAAAGACACCTCCTAGAAAGTTAGAAACGTTTTCCTGTGTATGGCTTGTAGCCTATGTCCCATATATAGTTTACTATTTAGTTTGGAATTTGTCCAATCTTTTTAAGAAAATTTATCATTTTTCGTCTAATTATCACTTATGGTGTACTATACTAATCCATTTATCGTCTACTAAAATTTTTCTTACCTTCCTTTCAAACTCTATCCTGGGAAGCCACACCATTCTACCGCAGCCTAAGCACTTTAGTTTAATATCCACACCCGTTCTCATAATTTCCCATTTGTTTTCTCCACAAGGATGTGCCTTTTTTAGTGTAATTATGTCTCCTAGCTCGTATTTTAACATTTACTTACCCCCTAAATTCTTATCCTGTATTATCAATTTAGGATAAGCTATTTGAATATTTTCCTTATCAAAAGCCTTCTTTATTTCTTTCCTTAGCTGTCTTTCTAAAGCCCACTGGTCCATAGGCTTTGTCTTTGCAATAATCTTTATATTTATACCAGATTCACCTAAATCGGTAATACCTAATACTGATGGGCCTTCTAGTATACTACTATTTTCTTCCTTAACCTTATTACATACCTTTTCTATTATTTCAATAGCCCTATCTACATCCTCTTCATAGGGTATCCTAATATCAACATTAGAACGCATAGGCCCTCTACTCTTGTTAGTAACTAACGATATATTTCCATTAGGAATAATATGGAGTTCTCCAGAAAAATCTCTCATCTTGGTAACTCTAATTCCCATTTCTTCAACTATGCCTTCAAAATCTCCTATTTTCACATGGTCTCCAACAGAAAATTGGTCCTCAAATAGAATAAAAAAGCCAGTTATTATATCCTTAACAAGAGATTGGGCCCCAAAGCTTATAGCTAAACCACCTATACCTGCTGTAGCAATTATTGAAGTAGTATTTACTCCTAATATATCTAAAATTATCATGATTCCTATAAAATATAGAATATATTTAATAACATTTTTTAATACGGTAGCTAGAGTATTTAATTTCCTTTCATCTACAGAAAATTTACTGTTTATTCTACTTCTTACAAGCCTATTTATTAAGGAATTGAGTAATCGAGTCAGCAACTTTACAACTATAAATACAGCAATTATGCTCAATACCTTACCTAATATGTTTAGGTCTCCATTATCTTTTTTCAAAAATTGTTCTATATTATATACAAAATCTCTAAGAATATATATAAAATCCATAAAGACCTCTCCTAATCCAATTTCTCTACTTTGTTTCCACTAGCATCCCTTACTATTTTATATATTCCATTGATTTCTAGATTATTTCCTTCAATAAGAGCTTTTACTATTTCCAGCTCTTCTAAATTAAACTTAATAGCCAATCCACAACTGCGAGTTATCTCCCTAGGAGTAGGGATTGTTCTATAATTTACAGTTTCCTTACTAAAAACTGAATCGGCTTTTATTGCATATTGGGTTGACTTAAAAGTGATAACTCCAAATTCTCTCTCTTTCATTATAACATACTCTCCTAACCAATATTAATTATATTTGCTGCATTTCTCATCTTATCATATATTGTATACATATTGGATATTTCCCCTACTTGAAGCTTGTCTTTAATATTATAATAATCTAGGCAAGTACCACAGGATATAATTTCTACACCCTCTTCTGCTAATTTCTTTAAATCTTCCAACACTGGGGAACCTTCACAAGTTAGATAAACCCCACTATTGTAGAATATCAAAGTAGCAGGATAAGGAGTAGCTTCTGTTAATGTATATACAAAGGATTTTATAAGGATTTCTCCCAATTCATCAGTACCCTTACCCATAGTTTTCGCTGAAAATACTACTACTGTATCTCCTGTTTTTACTTTTGGAGTACTTACTTCTTCTATTTCTCCTTCTCCTTTTACTATGGTTATAGCATACCCATCATCTATATTATTTACCTTATATTCATACCCTAAACTCTTTGCAAGCTTTGAAACGTTATTCTTTGCTACTTCATTATCTACCATTGTAACTACTATACCTTCTTCTATATTATCCAATTCTTTCTTAGTCATTATAACTGGTTTAGGACAAGCTTGTCCTCTTGCATCTACTTCTATCTTTTTCATATTAAAACCCCCTAAGTACTTATTACAACTCTATTATACTACTGTACTATAACTAAAAACTATTTGTATTTTTTATATTAACATATAATATTATAAATTTAATTTATATATATTTATTAGCTAATTATTTTAAAGAAATATTATTCATTAATTAAAATATTTAATTTATATTTTAATATTATTTATTATCATATTGACTATTTTAAATAATATATTAATATAACAATAGTTGACACTCCCCATGACTAAAGTCAGGGGATTCTCTGGTGATTAAATGCCAGTC
>CALBUB010000075.1 GCA_937967955.1 uncultured Bacillota bacterium | reverse complement strand
CCTATATGCAATAGCTAATTTTAATAAAATGACCTAATAATAAACTTTTTTCTAATTAATCCCTTGGATTATTCTCCTCCTTCTTACTAATAATATATGTTAAGTTATACTCTTGTTTGGGAGGAGATATTTTGGATATAAGATTGTTCATCATAGCTGTAACTCCAGCTATAGTTATAATTTTAGGCCTTTATCTAAGCGATAGATATGATAGGGAGCCTTTTAAAATACTAGTATTAACCTATTTTTTAGGAGCTTTATCAGTAATACCCATTATAATTGTAGAAGAGTTTTTCCTTAGAATAAATATATTTTTTAGAACAGAATTGTTATATGCTTTTTATACATCCTTTATAGTTGCAGGTTTAACAGAAGAGTATTTTAAGAGACTAATAGTATTAAAAGTACCTTACAGAACTAAATATTTTAATGAGAGATTAGATGGAATTATATATAGTGTATTTGCATCTATGGGATTTGCCACCGTTGAAAATATAGTATACGTAGTTTTTAGATATGCAAACAATCCTCATGTTGGCTTGTATAGGGGTATATTTTCAGTACCTGCCCATGCTGTTTTTGCCATAACAATGGGTTACTATTTATCATTAGCTAAATTTAATACAGATGAAAGGGATAAAAGGATTAACTTAAGAAGATCCCTTTACATGCCAATATTACTTCATGGAGGCTTTAATTTCATACTATCTTCAGGCATACCTCAGCTAAGTGTGTTGTTTATTCCATATGTAATCTACATTTGGTTGATAAACCAAAGAAAATTAAACAAATTTATTTATGACTCAAAAAATAGGAAATTGGATATAAATAGAGATAGCTAACATTTTTTAGTAGACAGGGGATTTGTAAAGTAATAAAATTCAATTAAAGATTTATAAAGGAAGGTGCAGCATGAAGAAAACATTATTAGTATTTTTATTAGTTTTAGTAGGCTTATTGGCCTACGTTTCTTTAAGTGATAATTGGACAGACATTATTAAGCCAGATATTGGTAAAGAAAGGGATATAATAGATGAGGAACCTATAGAAGAGGAAGTAGAAGAAAAAAAGGCACAAGCAACCGTATTAGCAGTTGGTGACATAATGTTTCATATGCCTCAAGTAAAGGCAGCTTTCCGTTCAGATACTCAATCCTATGATTTTTCAGATGTATTTAAATATGTAAAAGGACATATTGAATCAGCAGATATAGCTATAGGCAATTTTGAAACTGTAACCTATGGAAATGAAATAGGTGTATCAGGTTATCCCAGGTTCAATTCGCCTGTAGAGACCCTTTTAGCCCTTAAAGAGGCTGGTTTTGATATATTAAATACAAATAATAATCATGCATTAGACCAGGGAAAACAGGGTTTGATAAATACTATTGCACATATTGAAAGCTTTGGAATGAAAAACATTGGAACTTATAAGTCCCAGCAAGAACACATATTGATAGAAGAAAGTAACGGAATAAAGATAGCCTTTCTATCCTATTGTTATGGCTACAATGGTTTAGAAGGTTTTTTAACAGAAGAAGAAATGTCTTATATGGTTAGTAAAATTGATGAAGAGAAGATTAAAAAGGATATAGATAAAGCTAAAAGTATGGATGTTGATTTAATAGCAGTAATAATCCATTGGGGGAATGAATATGAAAGGGAGCCTAGCCAGTACCAATTAGAGCTAGGTAGAAAAATGGTAGAATGGGGAGCTAATATAATATTTGGCAGCCATCCCCATGTGATACAAAAAAGTGAGATAATTGAATATGGGGGCAAAAATAATTTTATAATCCATTCTATGGGTAACTTTATATCTAATCAGAGAGAAAAAACTATGGGAAATAAGTATACAGAAGATGGAATTATGGTTAAAGTCCATGTAGAGAAAGATTTAAATAGTGACATCACAAATATAGTTCACATAGAGTACCTGCCAACATGGGTTAGGAAATATAGTGAAGGCAATAATATTAATTTTGAAATAATACCAATAGAGGATTTCTTAAAGGATGATAGCTTACTAAATAAATTGGATTCTATTGAGCAAGATAGAATACATGAATCCTATAAAGACACCATGGAAGTCATGTCACAATTTTCCCACTATTACCAATAGTACTTTTATTTCTTTTTGCTAAAATACAGTTTAAGTTGTTTTATAATTAGTATATAATAGTAAGTAGCAATGGTGCTTAAAAAGGCTAAATTGCAAAAAAAGGTGGGTAATCCTTGCAATATATAAAAGACTTATTTTTGAATATTAGGATTAGAGATATATTTGATATTTTAATAGTAGCTATGGCTTTTTATAAAATACTGATGCTTATTAGGGAAACTAGGGCTGAACAGCTAACTAAGGGTATATTTATGTTGTTTGCCCTAACAAAGGTTAGTGAATGGCTTGAGTTATACACATTAAATTGGATATTGGATACCACCATGACAGTGGGTCTTATAGCTATTTTAATAGTTTTTCAACCAGAATTGAGAAGAGGTTTAGAATACATAGGTAGAAGTAGATTTTTCACTAAATCTTTTATGGAAATAAAAAGTGAGAGTCTAAGCGAAGTTTTTAATGAGATAGTGGATGCAGTAGCATCTCTTTCTAGACAAAAAATTGGAGCTTTGATAGTCATTGAAAGGGAAACGGGCTTAAATGAAGTAGTAGAAACTGGAACTAGGATAGATGGTAAAGTTTCAAGTGACCTTCTTATCAATATATTCATCCCCAACACACCTCTTCATGATGGTGCAGTAATCATAAAGGATGATAAAATTAAGGCGGCAGGTTGTTTCCTTCCTCTAACTGATAACATGTCCTTAAGTAAAGATTTAGGTACTAGACATAGAGCAGCTTTAGGTATATCAGAAAGATCTGATTGCTTAGCCATAGTAGTTTCAGAAGAAACTGGCTCTATTTCAATAGCAGAAAGAGGAAGTTTAGCCAGGTATTTAGACTCAAAGACTTTAAAGCAGATCCTAATAGACATGTACAAGCCGAAGGAACAACAGCCATCTTTTGTTTTAAAGTGGAGGGCAAGAAATGGGCAAAGAGAAGAATGAGTGGACTTTGAAGATCTTTGCTCTAATTATAGCCATTGTCTTGTGGAGCTATGTTATGAGTGAAGTAAATCCTGTAATGACAGAAGAATATAGGAATGTTAAAGTTAACGTATTAAACAAAGCTTCCCTTGAAAGACAAGGCATTGTCATATTAGAGCCTGAAAACTTAGATAATTTAGGTATAAAAGTGGCCATATCAGGGAGAAGGTCTGATATCATAAAACTATCAGAAGATGATATTATAGCCCAGGTAGACTTAAGTGGATATGGCACTGGAGAGGTAAAAGTTCCTATATATGTACAAGTTCCTGTTGGTGTTACCTTAAAGGATTACAGTCCTAGGGAAATTCTAGTTAAGTTTGATAGGATTATAAGCAGAGAAAGAACAGTTACTGTAGAGACTAAAGGAGAATTAGCCGATGGCTATGTACTAGGCACTCCAACGGTGAAGCCCCAATCAGTAGTTGTTGAAGGACCAAGTACTTGGCTTAATTCATTATCAAAAGTAGTTGCTACAGTAAATGTAACAGGTGCAACTGATGATATAAATGTAACTGTACCAGTTAAATTGGTTGATGATGAAGGAAATAATGTAAGAGGTATAAGCACAAAGCAGAACTCTGTAGATATATGGATTCCTGTTTATAGAGTTAAAAGGGTGCCTATAGAAGTTCAGTCGGTTAACCAATTACCAGATAGTTATGAATTAGTTGAAATCCAGTTAAATCCAAGTATGATAGATATTGTTGGCAGGAAAGAAGTATTAGATAAGATTGAAGCAATTTCTACACTGCCTATAGATATGAATGAATTAATGGAAAAAAAGAATATTACCATAGATTTAGAATATTTAGAACTACCAGAAGGAGTTAGACTACTAAAGCCAGACGAGAAAATTACAGTAACCTTAAAAGTTGAAGAAATAATAAATAAAACTTTTGAATATACCTTAAGAGATGTTGAAATTTTAAACTTAGACCCAAGTCTTTCTATAGAAGAAGAATACTTAGATACCTCATTTGACTTGACTATTGAAGGTTTTAGTTCTGTGATTGAAACCTTAAATAAGGAAGATATTAAAATACAATTAGACTTAGAAGGTTTAGAAGAAGGAAGTCACTTTGTTTCTGTTACTGTTAAAGAAGAAGATTTTACTGTTCTGAGCCTATTACCTGAAAGCTTTGAAATTAGACTTATAAAAAATAGGTAATCTATTCTGGGGGAGGAACACATTTGAAATTTAATTCCTCCCCAGAGTAAATAGTAACCAATTGTAAGCTTGTTCCAACAAGTAGACTAATGGTGATAATCAGCTTAGTGCTGATATGATAGTATCTTGGTATAAGCGTTATGAAAACGTTATACCAAATACATAAAAGGTTTAGATAGCTAGGAAGAACCAAAAATTAACTAAAGGAGGCGCAATCTAATGAGTAAGTCCTTTACAGATCTGCTAAAAGCTGCACAAGAGAAAGGACCAAAGAAATTGTCTGTAGCTGTTGCAGAAGATAGGGAAGTTTTAAGTGCTGTTAAAAAGGCAAAAGAGTTAAATATAATTGAGCCTATTTTAGTAGGAGACAAGCCTAAGATTGAAAAAATAGCTGAGGAAATAAATTTTGACTTGTCAGGAATAGAGATAGTGGATGAAAAGGATGGAACAGAAGCTTCAAGGAAAGCAACAGAACTGGTTAGCAGTGGAAAAGCTGATGTCCTAATGAAAGGTCTAATAGACACTTCTATTATAATGAAACAAGTATTAGATAAGGAAATAGGTCTTAGAACTGATAAGCTAATAAGCCATGTAGCAGTATTTGATGTAGAAACCTATCATAAGGTACTATTAGTTACAGATGCTGCTATGAATATTGCTCCAGACTTAAATCAAAAGAAAGAGATAATAAATAATGCAGTAGAATTAGCCCACTCTTTAGGAATAGAAAAGCCAAAAGTAGCTGTTATTGCAGCTAAGGAAAAGGTTTCTCCAAAGATGGAAGCTACTGTTCATGCTCAAGAATTAGCTGAAATGAACAAAAAAGGAGAAATTAGTGGTTGTATTGTTGATGGACCTTTTGCACTAGACAATGCTATATCAAAAGAAGCAGCAGAGACTAAAGGTATAAAATCAGAGGTAGCAGGAGATGCAGACATATTATTAGTTCCTTATATTGAAGCTGGAAATGTACTATATAAGTCCTTAACCTACTTTGCTAAAGCTAAGAATGCTGGAATTATATTGGGAACTAAAGCTCCAATAGTACTTACTTCAAGAGCAGATAATGAAGAGTCAAAACTATATTCCATAGTATTAGCAGTTTTATTAAGTACTAAGTAAGGGAGGATGCAAGCATGTCCAAGGAATACAAATTATTAGTTATTAATCCAGGTTCTACTTCTACAAAGATTGCAGTATTCAAAGATGAAGAGATGGAATTTTGTGAAACTTTGAGACACTCTGTTGAGGAACTTTCTCAATATGATAGGGTAAGTGACCAATATGAGTTTAGATTGAATATCATCTTGAATACCTTAAAGGAAAAAAATGTAGATATTAACTCTTTTTCAGCTATAGTAGGACGTGGTGGACTATTAAAGCCAATTGAAGGTGGAACTTATAAAGTAAATGAAAAAATGCTAGAGGATTTAAGATCAACTGAAAAGGGAGAACACGCATCAGATTTAGGTGGCATATTAGCCTATGGAATAGCTAATAAGATTGGAGTAGATGCTTATATAGTAGACCCTGTAGTAGTGGACGAGCTTAGCGATGTGGCAAGAATTTCTGGTCTTAAGGATATTGAAAGAGTTAGTATATTCCATGCACTAAATCAGAAAGCAGTTGCAAGAAGGCATGCTAAACTACAAGGCAAAAGATATGAAGATATGAACTTGATTGTTGTTCATCTAGGTGGAGGAATTTCTGTAGGTGCTCATGAAAAAGGAAGAGTTGTAGATGTTGCTAACGCTTTAGATGGAGAAGGTCCTTTTTCACCAGAAAGATCTGGAGGTTTGCCAGTAGGAGAGCTAGTTAGACTTTGTTACTCTGGTAAATATACTTATGAAGAAATGTCTAAGAAGCTTGTCGGAAAAGGTGGATTAGTATCCTATCTAAATACTAATAGTGCAATGGAAGTATGTGAAAGGATTGAAAAAGGAGACGAATACGCTAAACTAATCTACTATGCAATGGCTTATCAAACAGCTAAAGAAGTAGGAAGCTGTGCTGTAGTGTTAAAAGGAAAAGTAGATGGCATATTGTTAACTGGTGGAATAGCTCATGATAAGATGTTTACTGATTGGATAAAAGAGCTAGTAGGCTTTATAGCAGATGTATACGTATATCCAGGTGAAGATGAGCTAACAGCTTTAGCTGAAGGTGGATTGAGAGTATTAAAAGGTGAAGAAGAAGCAAAAGAATACAATTAGAATACAGGTGGTAATATGATTTTAAATGATAAAAGAATAAGAGTTGTTGTAGGCCATTATGGAAGTGGAAAAACAGAGTTCAGTGTTAATTATGCAGTGAAGCTAGCAGAGGAAGGCAGAAAAGTTGCTTTGGTAGACCTAGATGTAGTAAATGCCTATTTTAGAAGTAGAGAAAGGGCAGATGAGTTGACAAAGATGGGAGTTAGGGTAATAGCTAGTCATGAATCATCAGGAAGTGCAGTAGATGTGCCTGCCATTGCAGCAGATGTATATGCTCCTTTACAAGATGAATCCTATGATGTAGTTTTGGATGTGGGAGGAGACCCTGTAGGAGCAAGAACATTAGGAAGATACCATACCTATTTTACTGAAGGTAAATACGATATGTTTTTCATATTAAATGCAAACAGACCAGAAACACAAACTGTAGATAAGGCAATAGAATATTTAAGAAAAATAGAAGATATGGCTAGAGCCAAAGTAACAGGAATAGTAAATACTACCCATATGTTAAAAAGCACAACTGCAGATGACATACTAAAAGGTCAACAACTAGCAGAGAAAGTAGCGGAGAAAACTGGCATTCCAATTAGGTACACTGTAGCATTAGAGCATCTTGTAAGCCAATTACCATCTAATTTAAATGGAAAAATCTTTCCAATAAAACTCTATATGAGGGAAGATTGGATGGTCTAAATAAAATAAAAAGGAGGTTGTATTATGGCTAAGGCAACACCTAAAGTAAGAGGAAAGGTTACTTTCCAAGAGGAGCTATGTAAAGGATGTGGATTATGTGTAAGTGTATGTCCACAAAAGATAATAACTTTAGACAATAGCAGAATCAATGCAAAAGGATACCATCCAGCAACTGTAACAGACATGGACATGTGTATAGGTTGTGCCAGCTGTGCATTAATGTGTCCAGATGTAGTTATAACTGTTGAGAGATTATAAAAAAAGAAGGAGGGTTTTTTAATGGCTAAAGTTCTCATGAAGGGTAATGAAGCTATAGGTGCTGCTGCTATAGAAGCAGGATGTAAATACTTCTTCGGTTATCCTATAACTCCACAAAGTGAATTACCTGAGTTTATGGCAAGAGAGTTACCAAAGGTAGGAGGTGTTTTCTTACAAGCAGAAAGTGAAGTTGCTGCTATAAATATGGTATATGGAGCAGCAGGGGCAGGAGCAAGAGTAATGACTTCATCTTCAAGCCCTGGTATATCCTTAAAGCAAGAAGGTATCTCCTACATTGCAGGTGCAGAACTACCCTGTGTAATAGTTAATATCATGAGAGGTGGGCCAGGACTAGGAAGTATCCAACCATCACAAACTGACTATTTCCAAGCTACAAGAGGCGGTGGAAACGGAGACTATAGACTAGTTGTACTAGCTCCATCTAACGTTCAAGAATTAGTTGATTTAATAATAGAAGGCTTTGATATAGCAGACCAATATAGAAATCCAGTAATGATACTAGGCGATGGAATGATTGGACAAATGATGGAACCAGTTGAACTTAAGAAAGAAAGAAAGAAGAGAGACCTACCTCCAAAGGATTGGGCAACTGATGGAACACAAGGTAAGAGAAAGCCAAATATAATCAACTCCCTATATTTATCACCAGAAGAACTAGAAGCTCATAACAAGCGCCTACAAGCTAAATATCAAAAGATAAAGGAAAATGAAGTAAAAGTAGAATCCTACAACATAGAAGATGCGGATGTAGTAATAGCTGCTTATGGAACAACTGCAAGAATAGCAAAAACTGCTATAGCAGAGCTTGAAAAAGAAGGCTATAAGGTTGGACTAATAAGACCAATTACATTGTGGCCATATCCATATGATGAGTTCAACAAGATAAGCGATAAGTGTAAAGGTATATTGACAGTAGAAATGAACTCTGGACAAATGGTAGATGACGTTAAGATAGCAGTAAATGGTAGATTCCCTGTATACTTCCATGGAAGAATGGGAGGAATGGTGCCAACACCAAATGAAATCATTGAAAAGGTTAAGGAAATCTATGGGGGTGAAAGATAATGGCAGTTGTATTTAAAAAGACTAGAGGTTTGACAGATGTACCAACCCACTATTGCCCAGGCTGTACTCACGGAATAGTTCACAGATTGGTTGGTGAAGTATTAGAAGAGTTAGGAGTATTAGATAATGCTATAGGGGTTGCACCAGTAGGGTGTTCAGTATTAGCTTATAAATATTTCAACTGTGATATGCATGAAGCAGCTCATGGTAGGGCTCCAGCAGTAGCTACTGGAATTAAGAGAGTTCATCCAGACAAATTTGTATTTACTTACCAAGGAGATGGAGACTTAGCTTCCATAGGTACAGCAGAAATAGTTCATGCAGCTCTTCGTGGTGAGAAAATATCAACTGTATTTATAAATAACGCAATTTATGGAATGACTGGAGGACAAATGGCTCCAACAACTTTAGTTGGACAAAAAGCTACAACTGCACCCTTTGGTAGAGATCCACAACACTGTGGTAAGCCAATTAGAATGTCAGAACTTCTTGCTACAATAGATGGAGCTAAGTTTGTAGAAAGGGTTACAGTAACTACACCAGCTCATGTTAGAAAAGCTAAAAAAGCTATAAAAGAATGTTTCCAAGTTCAATTAGAAGGTAAAGGCTTTGGTATCGTAGAAGTATTATCTACTTGTCCTACTAACTGGGGATATACACCAGAAGAAGCATTAAGATGGCTAGAAGACAACATGATACCATACTATCCATTAGGAAACTTCAAAAGACCTGAGGAGGTGGAGTAGATGGAACAAAGAATCATAATAGCAGGTTTTGGTGGACAAGGTGTAATGGCCATGGGTCAATTGTTGACTTATGCAGGTATGGTAGAGGGTAAGCAAGTTTCCTGGCTACCTTCCTACGGTCCAGAAATGCGTGGAGGTACAGCTAA
>CALBUB010000074.1 GCA_937967955.1 uncultured Bacillota bacterium | reverse complement strand
CATATTATATTAACTCCTTACCAAATCTCAAAGGAAGCCTTTAAGTTTATAAGCTCTTTAGCCCTGAACCGCATAGAGGGATTACTACTTTGCCTTCCATAGGCTTATCCTTTATATATTCAAAGTATCCAGCAAAGGTGGCTGCTGTTGTAGGCTCTACATAGAGTCCTAGTTTTGCCAAGTAATCTTTTGTGGAAAGTATCTTATCTTCAGGGGCTGTAATTATCTCTCCACCAGTATCCCTTACAGCTTCCAGTATCTGATTTCCTCTCTTTGGACTAGCTATAGCAATCCCTTCCGCCAAAGTGCCTGGGTTTTCAACTTTCACCACATCTGTTTTGCCTTCCTTAAAGGCTTTATATATAGGAGCACATTTTTCCGACTGAAGGGCTATTATCCTTGGCATTTTGGATATAAGGCCAGACCTTAATAGATCCTTTAAACCATAGTAGGCTCCCAATACTAAAGTACCGTTTCCCACAGGAATTACTAAGGCCTCAGGCATATTGCCTTTCAGCTGTTCATATATTTCGTATACATAGGTTTTAGTTCCCTGGTAGAAGAAGGGATTGTATACATGGCTTGCGTAAAACACGCCTTTCTCTTGGGCAGCTTCTAGGCAGGCTTTTGCTGTATCCTCTCTGTTGCCTTTTACCTTAACTACCCTGGCTCCGTAGGATGCAATCTGTTTTACCTTATTTGGAGAGGTATCTTCAGGAAGGAATATGGTACACTCTATGCCGGCCCTGGATGCATAGGCAGCTATGGAGGTGCCCGCATTTCCGCTGCTGTCCTGTACTACTTTTTTGACTCCTATTTCCTTAGCCTTAGCAATCAATACTGCTGCCCCTCTATCCTTGAAGGAAAGGGTAGGCATCATATAGTCCACTTTTACTAATATATTTGGATTATCAGGGCTTAAGGGTACAATAGGGGTTAGGCCTTCTCCTAAGGTTATATCCTTCCAAAGGGTAAGGTTTTCATCGTGCTCATCCCCCATAGCCTTATAGAAATATTAAGATAAATAGAAAATTTTTTGTATATAATATAAAATAATAATTAACATGGAATTTTTAGTCAATGGACTTAGTTTAATTACTTATATAAAGGAGGATGTATTATGGAGTATAAGAGATTTGGAGATAAGTATATTGTTAGGCTTAATAAGGGAGAGGAGATAATAGAGTCTTTAACTAAGCTTTGTAAGGAAAATGATATAAAGCTAGGAAGGGTAACAGGCATTGGTGCTACTAATAAGGCAACAGTTGGCATATTCAATACTGAAACTAAAGAATACCGCTCAAGAGAGCTTACAGGAGACATGGAGATTGCAAACCTTTCAGGAAACATAAGCCAAATGGATGGGGAAGTATATTTACACCTTCACATTACACTAACTGATGAAGAAAACAAGGCCTATGGAGGACACTTAAATTCTGCAGTAATAAGTGCTACCTGCGAAATAATAATAGACGTAATTGCTGGGACTGTAGATAGGAAATTTGATGAGGATTCAGGCTTAAACCTAATCAAATTTGATTAGGCTTAGAGGTGCTTTATGGTAGACAAAAAGAGGATAGAAGACTATGGAATAAGGATTGGAACATTGCCTAAAGGAAAGTTAAATAAGATAAGTGATGTAAAAGGAGTAAAAGTAGGCCATTTTACAGTAGATACAGAAGAAAATAAAACAGGGGTTACAGTAATACTGCCTACAGAGGCCAATATATACACAAACAAGCTAATTGCCTCCAGTTATGTGCTAAATGGCTTTGGAAAATCTACAGGCCTTATACAGCTTGATGAGTTGGGAATTTTAGAATCTATAATTGCCTTAACAAACACGCTAAATGTAGGCCTGGTTCAGGATGCCTTAGTAGAATATACAATTGAAAGCTGTGCTAAAGCTGGTGTTCATGTTACCACCTATAATCCAGTAGTATGTGAGTGTAATGACAGCTTCTTAAACAATATACAAAATAGGGCCATAAAAAAGGAACACGTATATAAGGCCATAGAAGATGCAAAAGAAGACTTTCTAGAGGGAGATGTAGGGGCCGGCAAGGGTATGAGCTGCCATCAGCTTAAGGGAGGCATAGGTTCTGCTTCCAGGCTAGTGAAACTAGATGGAATAGAGTATACAGTAGGGGTATTGGTCCTATCCAACTATGGACTATTAAAGGATCTAACTATTGCAGGTAAAAATATAGGAAGGAAGTTGGTAGAAAAAATAGATGTAGAAAAAAGGGAAGACAAAGGCTCTATTATAAGCATAATTGCTACAGACATTCCCCTAAGCTCTAGGCAGTTAAGAAGGATATGCAAAAGGGCAGCCGTAGGCCTGGCTAGGGTAGGCTCTTATATGGGCCATGGCAGTGGAGATATAGTAATTGCTTTTTCTACTGCCAACGTAATAAAGCATAAGGAGGCTAAAGATATAATAAATATAAAAGTTATAAATGAAGAAAAGATAGATGATGTATTTAGGGCAGTAGCTGAATGTGAAGAAGAAGCCATACTAAACTCCATGATAACAGCCAATAAGGTGGTAGGCTATAAGGGAAATGTAAGGGAGGCCCTAAAAGATTATATTCATCTATTATAATTGTTTTAAATCCCCTCTTTGGAAAAACCAAAGGGGGTTTTTTATGAAGCCTTAAACCTCTAATTTAGCCAGAAAGGTCAATAGTAGTAAAGGATTTGCAATAAAGCACTAATAATTTTCCGCTTTATTGACAAAAATTATATTGTTGTATAGAATATTATAGTTATAAAGTTTAAGGGAGGATTATTGATGAGCACTAAATATATATTCATTACGGGAGGGGTTGTATCATCTTTAGGCAAAGGGATTACAGCTGCAAGCCTAGGCCAACTATTAAAAAGTAGAGGACTAAAAGTTACCATTCAAAAATTTGATCCATACATAAATGTGGATCCTGGTACTATGAGCCCTTATCAGCACGGAGAAGTATTTGTAACTGAGGACGGAGCAGAGACAGATTTAGATTTAGGCCATTATGAAAGGTTTATCGATGTTAATTTAAGTAAGTATAGCAGTGTTACTTCGGGAAAAGTTTACTGGTCTGTATTAAATAAGGAAAGAAAGGGAGAATATAAGGGAAGAACAGTACAAGTTATCCCCCATATAACCAATGAAATTAAGGACAGAATAAAAAGGGTAACCAGTGAAGGAGATGTGGACGTAGTAATTACAGAAATTGGGGGTACTGTAGGAGATATAGAATCCTTACCCTTTTTAGAAGCCATAAGACAGTTTAAATATGATGTGGGAGTAGAAAATGTAATATATATCCATGTTACCTTAATACCATACCTATCTACTGCAGGAGAGCTAAAAACCAAACCTACTCAGCATTCAGTTAAGGAACTAAGAAGTATAGGAATCAAGCCGGATGTGCTCATATGTAGAACGGAAGTACCATTATCCCAAGAAATTAAGGATAAAATAGCCCTATTCTGCGACCTGGCTCCATCGGAAGTAGTACAAAATATAAATGTAGACACCATATATGAACTGCCCTTAGTATTGGAAGAACAAGGACTAGCCCAATTAGTAATAGATAAGCTTAATATCAAATGTGGTGAGCTAGATTTAACTGAGTGGAAGACCATGGTAGAAAGGATAAAGGGCTTAAAAGAAAAGGTTACTGTTGCCTTAGTTGGAAAATATGTAGAGCTTAAGGATGCTTATCTGTCAGTGTCAGAAGCTTTGACCCATGCAGGCATATATAATGATGTAAATGTGGATATTAAATGGATCCATTCAGAAGATGTAAATGAGGAAAATGTAGACGAACTATTATGTAATGTAGATGGCATTTTAGTACCAGGTGGCTTTGGAAATAGAGGAGTAGAAGGTAAGATTACAGCCATTAAATATGCTAGGGAAAACAAGATTCCTTTCTTTGGTATTTGCTTAGGTATGCAAATGGCAGTAGTTGAATTTGCAAGGAATGTATTAGGTATGGAAGGGGCTAATAGCTCAGAATTCAATCCAAATACTAAATATCCTGTAATAGACTTGATGCCAGAACAAAGAGAGGTGGAAAACTTAGGGGGGACCATGAGATTGGGAGTATATCCATGTAAGCTTAAGGAAGGCTCCCTAGCTATGAAAATATATGGAGTGCCCCTAATATATGAAAGACATAGGCATAGATATGAGTTTAACAACAAATTTAGAGAGCAATTTGAAAATAACGGCATGATAATAAGCGGTATATCCCCAGATGAGAGATTAGTAGAACTTATGGAATTAAAAGACCACCCCTGGTTTGTGGCAACCCAATTCCATCCTGAATTTAAATCAAGACCCACTAGGGCCCACCCTCTATTTAAGAGCTTTATAGCTGCTTGTAAAGAACAAAGGGATAAAAGTAATTAAAAGTACCCCAAAGTTAGTAATTAGCTAACTTTGGGGTTTGCTTTTTCCTTTATTTTTCCTCTGCTTTACTTACTTCTAAAAGCATACCTTCAGACTTAGATACTACTATGGCAGCAGATAAATCTCCCACTACGTTTATACATGTTCTTGCCATATCTAGCACCCTGTCTATTCCTGCTATTAAAGCTATTCCTTCTAAGGGCAAACCTACCGATTCTAACACTATAGTCAGCATTATCATACCTGCCCCAGGCACTCCTGCAGTACCTATGGAGGCTAAGGTTGCAGTTAGTACTATTGTGAGCATTTGGCTTATAGATAAGTCTAGGCCATATACTTGGGTGATAAACAAGACACAAACTCCTTGGTAGAGGGCAGTACCGTCCATATTTATTGTGGCACCTAAGGGTAGTACAAAGCTGGCTATTTTATCTGGTATACCTAAATTTTCCTTAGCAGCCTTCATGGTAATAGGCAATGTACCTGAACTGCTGCTGGTACTAAAGGCAGTTATGGCTGGGCTGGCTGCTCCCTTGAAGAATTTAATTGGGCTAAAGTTTGCTAAAGTTTTCAAAAGGGAACCATAAACTACTATTGCATGGATTATACAGCTTAAATATACAGCAATTATAACTCTAATCAAGGGAAGGAGTACAGAAGGGCCATTTTCAGCTACTACTGGAGTTATTAAGCCAAATACACCTATAGGAGCAAATCTCATTACAATTTCTGTTATCTTATACATTATTTCAGCTAAAGAGTTAAATAAATTTATGAAAGGCTTACCTAGTTCTTCTTTTACTGCAGTAGCCCCTATACCTAAGAATATGGCAAATACAATAATTTGCAGCATATTCCCTTCTACCAGGTCCCTTAAAGGATTACTTGGAATAATGTTTATTAGGGTGTCGATTATACTAGGAGTTTCCTGGGTCACTTCTTCTACTTCTACTGGAATACTTAGGCCTTCGCCTGGTACTAATATTGTTCCTAGTATAAGGCCAATTATAATGGCAGATGCAGTGGTGACCATAAAATAGGCCATGGTCTTTCCGCCAATCCTTCCTAAGCTTTTAATGTCTCCTACACTGGCCGTTCCAACTATTAGGGATGAAAATACTAGTGGAACTATTATCATCTTAATAAGGTTTAAAAACAGGCTTCCTAAGGGCTTGATAAAGGTGGTAGCAATATTTGGGTTATTAGTTAATAATAAACCTACTATGATTCCCAGGAATAAGCCTAGGAAGATCTTAGTGGTCAGTGAAATTTTTTTCATAATATCCCTCCTTATCATTCAATTAACAAAATTTATTGAAGATTTAAAAACATTTATAAAAAATATTATAGCAAAAAGATTCTAGGAAATAAATAGAAAAAATTATTTATTATAGCGTTTAATAGCTAAAAAAGGGGACTAATATTTTTAGTACATTATATTTTTTATTTCCTTAATTATTAAATGAGGAAGTTGCACAATTCAAAAATACCAGAATTTTTTTACTAAAGGTGCATTAGAAGGCTGCAGCTTGATAACTTTTATAAAAGAGCTCTTTTATTGGAATATTAAGTGGTTTCTTCCTATGGATATAAATCACTTAATATTTTTCTATATTACAGGAAAATAAATGACCAAAAAACCAAAAGCTTTTAAAATTCCTGATACTTATGTATTAGTAACAATATTTATATTCGTGGCAGCTATTTTAACTTATATAGTTCCAGCAGGAGAATACAATATGGTAACAAATCCAGATACAGGCTTAACGGTTGCCGATCCAAACAGTTATCACAGAATTGAACAGAGCCCTGTTTCTTTGGAACAGATATTACTTGCTATTCCAATGGGACTTAATAGAAGTGCTGGCGTTATAAATATGTTATTTTTAGTCAGTGGTTTTCTACAAATAGTTAATGATACTGGGGCAATAGACAGACTAGTTAGGGCAATAATCCAAAAGCTTAAGGATAAGTCTATTCTAGTAATCCCAATTATCATAATAATGATGTCAATATTAGGAGCTATAGGAGCCGTTGTAAATGGGGTTGTAGCCTTTGTTCCTCTAGGACTTATAATTGCATCAAAATTAGGACTAGACTCAGTTGTTGCAGTTGCAATCATATTTGTAGCCACTTATACAGGTTTTGGTACTTCTCCCATTTATCCAACCACTGTTCAGCTAGCACAAAAAATTGCTGAAGTGCCAGTACTATCAGGCTTTGAATTTAGGACAGTTATGACGGCAGTTACAACATTAATCCTAATTTTATATACAACCCATTATGCTATCCGTGTAAAGAGGGACCCATCCAAGAGTTTATTGGCAAAGGAAGGTAAATTCAACAAGGAAGCAGTAGAGGATGAAGAGCTAGGTGAACTAAAGGGAAAAGATATTATTATTGTAGCTACCCTATTTTTAGGTTTTGGAATTTATGCCTACGGCACATTGAAATTTGGTTGGGGTACTGAGTATATGAGTGGAATCATGTTTGCAATAGCAGTAGTAACTGCAATTATTGCTAGAATAAGCCCTGACCAAATGGTTAAATCCTTCATTGCAGGCTGTAAAGGAGTAGTATATGCTTGCTTGATTACAGGTTTTGCTTCAGGTATTTCATATATACTAAATGAAGGAAAAATAATCCATACAATTATACACAATCTATCCAAACCTCTTAGCCTAGTAGGAAATGTGTTTTCAAGCTGGTTAATGCTAATTATAAATACTATACTCAACTTCTTGATTCCATCAGGGTCAGGCCAAGCAGCTGTTGTTATGCCTCTTATGGCACCACTAGCTGACATTGTGGGAATGGACCGACAAGTTGCAGTCTGTGCCTACCAATGGGGAGACTTTATAACTAACATGTTCAATCCTACATCTGGAACAACAATGGCTGTATTAGGACTGGCTGGAATTCCTTATAGCAAATGGTTAAGATTTATATTACCTCTTTGTGGAATATTCATAATAGTCGTGTTTGCAGCTTTATTCTTAGTAGTTAATTTCGGAATGTAAAAATAAATATTTAAATAGAAAGGTGGATAACAATGTCCAAGGCGCAAGAAAGAATAGATAACAATAAAGTAGGAATAGGTTCATATATAGCCCTTGCACTAATAGTATTATTCTTTTCGGGCTTTATGCAATCTTTCCAAGATGGCCCTTTAGCTTGGCTATAATTCTTTGATTATACAACTATCACTGGTGCCTTTGGTACCATAGGAGATACTGGAGCTAACTTTACAGGCTCTGGTGGAGATGGAGCAAGGCAAGGTTTCATGTTTGCCTTTAGCTTAATACCAGGAGTAATGGTTGCCATGGGTGCAGTGGCAGTAGCTGAAGCTTTTGGAGCATTGAAAGCTTGTCAGCAATTACTAACACCCCTACTAAAACCAGTACTTGGACTACCTGGTAAAGTAGGCCTTACTATGATAACTGGCCTTCAAAGTACTGATGCTAGTGCTGTTATGGCTAAAGTTTTAAAGGATGATGGCAGTTTAACTGAAGAGCAAACTACTGTACTATGTGCATGGTTGTTCTCTTCAGATGCAACTATTACCAACTTCTTAAGTACAGGGGCAGCCCTTTGGGGACTAACTAATGCTGATGGAAGCCCTGCAATTAAAATATCCATAATGATTCCTTTAGTATTACAATTAATACTCAAATTCTTTGGAGCAAACATTGCTCGCTTCTATCTAAAGTTTAAGAATAAATCTGACGAAACTGTTAAAAAGGAAAAAACAGTAGAAAAAGCTACTACAGAAGTAGCTGAGGAAACTAAGGTTGAAGAAGAAAA
This sequence comes from uncultured Bacillota bacterium, assembly GCA_937967955.1. Lineage (GTDB taxonomy): Bacteria > Bacillota > Clostridia > Tissierellales > Tepidimicrobiaceae > JAAYHX01. The sequence goes on along the minus strand of CALBUB010000074.1, from coordinate 9,927 downwards.
GAAAGAAAAGGTAAATCCAACAACTGTATTTGTCCAAGGGGCAACTACAGGACTAAATATAGGTCTAAAGAGCATTATTCCAAACGTTCTAATGGCTTACTCTATAATTAAGATACTTAATGTTACAGGTCTAATGGATGTAATTGGTAAAGTTTTAGCTCCTGTAATGGGTATATTCGGACTACCAGGACAAGCTGCAACAGTACTACTTGCTAGTTTCCTATCCATGGGTGGAGGAGTTGGTGCAGCAGCAGGACTATTTGAAGAAGGCTTACTAACTGGAACCCATTTAGCAATCCTAAGCCCTGCCATGTTCCTAGCTGGTTCCTTACTACAATATGCAGGTAGATTGCTTGCAGTAGTTGAAGTTAAAAATAAGGGCTTACTATTTGGAATATGCTTTATAAACGCAATTGTTGCAATGTTAATAATGAATATACTTGTTTAAGGAGGTAGCCATGTATAAATTAAAGGAAAAAGCAGATGAATATCAAGCTTTAATAGATGAGATTTTTGATAAATTACACTCTATCCCGGAAAAGGGCCTGAAAGAATATAAGACTTCTGCCTACCTAAAGGAAAAAATGGAAGAAGCTGGCTGCTTCCATGAAATAATCCAAGTGGGAGAAACAGGTTTAATTGGTGTAATCCACGGCAGAGAACCTGGCCCTGTAATAGGTATCCGTGCAGATTTTGATGCCTTAGAATTTGAAATAGATGGAGAGAAGGTATGTAAACATGCCTGTGGCCATGATGCCCATGCAACAATGGCTTTAGTAGCAGCCATCATTGCTGGTAAAGAAGGCTTAAAGAAGGGTACATTAAAATTAGTTCTACAGCCAGCGGAAGAAATACTTGCTGGTGCCAGGTTAATTATCGATAGCGGCCATATTGATGATGTAGATGAAATGTATGGTGGCCATTTAAGGCCAATTCAAGAAGCTAAATTTGGTGAAGCCACAGCAGGCCTATGGCATTCTGCATCAAAAATGGTTAAGGTAAAAGTTCAAGGAAAAGAAGCTCACGGTGCTCGTCCTCATTTAGGAATAAACAGTATTGATGCTGGAGTATGTATTGTAAATGCAGTAAATAGCATCCATTTAAATCCAGCAAGCAATTACTCAGTTAAGTGTACAGAGTTTAGAGCTGGAGGTTTAGCTACTAATATTGTTCCAGCTGACTGCAGTTTGGCTTTCGACTTAAGAGCTGATACTAATGAAGGTATGGATGAACTATTTAGGAAGGTAGAAGCTGCCGTTGTAAATGGAGCTGCCGCTGTTGGAGCAAAGGCTGAAATTGTTGAAGCTGGTGGAGTGCCTGCAGCTACTTATGATCCTGAGCTTCTTGAAGTTACAAGGGAAGCTATTACAGATGTGCTAGGCTCTTGCCTACCTGATATTTATACTCCAGGCGGTGAAGATTTCCACTTCTTTGCTACAGAGGGAGGCTTAAGAACTGCCTACTTTGGCCTTGGTGCAGACCTTAAACCTGGTCTACACAGCATAGATATGGAGTTTGACCCCAGGGCTCTTACTGTTGGGGTTAAAATTTGGTTGAATATAATTGAAAATAGGCTTATGAGATAAGGAAAATAAATAGTAAAAGGAACCATGAGTTTGGTTCCTTTTACCATATATATAAAAGAAAGGGGAGGAATTATGCTACTTTTAAAAAATGCTGAAGTTTATGCACCGGAACACCTAGGTAAAAAGGATGTATTAATAGAAGGAAGCAAAATAAAGAAAATAGCCGATAATATAGAATTAGATGGTTTTGGTGATTTGGTAGAAGTTGTAGATCTTGCTGGCAAGGTATTGATTCCTGGCCTAGTAGACCAACACGTCCATATTACTGGAGGCGGTGGGGAGTCAGGCCCCAGCTCCCGAGTACCAGAATCCAATTTAAGCGATTTTATCAAGTCTGGTGTAACTACTGCCTTGGGAATGCTAGGTACTGATGGTATAAGCCGCAGCCTTGAAAACTTATATGCAAAAGCAAAAGCCTTAAATGAGGAAGGGATTACCTGCTATATGCTAACTGGTTCCTATGCCTTTCCTTCTCCAACTTTAACTGGCTCTGTTGAAAGAGATATCTATCTAATAGATCTATGTATTGGTGTTAAAGTGGCAGTTTCCGACCACCGCAGTTCAAATATTACCTATGAAGAACTTATCCGTCTGGCTACAGAAGCAAGAAGAGGGGGAATGATTTCAGGAAAAGCAGGCATAGTTACCATGCATATGGGAGATGGAAAGAAGCGCCTTTCTCCAGTACTAGATGCCCTAAAAGAATCAGATTTACCTGTAAAAGTTTTTGTTCCAACCCATATAAACGTGCGTAATCCAGAGCTTCTATGGGAGGACTGTGTAGAATTTACTAAGCTGGGAGGCACTATAGACTTTACAGCCGGCTTTAATGGAGAAGAGAATCAACTAGAGGCAGAAAAGCTATTGAAACTATTAGATATGGGAGTAGACCCTAGCCTTATAACTGTATCCAGCGATGCCTTTGGAAGCCAACCAAGATTTGATGAAAGGGGCAATTGTATTGGCCTTACCTATTCTACCCCTGAAACACTGATGCAGCTTATTAGAGCTTTAGTTTCAAAGGGAGCCAGCTTAGATTTAGCTATACAATTCTTTACTTCTAATCCAGCCCGTGTATTAGGCCTAGAAGGAGTTAAGGGAACAATTAAGGAAGAAGCCGATGCAGACCTAGTTGCCCTTGATAAAGATTTAAAGGTTACAGATGTTTTCGCTAAGGGTAAAGTGGCTATGGTTGATGGAGAAGTTGTTATGAAGGGTAATTTTGAGTTATAAGCTTTAGTAGACTAAAGGAAGGACTCCATACTGTATGTTTACATAGGGGGAGTCCTTTTTTATGGCAATTTTGCCATAAGTTTTAAAGTCATAAATAATTGGGCTAAACTGCCTCCAAAGGGGTAAAATAAAAATGTCAGTTCTTACATACTATGTCATTAATTTGCCATAATCAGTTGACAAGTATAAAAAAATAGTTTAGCATTAAAGTATTATGTCAACTTTTTAGAAAGGCTTGGAGGATATACTATGATTGAAAAAAACCTAATTATGAAGCTAAAGGAAATCAATCAGAAAGTATTTAGTATCATGCAGAAGAAATTTGATGAATACCAGCTAACCCTTGGTCTAATATACCTTTTGACATTAATAATAAATAGGCCTAATACTACCCAGAAGGAATTGGCTAAAGAGATGAGATTAACGGAAGGGGCCATGAGCATTTCAATAAAGAAGCTAATAGAGCTTAATATGGTAGAACAGATCCAGTCTCCAATAGATGGCAGGTGTAATATATTAGTGATAACGGAAAAGGGTAAAGGAGTAGTAAAGGAATATGAGGCTTATTTAAATCAGATAATAAAGGCTGTATTTAAAGGCTTTCATTTAGATGAATTAACTAAGGCCAGTGAATTTTTAAATAAAATAAGTAGCAACTTAGATGGTATATTGATAGATTTAAGCAAGCCTAATTAACTAGGAGGGATATTTTGAGAAAGCTATTACCCTATATGAGAAAATACATAGGCTTTGCCTTACTTTCTCCCCTAATGATGATACTAGAAGTTTTTGGAGATGTATTAATCCCCTATCTAATGTCCAGGATAGTGGATATAGGCATTGCAAATAGGGATATTAATTATATAGTAAAAACTGGAGGCCTAATGGTAGTAGTAGCTTTATTGGGTATGACCTTTGGTATAATAAGTGCCCATGCTGGTGCTAGAGCAGGTTATGGCTTTGCAGCAGAAATTAGAAAGGCAGTTTTCAAAAAGATTCAGAGCTTTTCTTTTGCCAATCTAGACAAATTTAGTGTTTCCTCTCTTATAACCAGAGTTACCAACGACTGCAATATTCTAGGCCAGGTAACTATGATGAGTCTGCGTATGGCTATAAGGGCACCTTTTCTAATGACTATGGCCTTAATAATGTCCTTTAGAATAAATCCATATTTAGCAAGGGTCTTCATGGTAGCCATACCCTTTACAGCCCTATCTGTAGGCTTAATTCTTTTTAAAGCCGGCCCTCTATTTAGAAAACTTCAGCATAGAGTTGACCGGGTAAATGCAGTTATTCAAGAAAACTTAACAGGTATTAGAGTAGTAAAAGCTTTCAATAGGCAGGAATTTGAAGAAGAAAAGTTTCAAAAGAGAAATGATGCTTTAAAGGATACTGCCTTAAGAGCTATTTCTATCATTATATTACTATTTCCAATACTCAACTTAACAATTTATTCCACAATTATTGCAGTACTGTGGTTTGGTGGAAGGCAAGTAGTAGCAGGTACTATGGGTAGTGGAGAGCTTATTTCCTTTATCACCTATATAATCCAAGTGTTAATATCCCTTATGATGATTTCCTTCTTCTTCATGCAGCTGATGCGTGGTATAGCTTCAGGAGGTAGGATTATAGAAGTATTAGAAACTGAATCGGAAATAAAGGAGCCTTTAAAGGGGGCCACAGAGCTAAAAGACGGCTCCATAATTTTCAAAGATGTAAACTTTATCTATCCTGGCAGTAGGGAAAGGACCTTAAAGGATATAAACTTCCATGTGGCTTCTGGTGAAACATTAGGCATTGTAGGCTCTACTGGCTCATCTAAGACCACCTTAGTTCAGCTGATTCCAAGGCTTTATGATGTAACGGAAGGTTCAGTTATAGTAGGAGGTAGGGATGTTAGGGAGTACGATTTGGTGGCATTAAGAGAGCAGGTAGCCTTTGTACTGCAAAAGAACACCCTCTTTTCTGGTACCCTAAGGGAAAATATGCAGTGGGGTAAAAGGGATGCTACCGATGAAGAGATAATTGAAGCCCTGAAAAAGGCTCAAGCCTGGGAATTTGTTTCAAAATATGAAGATGGGTTAGACCACTGGGTAGAACAAGGGGGAGCCAATTTCTCTGGTGGCCAAAGGCAAAGGCTGTGTATAGCCAGGGCTTTGTTAAAATCTCCTAAAATACTGATACTAGATGATTCCACTAGTGCCGTAGATATGACTACTGATGCTAAAATACAAAAGGTATTTAAAGAAGAACTAAAGGATGTAACTAAGATAATAATTGCTCAGAGGATTTCTTCCATAGAAAAGGCAGATAAAATACTAGTAATGCATGAAGGAAGGCTTGAAGCAATAGGAGACCACAAGACCCTTCTAGATACCTCTCCAATATATAGAGAAATATACGAGTCCCAACAAAAAGGGGTGATTAAGCAATGAAAGGCCATGGAAAGGTAAAAAGCTTAAGACCTAGAGACCCTGTAAAGACTATTAAAAGGCTATTTAGCTATTTTAAGTTTAATAGAATTTTATTCTTTTCGGGAGTATTATTTATAATACTTTCATCTGTTGCCACCATATTGGCCAATGCCATGCTAAGCCCTATTATAGATTCACTGGTGGTACATGAAAATATGAATTTGTTCATAAAGTACATTATGATAATGGTAGTTCTTGTACTAACTATTTCTGCCTGCCAATACTTTGGAAACTTATTTATGGCAAGACTTGCCCAAAGGACTATCCATAAAATTCGCCAAGATATGTTTGCCCATATGGAACAGCTGCCTGTATCCTTCTTTGATACCCATGCCCATGGGGAGCTAATGTCTACCTTTACTAATGACGTAGATATGCTTAATCAAACTCTAGAGCAAAGTGTAGGCCAAGTAGTATTATCCATAATAAGTGTAGTAGGTACCTTTGCTGTTATGATAGCCTTAAGCCCCATACTAACACTGGTGGTTGTAGGTATGCTCTTTGTCATGTTTGGAGCCATAAGATATGTAGGAAAAAGGTCAGCAGCCAGCTTCAGATATCAGCAAGCAGCTTTAGCAGATATGAATGGCTATGTGGAAGAGATGCTGTCAGGCCAAAAGGTAGTTAAGGTGTTTAACTATGAGGATAGGGCCATTGAAACCTTCATAGCTAAAAATGAAGAACTTCGTCAGGCCAGCACCCGAGCCTCCACCTATGGAGTAATGCTTATGCCTATTATGGGTAATCTATCCTTTGTACTTTATGCTTTAGTTTCCACTTTGGGGGCCTTTCTTGTTATGGCTAATAGGATGACTGTAGGTAATATTGCAGCCTTCTTACAATATACAAGGAGCATATCCCGTCCTATTACCCAAGTATCTAACCAGCTTAATACCTTGTTTGCAGCCTTAGCTGGTGCAGAGAGGATATTCAACATACTAGATGAAAAAGTAGAAGTAGATAAAGGGGATGTAAGGCTAGTAAAAGGAGAAGATGGAAAGCAGTACTGGAAGGTGCCTAAAGCAGATGGCAGTTATGAAATGGTACCCCTTAGGGGACACATTACATTTAACAATGTAACCTTTGGCTACACAGAGGATAAGATGGTACTAAAAAATATAAACCTATATGCAAAACCAGGTCAAAAGATAGCCTTAGTAGGCTCTACTGGAGCAGGTAAGACTACCATAACCAACCTAATAAATAGATTCTATGAAATAAATGAAGGGGAAATACTCTATGATGGAATCGATATAAGGCGAATAAATAAGTTTGATTTAAGAAGTACCATGAGTGTAGTTCTTCAAGATGTACACTTATTTGAAGGAACAGTGGCAGACAATATTAGATATGGAAAACTTACTGCTACAGATGAAGAAGTAATAGAAGCAGCTAAACTAGCCAATGCCCACTATTTTATCAACAATTTACCTGAAGGTTATGATACAATGCTAACTGCCGATGGAGGCAATCTATCTCAAGGAGAAAGGCAGCTATTATCCATAGCTAGGGCAGCCATAGCCAATCCAACCATATTGATACTAGATGAAGCTACTTCTTCCATAGATACTAGAACAGAAAAGCTCATATCGGAAGGAATGGATAAGCTAATGGAAGGCAGAACCACCTTCGTTATTGCCCATAGATTGTCTACTGTAAGGGATGCAGATGCTATAATGGTATTGGAAAATGGGGAGATAATAGAAAGAGGAAGCCATGAGGAGCTTATGAAATTAGGAGGCCGCTATTATGCCTTAAATACTGGGCAAATAGAATTAGAATAGGACAGGGAGTGTTGTCCTATTTTTTTATGGGATGACTTATGCTACTGTATATTGGAAATCCTACTATTAAGGTTTAAGCCTACTAATTTTCCTAAAGTTTACCATCATTTTATGGTATAATATGTATAATTATACAAGCGGGGGAGATAAAAGAATGTACAATTTCGATAAAATTATAAATAGGCGGGGAACCATTTCCTCAAAATGGGATAGCCTTAAGAAACTATATGGCCGGGAGGACCTACTGCCTTTATGGGTAGCCGATATGGATTTTGAATCACCACCTGAAGTAATAAAAGCATTAATTGAAAGGGCTTACCATGGTGTATACGGCTACAACTTTATATCTGATGAATACTATGAAGCCGTCATCAGTTGGATGAAAAGAAGGCATAATTGGCATATAGAAAAAGAATGGATAACTTACACCCCAGGAGTTGTGCCGGCCATAAGCTATGCAATAAAAGCCTTTACCCAACCAGGAGATAAGATTATAATCCAGACTCCAGTCTACCATCCCTTTTATAAGGTTATTGAAGAAAATGAAAGGAGAATAGTGAAAAATCCCCTAATATATAGGGATGGAAAGTACTATATGGACTTTGAAGATTTAGAAAGGAAGATAGACCCTGGTGTAAGGATGCTCATACTATGTAGTCCTCATAATCCTGTTGGTAGGGTATGGACTGAGGAAGAACTATTAAGGCTTGCAGAAATATGCCTTAAAAATAATATTTTAGTTGTATCTGATGAAATCCACTTTGATATAGTATATAAAGGACATAAGCATAGGGTATTTGCTAGCCTATCCGATGAAATAAGGGACAATTCTGTAGTGCTTACTGCTCCAAGCAAGACCTTCAATATAGCAGGCCTGCAAGTATCTAATGTAATAATTTCCAATGAAATTTTAAGAATGAAATTTAGGAAAGAAGTAAACAAAGACCATATATCCTCTCCTAATGTATTTGGAGAAAGAGCCTTAATTGCTTGCTATAACCAATCGGAAGCTTGGCTTGATGCTTTACTTGAGTATTTAGAAGGAAATAGGAATTTTTTCATAGATTATATAGAAAAAAATATACCTAAATTGAAACCAGTAAAGCCAGAAGGCACCTATTTAGTATGGGTTGATTGTTCAGAATTAGGTATGGAACCTGATGAATTAAGAGACTTTTTCCTAAACAAATGTAGGCTAGCCCTAAACGATGGCAAGATGTTTGGAGAGGAAGGAAGTACCTTCCAGAGATTTAATATAGGCTGTCCCCGTTCCGTATTGGAAGAGGCCCTTAAGAGAATAGAGGAAGCAATAAATATGGTTTAGGACTTGCAGGTATGATATAATAAATATGTTAGCTATATAGGGCGTAATGGAGCTTACTTAATAAGCTTATGGATACTCACATATGTGATCGTCCATATATTTTCCTAATAAAATATAAAGAGGAGGAAAAACCATATGTTAGTTACAGGCAGAGAGATATTGGAGCATGCTAATAAAAACGGGTATGCTGTTGGAGCATTTAATGTAAACAATATGGAGATTGTCCAAGCTATTATCCAAGCAGCAGAAGAGACCAACTCCCCAGTAATATTACAAGCAAGCCAGGGAGGAATAAAATATGCAGGTGTTGAGTATATAGCTGCCCTAGGTAAAGTAGCAGCTGAAAAGGCAAAAGTTCCAGTTGCACTACACTTAGACCATGGTACTGATTTTCAACAGATAATGCTATGTATAAGAAACGGCTTTACATCAGTAATGATAGACGGCTCAAGATATCCATTACAAGAAAATATAGACATAACAAAGAAAGTAGTTGAAGTAGCCCATGCAGTAGGAGTCTCTGTAGAGGCAGAATTAGGAAAAATAGGTGGAACTGAAGACGATATAACAGTAGATGAAAGGGATGCTACTTTTACAGATCCTGCTGAAGCAAAACTATTCGTAGAAGAAACGGGTGTAGACTCTTTAGCTATAGCTGTAGGCACTGCTCACGGAGTATACAAGGGAGAACCAAATATAGATTTTGACAGGATAAAGAAAATAAAAGAACTAGTAGGCATACCATTAGTATTACACGGTTCCAGTGGAGTACCTGCAGAATCCATAAAGAAGGCAGTAGAGTGCGGAATCAATAAGATAAATATAGACACAGATTTAAGAATAGCCTTTACTCAAGCTATGAAGGCTTTCCTAAAGGAAAATCCAGACAATATCGATCCAAGAAAGATACTAACCCCTGCAAGGGAGGCAATGAAGGAAGTTATTAAGGAAAAGATGGTACTGTTTGGTTCAAGCGGCAGAGCTTAATATATTATTGAAGGAGTTGTAGGAAATGGAATTATATATTGATACTGCAAATATTGATGAAATAAAAGAAATAAGTCAATGGGGCGTTATATCAGGAGTAACTACTAATCCATCTTTGATAGCTAAGGAAGGTAGGGATTTTAAAGAAGTAATTGAAGAGATAGTGGAAATAGTAGATGGACCTATAAGTGCTGAAGTTATATCCCTTGATGCAGAGGGAATGATAAAGGAAGCAAGAGAACTGGCTGAAATACATAGAAATATTGTAATAAAAATCCCTATGACAGCAGAAGGTTTAAAAGCTGTAAATGCTTTATCCCAAGAAGGGATAAATACTAATGTAACCTTAGTATTTTCACCAAATCAAGCATTGCTTGCAGCTAGAGCTGGTGCAAGTTATGTAAGTCCTTTCTTAGGAAGGCTAGATGATATAGGAAATGAAGGCATGAATATAGTCCAGGATATAATCCACATATTTGGAATACACGGCATATATACTAAAGTTATAGCAGCAAGCATTAGACATCCTATGCATGTGA
>CALBUB010000073.1 GCA_937967955.1 uncultured Bacillota bacterium | reverse complement strand
CACGGCATATATACTAAAGTTATAGCAGCAAGCATTAGACATCCTATGCATGTGATAGAGGCAGCAAAAGCAGGAGCCCATATTGCAACAATACCTTATAAGGTATTTAAGCAGATGGTAAACCATCCATTGACTGATATTGGAATTGAAAGATTCTTAAAAGACTGGGAAGGACTTAATAAATAACGGGCATTTTTGCCCGTTATTTTTGTTTATAAAGTCGGGCTTCGGCTTATATATTATGCTTATAGCTTCATAAAAGCATATAAGCAAAGGAGAAAGCCGTAAATATACCCAATAGAAGGTTGGGCTTTATATTTAAGCTTACCCATTCCAATATATCAGGGCATAACTTCATAAACATATCATATAGAGCTATTGAGGAATTATGAATAAATATGTTATACTAAAGTATGCCTAATAAGAATAAAGTATATAACAAACCATGCTAAGGGGGGCTTAATATGGATAGAAATTTAACTCTAAACCTAGTGAGAGTAACAGAAGCAGCAGCCCTAGCAAGTGCTCGCCATCTGGGAAGGGGAGACAAAAATTTAGCTGACCAGGCTGCAGTAAATGGCATGAGGAAGATGTTTGATACCCTTACCATCGATGGGGTAGTAGTTATTGGAGAAGGGGAAATGGACGAAGCTCCTATGTTATACATTGGAGAGCAGATTGGGAAGGCTACTCCAGGCTGTGTAAAAGTGGATATTGCAGTAGACCCACTAGATGGAACTACCGCAGTGGCCCAAGGAAGAGCAAATGCCATATCAGTAGTTGCAGTGGCACCAAGAGGATGCCTGCTTCATGCTCCAGATATGTATATGAACAAGATAGCTGTAGGGCCTAAAGTAAAAGGCAAAGTAAATCTAGATATGCCTGTAAAAGAAATAATTAAGGTTACAGCAGAAGCCTTAAATAAAAGCGTATCAGATATTACTGTTACCATGTTAGATAGGCCAAGACATGAAAGGCTGATTAAAGAAGTAAGAGAAGCAGGAGCAAGGATTAAGCTGTTTAGAGATGGGGATGTGGCAGCAGCAATAGCAACTTGCTTTGAAAACTCAGGGGTAGATATACTGTTAGGAATAGGAGGGGCACCAGAAGGAGTACTTGCAGCTGCAGCTATTAAATGCCTAGGAGGAGATTTCCAAGGAAGACTCCATCCAAGTAATGATGAAGAAGTTGAAAGATGTAAGAAGATGGGTATTGAGGATATTGATAAAATATTTACTTTAGATGATTTAGTAAAAGGAAATGAAGTCATGTTTGCTGCTACAGGTGTTACTGATGGAGAGCTATTAAAAGGAGTAGTCTATTATGAAAACAATAGGGCAAAAACTTATTCTGTAGTTATGAGAGCAGAAACTGGAACCGTAAGATTTATAGAGTCCATACATAGATTAGACAAAAAACCTGACTATGCTAAATAATTGTTAAGTAATTGATAAATAATAATATTGACTATTTTAGATAATAATGATACTATTATCTAGAATCTTACCTATGTAACTTTTCTTCCTGTTATCCCAGTAGTATTTTGCAAAAGAAGATTTTTTATAGCACAGATCTACCGCTTAAAATCTTTTAGATTTTAAGCTGGTACGATGTGCTTTATTTTGTATGGAGGTGACATGGTGGACTCGGAACTATTAGAAAGTAAAAAATTAGACGATCTAAGAGTTATTGCAAAGACTTTAGGCATTAAGGGAGTAACCAAATACAGGAAAAAAGAATTAATAAACTTAATACTAGAAACGGCTAAAGAGGCTGGGAATGAGGAGGAAGCTGTAAAGGAAGAACCTAAGGGAACAATAGAGGAAGAAAAAGTTGAAAAGGAAGAACCCATAAATGGAATCAATGGAAATTTAAATGGCATCCAAATCAGCCAAAGTGAAATTGAGAAGATGCCTGAAAAAGTTACAGAAGAATTAGAACAGATGGAAAATATCGCTGCAGCAGAGGGAATACTAGAAATACATCAAGATGGTTATGGCTTTTTAAGATCAGATAACTACCTATCTGGAGAAAACGATGTATACGTATCTCCTTCCCAGATTAGAAGATTTAAGCTAAAGACTGGGGATTTAGTATATGGAATTACTCGTCCTGCTAAAGCCGGTGAGAAATATAACGCTTTATTATACGTTAAAAGCGTTAATGGTATGGATCCGGAAACTTGCCTAACACGTCCAGATTTTGATAGTTTAACACCTATTTATCCAACTGAAAGGATAACTTTGGAAACTGCACCTAACAATCTTTCCACAAGAATTATTGATTTAATAGCCCCTATCGGAAAAGGGCAAAGAGGAATGATAGTCTCTCCTCCAAAGGCAGGAAAGACAACCCTCCTTAAGGCTGTTGCCAATGCCATATCTCAAAACCATCCTGAGATAGAGATAATAGTCCTTTTGATTGATGAAAGGCCTGAAGAGGTAACAGATATGAAAAGGTCTGTAAAAGGGGATGTGGTCTATTCCACCTTTGATGAGCTGCCAAGCCATCATACTAAGGTGGCAGAAATAGTCCTAGAAAGGGCTAAAAGATTAGTAGAGCACGGCAAGGATGTAGTAATACTACTAGACAGTATTACCCGTCTTGCAAGGGCCTACAATTTAACCATTCCTGCAACAGGAAGGACCCTTTCTGGTGGACTGGATCCAGGTGCGTTACATAAGCCAAAGAGGTTTTTTGGTGCTGCAAGAAACTTAGAAGAAGGTGGAAGCTTAACTATTCTTGCTACAGCTTTAGTAGAAACTGGCAGTAGAATGGACGATGTTATATTCGAAGAATTTAAGGGAACAGGCAATATGGAGATACATCTAGATAGGAAGTTATCTGAAAAGAGGATTTTCCCTGCGGTAGATATTAACAGGTCTGGAACTAGAAGGGAAGATTTGTTGTTAACTCAAGAAGAATTAGAGACCATATGGAGTATAAGGAAAGCCTTAGGAAATGCTCCTGTGCAAGAAGTTACTGAAGCCATAATAGATAATATGTTAAAGACTAAAACTAATGAAGAATTTATTAAATACATGAGAAATAAAGTTTGGTATTAGTTGAAATTATGTTACAATTATGCTATAATTAACTGGTCAAAATTGTATTGTGAGGTGAAAAAGATGAAGAAGGGCATTCATCCAGAATATTATGAAGCAACAGTAAAGTGTGCATGTGGAAATACATTTAAAACAGGCTCAACTAAAGAAGAACTAAGAGTAGAAATATGTTCAGAATGTCATCCTTTCTATACAGGACAACAAAAGACTGTTGAACGTGGCGGACGTGTTGAAAGATTCAAGAAAAAATATGGCTTGGATTAATTGCATAATAATAGGTTAGATGCTCTTAGGCAACTAACCTTTAATTTTTATTCAGAATTTAAGGGGCTGGTTAGGTGAAAATTAAGGAAATAAATAGGACCCCAAAACATATAACTACTATTGGTGGTCAGGCTTTAATAGAAGGAATACTCATGAGGGGACCAAGGGATGTGGCTATTGCCATAAGGAAGCCTGATAATGAGATAATCCTAAAGAAGGTGAAATTAAACACTCTAGGTATGAGGTATAGGATATTTAGGCTGCCTTTTATAAGGGGGGTAGTAGGCCTAATAGAATCCTTGGCTTTTGGAATAAAGGCCCTTATGTACTCAGCTGAATTCTTTGAAGTAGAAGAGGAAATTAAAAAGCCTAGCCTATTTGAAAGAATATTTAAAGATAAAGCAGAAGATGCAGAGATAGCCTTTAGTCTTATATCTTCTTTTGCCATTGCTATAGGCCTATTCATATTACTACCTTCTTTTTTGACCAACCTTTTAAGAGAACATATGGCTAGCTCTATCCTTCTAAACTTAGTAGAAGGCACCATTCGAATAGTCCTATTTTTAATATATGTAATATCTATTTCCAAAATGGAAGAGGCAGCCAGGCTCTTTGAATACCATGGGGCAGAGCACAAGACTATCCACTGTTATGAACACGGAGAGGAACTTCTTGTAGAAAATGTGAAGAAATATCCTATTCTCCATCCTAGATGTGGAACTAGCTTCCTGTTTATGGTCATGCTTGTAAGCATCCTAGTCTTATCCTTCTTTGGCTGGCCAAATCCACTAAAAAGATTCCTAATAAGGCTTATTATGCTTCCAGTTATTGCTGGCATCTCCTATGAGATTAATAGACTAATTGGAAAGAGCAATTCAAAATTAGCCTGCTATATTTCCTACCCCGGCCTTATGCTGCAAAAAATTGCCACTGTTAAGGAACCTGATGAAAGTCAGATGGAAGTTGCCATAGAAGCACTAAAGGCAGTTTTAACGGGGAACAAGGAGGAAGACCTTTGGAGATAAATGAGCTAATTAAAATAGGTGTGGATAAAATAAAGGGTAGACAGTACAGCAATCCTGTACTGGAAGCTACCCTTTTATTAGGCAAATTAATGAATGTGGATAAGGTATATATACTTACCCATGGAAGGGATACAGTGCCGGAGGAAATTGTGGAAAAGTACATGGAAGCAATTAAAAAAAGAAGCCAAGGCTATCCAATCCAGTATATAATAAAAGAGAAGGAATTTATGGGTCTTAATTTCTATGTGGAAGAAGGAGTATTAATTCCACGGGCTGATACAGAAATAATAGTAGAATATATACTAGAGTATATTGATAAAATATACCCTCAGGAAGAGATAAAAGTGCTAGATATAGGCATTGGCAGTGGTGCCATTGGCCTTAGTATTGCCTATTACAAGAAAAACACTTTTGTCTATGGGGTAGATATTAGCCCTGAAGCCTTAAAAATAGCCAGCATAAATAGGGATAGATTTAAGCTAGAAAATGTAAAACTATTAGAAAGTGATTTATTTGATAAAATAAATAAGGAAGAAAAATTTCACATAATAGTATCCAATCCTCCCTATATACCTACTGGGGATATAGATAAACTGCAAGAGGAAGTAAAAAACTATGAACCTAGGATTGCTCTAGATGGTGGAAAAGAGGGTATAGCTTTTTATAGGAGGATAATTCCTGAAAGCAGAGAGTATTTAGAAGAAGAAGGACTACTCATATTTGAAATAGGCTACGACCAGGGTAAGCAAGTAGAGGCTATAATGGAACAAGAAGGCTTTAAGGCTATTAAAATACTAAAGGATCTTCAAGGGCTGGATAGGGCAGTCCTTGGTATTAAAGGTTAAAGGGGCTGAAGAAATGTCTAATATAGTCAAACTTTTTCTTTCTTTTTTTAAGATAGGAGCCTTTAGCTTTGGTGGAGGCTATGCTATGCTTCCATTAATGAAGGAGACGGTAATTGACCATCATGGCTGGATGACCAATGCTGAATTTATAGATATACTAGCCATATCGGAAATGACACCAGGGCCAATAGCCATAAACATGGCTACCTTCCTAGGTTATAGGGTTTCAGGCATATTTGGCTCCATAGTGGCCACCCTTTCGGTAATATTGCCATCCTTTATAGTAATGAGTTTAATATTCTATTTTATAAACAAGTTCAAAGATTCCCCCTATTCCGATTACTTCTTCAGAGGCATCAGGCCAATAGTATTAGGACTTATTGCATCTGCAACCATATCTGTTGCAATGGATGCTTATATAGATATTAAAGCAGTACTTATTAGTATTTTAATATTCTACCTTGTGGCTTTCAAAAAATTTAATGCCATACACTCCATTATACTGGCAGGCTTAATAGGGGTTGTTGTTTATTAAGGCAGGTGAAATAGATGCTTTTTGATATGTTTAAAACCTTCTTTAAAATAGGAGCCTTTACCATTGGTGGCGGATATGCTATGATTCCTATTATCCAGGAAGAAGTAGTGGAGAAGAAAAAGTGGGTTGAGGAAGAAGAGTTTTTAGATATTATAGCTGTAGCTCAAGGTTCTCCAGGTCCTGTTGCTGTAAATACCAGCATATTTTTAGGTTATAGATTAAAAGGCTTAAAAGGTGCCCTTACTTGTATGCTGGCAACTGCATTGCCATCCTTTTTGATAATACTATTGATTGCCATGCTTTTTTTTCAGTACAGAAATCATCCTATTATAGAAAAGGTATTTTTAGGTATAAGGCCGGCAGTAGTAGCCTTGATTGCATCAGCCGTATATAAGATGTATAAAAATTCTAGGCTTAAGGGGATTAGATTGATAATAAGCATAGTTTCTATGCTTATAATAGTGTTTACCAATATAAGCCCTGTATACCTTATATTAATAGGAGGAATTGGAGCCATACTCTATTATAGAAATAAAGAAGGATAGTAAGGGCAGGTAATGGATTTTTCTCATTTTTTCATGATATAATATATTAAGTTTAGGTCTGGCTGGTAAGTTCTGAATCCTAGAAGGGAGGCAAAACATGCTTGACAAATTGTCCTTTATTGAGGAAAAATACGAAGAATTAAGTAAAAAGATAATAGATCCAGAAGTAATAGCCAACACTATGGAATGGCAAAAATTAGCTAAGGAACATGCTGAAATAGAACCTATTGTTATGAAATATAGGGAATATACTAAGGTTAAAAAGACTCTAGAAGAAGACAAGGAGATTCTAAAGGAAAAGCTAGATGATGAGATGAGGGAGCTTTTAAAGGAAGAAGTGGCTGAAAATGAAGCAAAACTTCAACAATTAGAAGAAGAGTTGAAGATACTCCT
Organism: uncultured Bacillota bacterium; assembly: GCA_937967955.1. Classification (GTDB taxonomy): domain Bacteria; phylum Bacillota; class Clostridia; order Tissierellales; family Tepidimicrobiaceae; genus JAAYHX01. Next base: position 3,187 of record CALBUB010000073.1, on the reverse strand, counting down.
AATACCTAAAGACCCAAATGATGAAAAGAACGTAATAGTTGAAATAAGAGCAGGAGCAGGTGGAGATGAAGCAGGCCTTTTTGCTGGAGATCTGTTTAGAATGTACTCCAGATATGCAGAAAGAAAAGGCTGGAAAGTAGAACTGATGAGCTCCAACCCTCAAGGAGTAGGTGGCTTTAAGGAAGTAATATTTATGATTAAAGGAAAAGGGGCCTACAGCAGGCTAAAGTATGAGTCAGGTGTTCACAGGGTCCAAAGGGTTCCTATAACTGAATCCAGTGGAAGGATCCACACTTCTACTGCTACTGTAGCAGTACTTCCTGAAGCTGAAGATATAGATATTGAAATCAATCCTAATGATATTAGAATAGACGTATTCCGTGCTTCAGGCCATGGTGGACAGCACGTTAACACTACTGACTCAGCTGTAAGGATTACCCACCTGCCAACTGGACTGGTAGTATCCTGCCAAGATGAAAAGTCTCAGCTTAAGAATAAGGAAAAGGCTTTGAAGATACTTAAGTCCAGATTATATGATTTAAAATTAAGGGAGCAGCAAGATGAAATAGCTGAAGCAAGAAGAAGCCAAGTAGGTTCAGGAGACAGATCAGAAAGAATAAGGACTTACAATTTCCCACAGGGAAGGATAACAGACCATAGGATAAACAAGACTATCCATCAGCTGGAAGACTTCCTAGATGGAGACTTAGACGAAATGATAGACACATTGATTACAGCCGATCAAGCTGAAAAATTAAAACATGTAGGCTAATAAGACAAGGGATACTTCTCTTGTCTTTTTTTATTTATTAAGCTTTCTTATGGGAATAATAAAATTAATAAATTTATCTTATAGTTGCATACAAGTCTATTTTTTTAGGGTATCATATGCTTGTGTTTACTTAAAGCCAAAAACGGAGTTTGTCCTTAAATTTGTTGGCTCAACTAATATAGTCCATGGACAATTTATAAGGCCAGAAGCTATAAAAATTTCTCCTAAGGGAAAAGAGGCTACAGTAGTAGGAAAGACCTTTAAGGGCTTTTATGTTGAATATATAATTGAGTATAATAACCACAGATATAAGATGTATAGACTCAACAATGAGGAAGAATTAGAAATAGGTAGCAAAATAAAAATAGAAATAGAAATGAGGGAAATATAGGAAATATGAAGATATTACATGTTTTAGCCCAATTACCATCAAGAACTGGTTCAGGAGTTTACTACTCCAATATGATTGAAGAATTTAAAAAATATGGTCATGAGCAAAGGGCCATATTTGCTTATCAAGATGACTACAAATGGGATATATTGCCTAAAGAACACCAATATCCAGTAGAGTTTAAAAGCCAAGAAGTACCCTTTCCCATAGTAGGCATGAGCGATGTGATGCCCTATGATAATACTCTCTATTCAGCTATGACAGACAAGATGATGGATACTTGGAAAAAAGCCTTTAGAAAAAGGCTAGAAAGGGCTAAGGATGAATTTAAGCCAGATATTATATTTGCCCATCATCTGTGGATATTGACTTCCTTAACTAGGGAGCTTTTTCCAGACACTAAAATTATCGGAGTATGCCACAATACAGACCTAAGGCAGGCTAGGATGAATCCCCATATAAAAGAAAAGCATGTGAAAAATATTCATAAATTAGACTATGTATTTTCCATTTCAGAACAGCAAAAGGATGAAATAGTAGAAATATACGGCATAGATAGGGCTAAGATTATAGCAGTGGGAGGCGGCTATAATCAAAGAATATTCTACCCTCCCAAGGAAAAGACCTATTCAGACAAGATAAGGCTTGTTTTCTGTGCCAAAATTGATCCTTCCAAGGGCATATATGAGCTTATAGAGGTTTACAAGGACTTAGGCTTAGATGATATAACCTTAGATATAATAGGCAGCCCTAATGAAGAAAATAAAAAGAGGATAGAAGAATATATTAAGGATGATGATACCATCAGGCTATACAATGTAAAAGACCAGGTAGCCTTAGGAGATGAACTGAGGAAAAAGGATATATTCATAATGCCTTCCTATTATGAAGGCTTAGGCCTTATGGCTATAGAAAGCTTAGCCTGTGGCCTTTATGTGGTGGCTACAGAAATAGAAGCTTTAATGGAGCTTTTAGGTGAAGAAATAAATAACTCTGGAGTAATTGAGTATGTGCCCCTTCCTAGAATATACCATGTAGATAAGCCAGTTAAAGAAGATTTACCAGAATTTAAAGAGAACCTAAAGAAGGCAATCCTCTGCCAAATTGAAAAGATAAGAGAAAGGAAGGCTTGCCATAAAAAAGTAGAAGACAAGATAAAGGCCCTTTCCTGGGAAGGCCTAGTAGATAGGATGAACAATATAATCCATTCCATATAAATAATACAACGGGTTTAAAACCGTTGTATTATTTTATATACATGATTATTCCTGCTATAAAGCCTAGTACTATACCAAGGGAGGAGGCTCTTCCCTTGTGAAGGGATTTAGCACTAGGTATCATTTCATCACAGATTATATACAGCATAGTCCCTCCTGCAAAGGATAAGCAAAGGGCAATTATCATTGGGGAAAAGGTACCTAAATAAGCGCCTAAAAAGGCCCCTATTCCAGTAGGAATACCTATAAGGAATGTATACAATACAATCTTTAACTTAGGCTGTTTGTCTATCTTCATAGGGATTGCCATGGCTACACCTTCAGGAATATCATGGAGCATCATGGCTAAAGCGAGAGTTGGTCCTAGGTTGGACATGGTCATAAAGCTAGAGCCTAAGGCAAGGCCTTCAGGAAAGTTGTGGGCTGCTATGCTTATGCCTAAAAGGAGGCTGCTTTTTATGTAAGGGTTTTTTGCCATTTTATCTATGTGGTTTTCAATGAATATAACCATAAATATACCTATGGCTATGCCTAAAATGGTAATAAGGTGGCTACCTGAAACGTAATAGGACTCAGGAAGCAGGTGGAAGGTTACTATAAACAGCATAAAGCCGCCAGTTAGTCCCAATAGGAAGCTCATCAGCCTATTGGTATTTTTGAAAAATAAGGATAAGACTCCTCCCAGTCCTGTTCCTATTACTCCTACTAAAAAGCCAATTAAAGTTACATAAAATATATAATCCATAATATCACCCTTTCTAATCTATAGATATTCCAGGGTATATAATAAAAGAACCTTGTTTTAAT
>CALBUB010000072.1 GCA_937967955.1 uncultured Bacillota bacterium | reverse complement strand
AGGATGTTAGAAATATTAGAAAGGATAACTGCTGGAGAAGGTACACCTGAAGATTTAGATAGATTGGAAACTTTAGCGGAAGTAATAACTAATAGTTCCTTATGTGGTTTGGGACAAACTGCTGCCAATCCAGTAGTTTCTACTTTAAAATACTTTAGAGAAGAATATGAAGCCCATGTATATGAAAAAAGATGTCCAGCAGGGGTTTGTCAAGCTTTGTTAGAGTTCTTTATTACTGAAAATTGTATAGGCTGTACTAAGTGTGCTAGAAACTGTCCAGTTTCAGCCATAAGTGGAAAGGTAAAGGAAAGGCATGTAATCGATAGGGAAAAATGTATTAAGTGCGGCAATTGTATGGAAGTATGTCCAACGGGGGCAGTAATAAAGAGATAGAATTTGGGAGGAGTATTATGAGGGAAATTAATATTACTATAGATGGAAAAAGGCTTACAGTGCCAGAAGGATACTTTATCATTCAAGCAGCTAGAGAAATAGGCATAGATATTCCAGCCCTGTGCTATGATCCTAATTTGGAAGTAGTAGGGGCTTGTAGACTATGCCTTGTGGAAATTGAGGGCAGTAGAAAGCTACAAGCTGCCTGTTCCACTAAAGTTCGAGAGGGTATGGTTATCCATACTGAATCAGATAAGGTTGTCAAAATGAGAAGGGAAATATTACAGCTCCTTTTAGATAATCATCCAAATGATTGTTTAACCTGCCAAAAAGCGGGAGAATGCTTGCTTCAAGAATATGCCTACAGGTACAATGTAAAATTTAGAGAGCATGTTGGTGCAAGAAGGCCCTCATATGTAGACACATCAAGCCCATATATATTAAAAGATGACAGTAAATGTATTCTCTGTGGAAAGTGTGTTAGAACTTGTAGCCAAGTTGAAGATAGAAAGGTACTCTCCTTTGCAGGAAGAGGCTTTAATACTAGGATAGTATTAGATGCAGACTTTACATTTGACAAGTCCAGCTGTGTATCTTGCAACAGATGTGTCACTGTATGTCCTGTAGGGGCCTTGGTAGATAAAAGGCTTATAGGCAAGGGAAGAGTTTGGGAATACGACAAAAAGGAAGTAAAATGCAAAGTTTGTGATTATGGCTGTGATTTTGAAGTGTTATCAAGAAATGGGAAAAATATTGCAGTCAGGGCCAAGGAACCTAGTAGTGGAAGGCCTTTGTGCTTAAAGGGAAGGCTTACTACTGAGTTTATTTATATTGAAGAACCTGAAAAACCATATATTAAAGAAAATGATGAATTTAGAGAGGCCACATGGAAGGAAGCTTTAGGTATTAAAGAGCTGTTAGATAAGCTTTTAGACTATGAAAAAGAGGAAGTGGGAGTTGGATACAATGGCTAGGGTCATTATCAATGGTGTAAAGTATCAGGTGGATGATAATATTACCATACTTGAAGCCTGTAATAGATTGGGCATATCCATCCCTACCCTTTGCCATGATGAAAGGCTTAACCCTTATGGCGCTTGTAGACTATGCCTTGTAGAAATTAAAGGTAAGAAAAAGCTAGAAGCTGCCTGTACTACTAAAGTAAGGGATGGTATGGATATACAAACTCATAGCGATAAGGTAATAAAGGCAAGGAAGGAAATCCTAGATCTTCTATTTTCAAACCATCCGGAAGACTGCTTAACGTGTGAAAGGTCAGGAGAGTGTAAACTACAGGATTATTGTTATGAATATGGAGTTGAAAGGGGCACTTATATAGGAGAAAAGAAATTTTATCCTATAGATGATTCTAACCCCTTTTATATCTATGATCCTAATAAGTGTATACTTTGTGGCAAATGTGTTAGAGTGTGCCAGCAATTACAAGGCACTGGTGCCATTGACCTAGCAAACAGGGGCTTTAATACTAAAGTGTCTACTCCCTTTGATATGGGGCTGGCTAAGTCTACTTGTGTATCCTGTGGTAACTGTGTAGCTGTCTGTCCTGTAGGAGCCCTAATGCCTAAGAAGAAGATAAGGTATAGGGCTTGGGAAATAAATAAAGTGAAAACAACTTGTTCCTACTGCGGGGTAGGTTGTCAATTGTATCTTTTGGTTAAAGACAATAAGGTGGTAGGGGTAGAGCCAGCTAAGGGGAAGCCTAACAATGGTTTATTATGCGTAAAGGGTAGATTTGGTTATTCCTTCATAAATCATCCTGATAGGCTAAAAACACCTTTAATAAAGCGGAATGGAAAATTTGAGGAAGCCACTTGGGAAGAAGCTTATAATTTGATAGTAAAAAAGATAAAGGAAACAAAGGAAAAATATGGGCCAGATAGTCTTGCTGGTTTAACATCTGCCAGATGCACTAATGAAGAAAACTACCTATTCCAAAAGATGTTTAGGGCATTAATTGGAACTAATAATGTGGACCATTGTGCCCGTCTCTGACATGCTTCAACAGTTGCAGGTCTTGCAACTACATTAGGAAGTGGAGCTATGACTAATAGTATTGAGGAGATACTTCAGAATGATGTTATATTTGTAATAGGGTCCAATACTACTGAAAACCATCCTGTAATAGGCACCTTTATGAAGCAAGCTATTAGAAGGGGTGCAAAACTAATTGTAGCCGATCCAAGAAGGATTGAGTTGGCTAATTATGCTGATGTATTCTTACAGCTTAAGCCAGGAACAAATATTGCTCTAATAAATGGAATGCTCAATGTAATAATTGAAAACAACCTATACGACAAGGAGTTTGTTGAAAAGCATACAGAAAACTTTGAACAACTTAAGGAAGTTGTAAAGGACTATACTCCAGAAGTGGTAGCTGAAATCTGTGGAGTAGATAAGGAGGATATTATAAAGGCTGCCCATATCTATGCTGAAGCCGAAAGGGCAGGCATATACTATGCAATGGGCATTACTCAACATACTACTGGAACCCATGCTGTAATGAGTTTATCTAATTTAAGCCTAATCTGTGGAAATGTAGGAAAAGAAGGAGCAGGCATAAATCCCCTTAGAGGACAGAACAATGTCCAAGGGGCTTGTGATATGGGAGGACTGCCAACAGATTTGCCAGGCTACCAAAAGGTATTTAAGGCTGAAGCTAGAGAAAAATTTGAAAAGTTATGGGATGTGAAGCTGCCTGATAAGGTTGGCTTGACGGTACCTGAGATTATGGATGAAGCAGAGAAGGGGAATATAAAATTCCTATATATAATGGGAGAAAATCCAATGGTTTCAGATCCAGATATAAACCATGTAAAAAGAGCATTGACCAATTTGGATTTTCTAGTAGTTCAGGATATATTCCTTACAGAAACTGCTGAATATGCTGATGTGGTGTTGCCAGCAGCATCTTTTGCTGAAAAGGATGGCACTTTTACCAATACAGAAAGAAGAGTTCAAAGGGTTAGAAAGGCTATAGAGCCAGTGGGAAATGCAAAACCTGACTGGGTTATACTTACAGAGCTGATGGTTAGATTAGGCCATGATAAAACATATTCCCATCCAGCAGAAATAATGGATGAAATAAGGGGTGTAACCCCATCCTATGGAGGAATAAGCTACGAAAGGATAGAAGAGGAAGGCATTCAATGGCCATGTACTGATGAGGCCCATCCAGGAACTAAATACCTGCATAAAGATGGTATAGTTAGGGGCAAAGGTCTTTTGATGGCAGTAGATCATAGGGATAGTGCTGAAGTTCCTGACTCAGAATATCCTTTCATATTGACTACTGGAAGACTCCTTTACCAATATCATACTAGAACTATGACAGGCCGAGTTGAAGGACTAAACAAATTGGCCCCCAAATCTTTTGTAGAGATAAATGAGGCTACAGCTAATAAGCTGAACATTAAAAATGGAGAAAAGGTAAGGCTTACCTCCAGAAGAGGAAGTATTGTAACTACAGCTAAAGTAACGGAAATAGTGGATGAAGGTGTAGTATTTATGCCCTTCCACTATTCTGAAGGGGCAGTTAACTATTTAACTAATACGGAACTAGATGAGCATGCAAAGATTCCAGAGTTAAAGGTGGCTGCTGTCAAAATAGAGAAGGTTGGGAGTTGATTAAATGTTTAAGGTAGGAATAATCACAGCTAGCGATAAGGGCTATAAAGGGGAGAGGGAAGATATTAGTGGAAAGACTATAAAGGAAGTTGTAGAGGCTTTTGGCTATAAAGTAGAAAGACATGTAGTACTTCCCGATGATGAAGAGGCTCTTTTAAAGGAAATGATATACATGGCTGATGAGCTGAAGCTAGATTTGATTTTAACAACAGGAGGTACAGGCTTTGGTAAAAGGGATGTAACTCCAGAAGCCACAATTAAAGCTTGTGATAGAATGGCTAATGGAATTGCTGAGGCTATAAGATATTATAGCCTCAGCATAACTCCAAGAGCTATGCTTTCAAGGGCAGTAGCAGGCATAAGGAAGGAAACTTTAATTATAAATCTGCCAGGAAGCCCTAAGGCTGTAAAGGAGGCTTTAGATTATATTTTAGATAGTGTCCACCATGGACTAGAGATATTAAAGGATAAAGCTCATGATTGTGCCAGGTAGGTGGAGGTATGAAAAAGTTTGGTACAGCTGTAATACTAGCTGGTGGCAAAAGCACTAGAATGGGTTTTGACAAGCAATTTCTTATGATAAAAAGGAGAAGGCTTATAGACATTATAAGAAAAAAGTTAAAGAAAGAGTTTGAGGAGATAATACTGGTTACCAATAAACCCCAATACTATATAGGATATACAGATAAGATTACAGAAGACAAAATACCAAACAAAGGTCCATTATCAGGTATACATGCAGGCTTAGTGGAAGCAAGCAGCCACTTTGTATACTTTATAGCCTGCGATATGCCTAATATCAATTTGGACTATATAAGGTTTATGAAAAATACCTTAAAAGACAAGGATGTGCTAGCTTGCATTACCAAATATGGAGAATGGATAGAGCCCTTTAATGCCTTTTATTCAAGGGATATGATAGAGCATATTGAAAAACATTTAGCTAAGGATATGCGGTCGGTAAACTCCTTAATAAATAAATTACCTGTCTACTATATAGAAGAGGAAGAAGCTAGAAGCTTTAGTCCCAATTGGGATATGTTTTTAAATCTTAATACTAGAAAGGATTTAGAAGAATACCTACAGACTATAAATGATTAAATTGAGGGAGATTAGGATGGAGCATACTAAAAAGGTCAATATTATTAGGGTCAAAGGGGATAATAGAACAGAAGAAGAGGATGTAGTTGCTTCAGAATATCCTTTTACCATATATATAAACGATAAAGAAATAATTACATTACTTTGTAGTCCTAATTCTTTAAAAGAACTTACTATTGGCTTTTTATATTCAGAAGGCTTTATTTCCTCCCTTACAGATGTGGATAGGCTTTTGATAGAGGATGAAAAGGGAATAGCCTATGTATATGTGAACAATATAAACCCATTTAATGAAGAATTTAGGGGTAAAAGGACTATAACATCAGGCTGTGGTAAAGGAACAGTTTTCTATAATGTAGTAGACTCCTTCAGGTCTAAAAAGATTGAAAAACCTCTAGTTGCACCAGCAGACAGGATTAAGGCTTTAATGAGGGAATTTAATAAAAGTTCTAAATTGTTTTTAGAAACTGGAGGGGTTCATAGTTGTGCCTTATGTAGTTTAGATGGTATAATTATATTTAAAGAGGATATTGGAAGGCACAATGCTTTAGATAAGGTCTTTGGAAAAGCTTTTTTAGAAGGCATAGATACTAGTGATAAGATAATACTTACCAGTGGTAGGATATCTTCTGAGATACTTATAAAAGCAGCAAAAAGACAAATTCCCATTATAGTTTCCAGATCTGCACCTACAAGTCTTGCAATAGAAATAGCCCAGAAGCTTAAAATTACTCTTATTGGTTTTGTAAGGGGAGAAAAAATGAATATCTATGCCAATTTTCCGAGCGTAATCTTCTAAGGCTATAAGCTATGAAGTTACGCCGATGGGTATTAGGAGAAATCCTAATGCCTCCCGTATTTGGAAAGGAAATGGCATTTAATTGTATTATTATGCTAAAAACAGTCCTTTCCAGGACTGTTTTTTTATAAATTTAGAAAGTTCTTGTACAACAAGGACTTTCTAAATTAAGAATCATAGGAGGGGGATTTTTTATGAAAAGGTTTTCAACACTACTTTTAACACTAATCCTCATATTGGCCTTATTAGTAGGCTGTAGTCAACCAGCTGCTGATACAGAGCCAGAAACAGGGGAAGAAGGAACTCAAGAAGAAGCTCAAAATGAAGCAGAAGAAACTAAAGGAGATGACTCTCAAAGGCTAATATTAGCTACAACTACAAGTACTCAAGACAGTGGCTTGCTAGATCACATTGTACCTATGTTTGAGGAAGAGACTGGTATTAAAGTGGATGTTGTGGCTGTAGGAACTGGACAAGCTCTAGAAATGGGAAGAAATGGTGAAGCAGATATCCTATTGGTTCACGCTAAAGCATCAGAGGAGGAATTTGTAGCAGAAGGTCATGGCCTTGAAAGAAGAGATGTAATGTATAATGATTACATACTTGTAGGTCCAAAGGACGATCCTGCAAAATTGAAGGAAAACCATCCAAATGATATAGTGGGGGCTTTTACTGCTATAGCAGAAAATAAAGCTAAATTCGTATCTAGAGGGGACGATTCAGGTACCCATAAGAAGGAATTAAGCTTATGGGAAAAAGCAGATATTACCCCAGAAGGGGATTGGTACATAGAAGCAGGCTCAGGTATGGGTGATGTACTAGCTATGGCAAATGAGGAGTTAGCATATACTCTTTCAGATAGAGCAACTTATTTAAGTATGAGAGATACATTAGAGCTAGAAATTCTAGTTGAAGGAGACGAGAAACTATTTAACCAATATGGTATAATACCAGTAAATCCAGAAAAGAATGAAAATATAAATGCAGAAGGGGCTCAAAAATTCATGGAATGGATCCTATCAGATGAAATTCAAAAAGTTATAGGTGAGTTTGGAGTAGAAGAATTTGGACAACCTCTATTTACACCAAATGCAAAATAATACATATGTATAGTTATAATTTGAATAAGAGAGGGTACAGACAAGAGACAGGTTTCTGTACCTGTCTCTTTTTCTAGGTAATAAGCATAGGGCGGTGATTGCCATAGATTACATAGTTGAGGGTTTCAAAGAAGCAATTAGACTTTTAGTAGGCTTTGATAAGGAAATCTATGACATAATATTCCTATCCTTATTCGTTTCCTCATCAGCTACCATTATTGCATCTATTTTATTTATCCCTGTAGGAATATATTTAGGTATAAAGGAATTTAAGAGGAAAAGAGTCCTTTCTAGAATATTGTATACTTTTATGAGTATACCCTCAGTTGTTGTAGGACTACTTGTGGCTATAATACTCTCAAGGAGAGGACCTTTAGGTAGATTTGATCTTATGTATACTCCAAAGGCCATGATAATAGCCCAAACCCTGCTAGTAACTCCCCTTATACTAGGACTTACCTATAGTCTTGGTAAAAATAGGGGTAAGGAAATAGAAAAGATAGGAAAAACATTAGGGGCTGGACAAAAGGATATAATCATATTGATTATAAAAGAGCTTAGGATAGATTTGATGGTTAATGTGGTAACTGCCTTTTCAAGAGCCATATCTGAAGTTGGAGCAGTTATGCTTGTAGGTGGTAATATTAGATACAGGACAAGGGTTATAACCACTACCATCTCCATGATGAAATCCATGGGGGATTATCCTATGGCAATTGCTTTGGGGATAGTACTGCTTCTCATATCCTTTATAGTAAATAGTTTAATCTATAAATATACTGGAGATGATTAATATGCATATTCAAATAGAAGGGCTAAAAAAATATTATTCAGATAAATTAATACTTGATATAGACAAACTGGAGATTGAAGAAGGAAAAATAACTGGCTTAATTGGACTAAATGGCTCAGGAAAGAGCACTCTTATGAGGATTATATCCGGTTTAGACTCAGACTTTACGGGTACCATAAAATATAACGGCCAGCCATTAAATGGGGAAGTATACAAGAAGATGACCTTAGTAACCCAAAAACCCTATTTATTTAGAAGTAAAGTATTTGATAATATAGAATATCCACTAAAGGTAAGAAAAGTCGATAAAGGAAGCCGCAGAAAAAAGGTAGAAGAAATAATGGAAAGATTCCAAATAGAAGACCTTAAGGATAAAAAGGGTCATCTCCTTTCTGGAGGAGAATCCCAAAAGGTTAGCTTGGCAAGGGCTCTAGTATTCGAACCAGAATTGTTATTATTAGATGAACCTACATCCAATATTGATCCAGAATCTATGAATATCATGGAAAGGGAGATAATTAGATTTAATAAGGAAACAAAGGGGACTGTTCTCATAGTCACCCACAATCTTCAACAAGCTAAAAGATTATGTGATAGGATTATCCAATTGGATTGGGGAAAGGTGGTTTATTTAGATGGAGTTTTTTGATCTTATATCAGTGGAGGAGGCCCAAAAAAGGCTTATGAAAAATTTTAGTAACTTCCATCTGGAAGTAGAGGAAGTACATATATTGGATTGTACTAATAGGGTCTTAGCAGAAGATATAATATCTGATATTAATGTACCCGAATTTAACCGTTCTACAGTAGATGGTTATGCTATTAGATCCCAAGATAGCCATGGTGCTAGCCAAACAGTTCCAAGCCTTTTAAATATAATAGGAGAAGTTAAGATGGGTGAGATTCCAGATAAAGCCATAAAAGCTGGAGAAGCTATGTATGTGCCAACTGGGGGAATGGTTCCCCAAGGAGCAGACGGAGTAATAATGATAGAGGATACTGAAAAATTAGACGGAGAAAGCTTAATGGTATATAAATCCATATCTGCTCATGAAAACATCATCTATAAGGGAGATGACATAAAGGAGGGCGAAATTGCTTTAAAAAAGGGTAGGCTCCTTACCCCTGAGGCAATAGGAGTATTGGCAGCCTTAGGAAGATCCAAGGTAAAAGTATATAAAAAACCTAGATTTTACATCATCTCTACTGGAGATGAAATAGTGGACATTGATGAAAAACTGGAATTAGGTAAAGTAAGGGATATAAATGCTTATACTCTTCATTCTCTGATAGTAAGATTAGGAGGTCAAGTTGTAGGCAAGGCTCTAGTTAAGGATAATTATCAACTGCTTAGAGCTGAGGTGGAAAAGGCTTTAGACATTTCTGATATAGTACTTATATCTGGAGGAAGTTCAGTAGGAGCAAGGGATTACACAGCCAAAGTGATTAACTCTTTTAGCGGAAAAGGTGTATTAGTTCATGGTATAGCCATTAAACCTGGTAAACCTACTATTGTTGGGGAAGGAAAGGGAAAAGCAATATTTGGATTACCAGGCCATCCTGTATCTTCTATTGTAGTATTTAAAGCTATAGTAGAAGCTTTTATAAAGGAAAAAATGGGAAGGAAAGACTATGTTCTAAAAACGAGAGCAATATTGGATTTTAACTGCCATTCAGCTCCAGGTAGGAAAACTTATCAGATGGTTAAACTGAGAGAAGTAGATGGGGTAATCTATGCAACTCCTAACTTTGGTAAGTCTGGCATGATAAGTCTTTTATCTAACTCAGATGGCTATATAGTATTAGAGCCTCATGAAGAAGGTGCTTATAAAGGAGAAGAAAGGGAGGTCTATTTAATTTAGTAACAAAAGCTGTTACTGGGGAAAGGTGGTTGGTTTAATGGAGAGGCACAAAAGAAACATCTATATTGATAATATAGATGTGGATCAAGCTAAGGAAAGATATTATGAAAAGCTTAATATTACTCCCTCTTGGGAAGAGATAGATGTATTAGATTCATTACACAGGGTAACCTATGAAGCAGTTTATGCCTTAGTTTCATCTCCAAATTACAATGCAGCAGCCATGGATGGGATTGCAGTAAAAGCTTCAGCTACTAAGGGTGCAACAGAAACTAATCCATTAGTATTAGAAGAAGGAAAGGATTTTATTTATATAAATACAGGCAATCCCATAGAAGAGCCTTATGATGCAGTTATAATGATTGAGGATGTTATTGAAATAGGAGATGGAAAAGTGCAGATACTAAAAGCTGCTTATCCCTGGCAGCATGTAAGGCCCATTGGAGAAGATATAGTGGCTACTGAAATGATACTTCCCTCTAGGCATAAGATACGTTCCATAGATGTGGGGGCATTAATTTCGGGGGGTATCGAGAAGGTAAAGGTATATAAAAAGCCTAAAGTTGGAATTATACCTACTGGCAGTGAAATAATAGAAGATGTTAGCCAGCTCCAAGTTGGAAAAATAATAGATTCTAATTCTAGGGTATTTGAAGGACTAGTTTTAGAAAATGGGGGTATTCCTAATAGATATGGCCCTGTGGAGGATGATTATGATAAGCTAAAGGAGGCCATATTAAAAGGAGTAGAAGAAAACGACCTATTAATAATAGGAGCAGGTTCATCGGCTGGTAGTCAGGACTATACAGCTAACATTATAAGGGAATTGGGAGAAGTGGTAGTCCATGGAGTTGCAATGAAGCCAGGCAAACCTACTATCCTGGGCATAATAGATGGAAAGCCAGTTGTAGGCATTCCAGGTTATCCAGTATCGGCTTATCTGGTGTTTGAGACCTTTGTTATACCCTTAATATTAAAGTACATCGGTTTAGAGGAGGAAAAAGAAGTTTTCCAGCAGGCAATTATATCTAAGAAAATCACATCTTCCCTAAAGAATAGAGAATTGATAAGGGTAAATTTAGGCTATGTTAATGACAAATTGATAGCTACCCCCTTATCTAGTGGTGCAGGGGTTACTATGAGTTTAGTAAAGGCTGATGGAATAGCTATTATTCCCCAATCCTTAGAAGGGGTGGATGCAGGTAGCCCAGTAAATGTAAGGATTTTAAAGCCATTAAATAAAATAAAGGAGACCCTTGTTTCAGTAGGCAGTCACGATATTATAATGGATATATTGGCGGATATGATGCAGCTTACCTCTGGCCACGTAGGAAGTATGGGTGGAATACTAGCCATGAAGAGGGGAGAGTGTCATATAGCCCCAATCCATCTGTTGGATATGGATACTGGTGAATACAATATACCCTATGTGAAGAGGTATTTTAAAGGGCAAAAGATGGCCCTTATTAAAGGGGTAAGAAGACATCAAGGTTTTATAGTGGAAAAAGGCAATCCAAAAGGAATAAAAGACTTTTCAGACCTAGTTAGGGATGATGTGGTCTATGTAAACAGGCAGAGGGGAGCAGGAACTAGGATATTATTAGATTACCATTTAAACAAGGAAAATATAGAGCCGGCAGATATAAAGGGCTATGAAAGGGAAATGACTACCCACATGGCTGTAGCTTCTGCAGTAAAAACAGGTTCTGCTACTACTGGCTTAGGCATATATTCGGCAGCTAAAGCCTTAGATTTGGACTTTATGGAAGTAGCCTATGAAGACTATGATTTTCTTGTACCTTTTTCTTTACTGGAAGATGCTAGGGTTAAAAAATTCATCCAAATATTAAAATCTGATGAATTTAAGAGGAGAGTAGATGAATTAGGTGGCTATGGCTTTGAACAAACAGGGGAGATAGTTGTTATAGAATAGAGATAGCCCCTATTCCAAAATTGGAATAGGGGCTATCTCTATTCATACCATTTTTATAACTATTCATGCCATAGGGGACAAACTTGTGAACATATATGATATATTCTTCATGAGTATCATAAGGAATATAGGACTATTTTAATAAATAGTCCATTGAGGTGGAACATGAAAAGAGGAGTACTTGTAATTTTATTAATATTGTGCCTTTCCATATTCTTATATTCTTTTTTATATAAGGAGCCACCTAAGCCATATTATGATACAAGGGAGTTGGCAATAGACAGTTTGTTAGCTGGAAACACCTATATATTAAAGGCCCTTCCAGTAGATGAAAACAGGGAGATAATAGTCTTTTATGACAAGTCAGATGAAGCTATTTTTATGGCCACTATATATGAAGATAAGAAGAAGGCTAAGTTTATAGTAGAAGAACAGACAAAGGCATGGAAAATTGGTAGCCAATTGGACTTAGTAATCAATGGTGTGTACAAAGTAGAAGATATAGATATAACTTTTTATGCTTGGAAAGGCTTTGATAAATTAGACAGCTTAATAGAGGAAAATCAAGTAATTGCGCAAAATAAGGATAAAATCCATAAATACGATAGGGAGCTTTATTTATTGCTATTGATAGATGATTGATTTTGTAGCCGACTGCTATTCATACCATTTTCTATACTATTAGTGCCATTTTTAACAAAAATTAAAGTAAATATGTTATATATTTTATGAGAATAAATTTAATGGAGGAAATAGATGTTACACAGATTAGCTGAAGATATAAGTCTTTATCTAATAACTAATAGGATAATAGATATAGAAGAAAGAGATATCTACATATATGGTTTAGAACTTTTAATTTCTACCCTTTTTACATCTATTAGCATATTATTATTAGCCTATTTTATTGGAGAAATGCCTTCAGCTGTTGTATTCCTAATGGTTCATTTCCTGCTTAAGTCCTATACAGGAGGCTACCATGCAAATCGCTATTATGTATGCTATATTTATTCCTTACTAACTTTTCTTGTACTGATAATAATAAAGAATAGTTTTTTACCCACTTACAAGCCATTAGTAGGAGCTCTATTATTAATTGTTTCTATAGCTATAATATTTAAATTCGCACCAGTTACAAATAAAAATAATCCTAAAACAGAAGAGGAAATAGCAAGAAACAAAAAGGTAGCTAGAAAAAGGGTGTTTATATTAAGTTTCCTTTCCATAATAGGACAAGCATTAAAAATTGAACCAGTAGATATATGGTTTATGATAGCTATAACCATATTTTCTATAGCCTACTCTGTAATCAAAGGTAAATTTATGGAAAGGGGGGTAAAAAGTGAAGAATACTAAAGTTAAAGTTTTAGAAAATGTTGCTAAACTATCAAAGAAGGCTGTTGAACTAGCTGAAGGTAAGCAATCTATATTCTTATCCTTTGAACCCAAGAAACCAGCTAAAAAATAAAAGGAAAAGCAGGCAGGATGAGATATAACATAGAAATTAATATAGCAATTATCAATGGGTATTGGGCTTTTAAAATATTAGTAAAAAAACCTCCTATTTATTTAGGAGGTTTTTTGTTGTCATTTTACAGCTTTCATGATAGTCTAAAATTAGAAATCTTCTATCAGGTGATAGTATGATAAATATTGGAGTTTGTGATGATGACAAAAATTTTTTGGATTTTATTGAAAGTAGGATAATTGAAATATTACAAGATGAGAAAGAAAATATAAGAATACATAAGTTTAAAAACGGAAGAGACTTTCTAAAGGCCTACAAAAAAGAGGACAAGCCTTTTGATTTAATATTCCTTGATATATACATGCCTCAAATAGATGGCTTAGAGGTAGCAGAAATAATTAGAAAAAAAGATGAGGAAAGCCTATTAATATTCTTAACTTCTATGGAAGAAGAAGTATATAAGGCCTTTAAATATAATACCTTTAGATTTATTAGAAAAAGCCATATGGATGAGGAATTGGAAGAGGCCTTAATAAGTGCAATGGAAGAACTAGCCGTTGAGAAGCATATATTTAAGACAAGCCAGGGGCAGGTAGTTTTATCTACTAATGAAATACTCTATTTTGAGTTTATGGAGCGGGTAGTCCATATTGTGACGTTTGATAATAAGTACAGGACCAATATAAGAAGATTTAAGGATATAGAAAACATTTTTTTGCCTAAAGGCTTTGTTGGAATCCATAGAAGCTGTATTGTAAATCAAAACTACATAAAGGCCATAGAAAATTTAGAGATAACCTTGGACAATGGGGAGAAACTGCCTGTTAGTAGATATAGAATGGATGATGTAAAAAAAGCTTTTATTAAAGCAGCAAGGAGAGGAAGGCCTTGAAGGAAGCTTTCTTTTGGAGCATATATGAGTATCTATTGTCTTTAATAGAAGTTCTATTACTTTACGATTTTTTAGATAGCACAATAAAAAGGAATAGGAAAGTAAGGAATATATACTACCCTCTATCTATCCTATTGTTATCCATATTTATATTCTTTTTAACTCAAATTAACCTATATTCTATGCTTAGAACCCTTATAATGTATGTAATCTTCCTATTAATAGCTTATAAGCTGTTTAAAGGCAATTTAAAGGAAAAATTTCTATTTGTTACTGCCTTTTATTTCTTCCTAATATTTGCAGATATACTATCGGCTAATATAATAAGCTATTTTGTTGGCAGAAATATAAAAAATATTATTATAGAGCAAAATTGGGCAAGGATAATATTTTCCCAAATATCTAAACTGTTGTTATTCATAATTTTAAAAATAATAAAAGATGACTATAAAGGAAGCAATACAGAAATACCCACCCACTATTGGTATTGGATATTGTTTGTATATTTGATATCTGTAATAAACTTACTAGTAATATTCTATATTAGTTTGCTTTTAAATGCTTATGCTGTCAACATGCAACATTTGATGGTAGCAGTAAGCCTAGGGTCCCTTTTCCTTGTAGGTATGACCTATTATATTTTTATTAAGCTAAACGAATTTTATAAGGAGAGAAGCAACTATAAAATAGTAGAGATAAAGAATAAACTCCTTACAAAGGGAATTGAAGAAAAGGAAAAGGTCTATAAAGAGGTTAGAAGGATAAACCACGATTTTAAAAACCACATCCTGTGCATAGAAAATTTACTTAAAGAGGATAAACATAAAGCAGCAATAAACTATATTAGAGACTTAAAAGGTGAAGCTTTTCAAAGTAATACATGGATAAAGACAGGAAATGACGTAGTAGATGCTATATTAAATCAGAAAAGAGCTGAGGGCAGTAGCAAAAATATAAACATGGATATGAAGGTAAGTATTCCAAAGGATATAAATATAGAAGCATTAGATTTATGTGTAATTTTAGGGAATGCTTTAGATAACAGCATAGAAGCCAATGAAAAGATTGAAGATGTGGATAAAAGATATATAAACATAATAATGAAACCATATAAGGATTATCTATTTATAGAAGTATCCAACCCTTCCATATTAAACCCTATTGGGGAAGATGGAAAGCTTAGAACCACAAAGAAGGACAAGGAAAATCATGGCTTTGGAATGAGGAGTATTGAAAAAATAGTTGAAAAGTATGCTGGCATGTTAAACTATGAATATGAAAATGGACAATTCATATTAAACATAATGCTACCCTTATTGCGGGAAAGTTCTTAATAATTTATTTTTTCACATCTTTACTGTGGTATAATTAAAATAATATATTTTGTTGGCAGCTATAGACTTAAGAAATGGGGGATATTGTGAAAGATCAGTACGGGAGAAAAATAAACTACTTGCGCATCTCTGTTACAGATTTATGTAATCTAAGATGTAGATACTGTATGCCAGAAGAAGGAATACCTAAACTTTCCCATAAGGATATACTATCAGTTGAAGAAATAGAGGCCATAGCAAAAGCTTTTGTTAATTTGGGGATAAACAAAATAAGGCTTACTGGTGGAGAGCCCTTAGTAAGGGGTGGGATATTAGATATAGTTGAAAAAATTGGTAACTTAGACGGAGTTAAGGACTTTGCTATAACTACTAATGGAGTACTTTTAAAAAAATATGCCCAGGAATTAAAAAATAGGGGCTTAAAAAGAGTCAACATCAGCTTAGATACTCTAAAAGAAGAAAAATATAAATATATAACAAGAATAGGAAACATAAAGGATGTATTTGAAGGAATAGAAGCAGCTAAAAAAGTAGGACTAACCCCTATTAAGATAAATACTGTATTGGTTAAGGGCTTTAATGATGATGAAATAGAAGATTTGGCCAGGCTTACTGAGAAGGAGGATATAGACGTAAGATTTATTGAACTAATGCCTATAGGAGAAACGGCAAAGGATGAGTCTAGTAAATTCATATCTAGTGAAGTCGTACTAGAGAAATTACCAGAATTAATTCAAGTGGAAAGAAAAGACCCATCTTCTCCAGCAGTCTATTATAAACTTCCTAATGCTAAGGGAAAAATTGGTTTAATCAAGCCTATATCCTGTAAATTCTGCAGGTATTGTAACAGGGTTAGATTAACTGCTCAAGGAAAGATGAAATTGTGCCTCCATTCCAATGATGAAATAGATTTAAAGGAGCCTTTGAGAAAGGGGCAGGATATAGAAAGTGTAATCCTGGAGGCTGTAAAAAGGAAGCCAGCATCTCATCATTTAGAAGATGGGAAATACGTATTAAAGAAAATGTATCAAATAGGAGGATAGGAATGAATTTTACCCATTTTAATGAGGATGGAAGGGCCCATATGGTGGAAGTAGGAGATAAAAAGGATACAAAGAGAGTGGCTATAGCCTATGGAAGAATAAGGATGAAAAAGGAAACTATACAATTAATAAAGGACGGGCTTATTAAAAAAGGAGATGTTTTATCAGTAGCACAAGTGGCAGGCATTATGGCCTCTAAGAGGACAAGCCACCTTATTCCTATGTGCCATAACATATTTATAACTGGCTCTAACATAAGATTTAATATACTGGAAGAGGCTATAGAGATAGAAGCTGAAGTAAAAACTGTTGGAAAAACGGGAGTTGAAATGGAAGCTTTAACGGCTGTATCCCTAGCTGCACTAACCATATACGATATGTGTAAAGCGGTAGATAAAGGCATGGTAATAGAGGAGATAAAACTGATGAAAAAAACAGGTGGAAAGTCAGGAGATTTCATCAGGGAGGATTAAACATAAAGAGGTGGTAGTATGAAAAAGCTTGGGAAAGTAGTGGAAGTAAATATATCTGAGAAAAAGGGTATAGTGAAAAAACCTATAGGCCAGGGAGTATTCCTTGAAAATTTTGGTCTAGAAGGGGATGCCCATAGTGGCAAATGGCATAGGCAGGTAAGCTTATTAGGTGTTGAAAGCTACAAAAAGATGGAGGATATGGGAATCAAGGACTTAAAGCACGGCTCCTTTGCAGAGAACATTACTACAGAAGGGATAATACTCCATGAGCTACCTGTAGGCACCAGATTAAAGATTGGAGAGACTATCCAGGAAGTGACCCAGATAGGTAAAGAGTGCCATACAGGCTGTGCCATTTCCCAGCAGGTAGGAAAGTGTATAATGCCTAAGGAAGGCATATTTACTAGAGTTATAAAAGGTGGGATAGTAAAAAAAGGAGATATTATTGAGGTGTTATAGTTGATAGAAAAGGGTAAAGCAATAGGAAAAGTATTAGGCATATACATTAAGGATGAAAAGGGACAATTTTCTAGGATAGAAGAAGGATACCTTAAAAAGGAAGAGGGTCTACTAGGAGATATGGCTTCCCATAAAGAAGGCAGGCAAGTGTCCCTTTTTACTGCTGAAGGTTGGGACGAAATACTGTTATTAGACAAGGTTGGTCTATGTACAAAGAAATTCCATGAAAACATAAGGATAAGAGATTTAGATTTAAAGGAAATAAAAGTTGGTTCATTAATTAAAATTGGCGATGCTGTCATTGAAATTACAGAAATAGGAAAGGGATGTTTTCCAGAGTGTAGTTTAGTAAGGGAAGGGATTAGTTGCCCCTTAACAAGAGAAGCCATCTTTGGAAAGGTGATTAAAAGCGGCGGCATAAAAATAGGAGATAGTCTGTTTAAAGTAAAATAAGTAATACAATTTTAATAGGGGGTGAATGGGTGATAAAAGTTGAAATAAGGCTATTTGCCCACTTTAGGCAGGGAAGAGATAAAACCCAGGTAATGGAAGTTGAAGAGGGCACTACTATTGCAGATATATTAAAGGTTTTAAATATTGATGAAGATGAAGTGGCAATTATGTTGTTAAATGGAAAGGATGGGCCAGCAGACCGACAAGTGGAAGATGGAGATGTGATTTCTCTATTCCCACCAGTTGGAGGTGGTTAAAAATAGCAGAGCTTTGTACTCTGCTATTTTTATATTTTTTTATCATGGAAGTATATCTAAGCTATAAAAATATAAGCCATTAATATATAATAAGGAAAGGAGGAGTGGAAATGGAAAAACTACTCCACTGCTATAGCTAAGGAGGAGTGAACAATGAAAGATAGAAAATATATTTGGTCATTGATTACAGCTTATATGTGCTATTTTACTCATGGAATACAGGCTATTATATTGGCTCAAAATCAAGTTAACTTTTACACAAAATGGGGTTATACGGATCCTACTTCTGGCTCACAAGCTGTGTCTCTTGCAATAACGGCAACAGGCCTTGGAAAATTCCTAACTGTATGGCTAGGTGGAATAGTATCTGATAAGATAGGGCGCAAAAAGATGGCAGTAGCTGGTGGTATCTTATACATTTTATGTTTTGCTGGCCTTCTATATTCGGATAGCTTTACAGTAGCTTGTATTTGTGCCTTTTTAGCAGGAGTTGCCACATCGGGCTTTTGGGATGCAGCCCTTTATCCAGCAGTACAGGAAGCAGCACCAAAGTATGCAGGAGCAGTATTAATTGGCATTAAGGCTTTTATATCCATTTCAGGCATTATATACCCACTTCTAGTAGTCCATTTTTCAGCAGCAGGCATGTGGGAAGTGAATATTTGGATTCCATTAGTCTTATCTATAATATGTACAGTACTTGCTCTTTTTTCACCCTTTGTATATGATGAGCAAATGAAAGAAAAGGTTACTACTGCTACTGGAGAAACTATAAGTGCTGCAGAAGCTGAAATAAAGGAAGCCAAATCTAGAATGCTTGTTAAACCAAATAAATTGGTAAACTTTTTCACAGTATTTTATGCCTTCCTATGCATGTTTATAATGTATGGGGCTCAGCAGTATACTAAAGCCTTTGGAATGTTAAATGCAGGTTTGACAGAAATCCAAGCTGCAGGCTTGACTTCCGTATATACGGTAGGCTCTATAATAGCAGTAGTATTTTGGGCTTTTATGATGGGTAAATTAAAATGGACACCCCTTAAAGTGGTATTAATAGATTCAATATTTACTGCTTTTGCACTAGTCATTGTGTTGCTTGTTAAGAATGTGGTTGTCATATATGTATCTATAGCTTTGCTAGGCTTCTTTGCAGCTGGCGGTGCCTTACAAACAGGCTTAGGAGTTCGTCAAGAGCTAGTTCCAGGGCCTAAGGGTAGGAATACAGGAATATATTATACTTGGATGGGGCTTGCTAGCACCTTTTTACCCTACCTTGTATCTCACATGACTAAATCTATTGGAGAAGAAGCTGCTATACACACAATGATGCTACTATTATTAGCTGCTGCTATTTTAGCTACAGTAATAATGGTATACCTGGCTGTCCAATACAAAAAAATATTTGGTTATAGTGCTTTAGGCAAGCAGAAGGCAGACTAGTCAGAAGGTATTCTTAAATTATGGAAATAAATAGGCAATAAAGGCTTTAGCCATGAATATAATAGAGAATAAAACTACATCTATAAAAAACATAAAAGCTAGTTATGGTGAAAAAGATATGGGGGTAAAATTATGCTATATTACAATATACCTGGTAGAGGTAAAATAGAGATAGAAAATGTAGTCTTAGATTATAATGGAACTATTGCCGTTGATGGTAAGATAGTAGAAGAGGTTAAGGAACTTATACAAAAGCTAAAGGAACATGTGAATGTATATATATTAACTGCAGATACTTATGGGACCGTAAAAGATGAGTGTAAGGATTTGGGAGTTAATGTAGAGACCTTCCCTAATGATAATGCAGGTTTTCATAAAAAAGAAATAGTGAGAAAGCTAGGAGGCAAAAAGACCATATGTATAGGCAATGGCTATAATGATATACCCATGTTTAAAGAGTCAATACTGACTATAGCTGTTATTGAAGAAGAAGGAGCATGTAGTCAACTGCTACTAAATGCAGATATAGTTACAAGGTCTATAATCGATGCTATTGGGTTGCTTCTAGATGAAAATAGGTTAAAGGCAACTTTAAGAAATTAAAACCCTGTACTAGATAAGTACAGGGTTTTTACTTTGGAAAGCCCATGTATTCTTCTAATGTAATTCCTCTTTCATATATTTGGTCAGCAACTTTTTTCCCTACGTATCTTATATGCCAAGGCTCATAATTGTAACCAGTTATGTGTTCAGCACCTTTAGGATAGCGGATTATGAAGCCAAATCTATGAGCATTGTTTTTAAGCCATTTACCTTCGGGGGTTTGTCCAAAACTTTCCCTTAAATCAAAATTTACGGCTTGGCAGGTTACATCCATTGCTAAGCCTGTTTGGTGTTCACTTTGGCCTGGATAGGCAGTCAACTTATTGGCTTCTTCAAAACCGTCCCTGGCTGCTCTGTATTCAAATATACTCTTTTGGCGGTTGTAGGAGCGGAAGCCTGAAACAGCATAAAGATAAATTCCTTCTTCTTCAGCTGCATTGAACAATTCTTCTAAAGCTTTTGCAGCTTCTTTTCTCATATATTTCTTTTCATCATTTCCCTCAAAAGAGAATGGAACCTTTGGAATTACTAAATCACTTGGTTTATAATCGGCAGGCAAGTTCCTATGCTTATTTACTAAGACTAATATATCATTAGGATTTTTCACCATAACCTTTCCATCTTCAGCTATGTAAGTAGTTCCTGCCAGCATGCCTGTTTCTACATGGCCTTTAGTACTCTCATTTTTAGAAGCTTTTTCTTCTTTCTTTTTATTATTGGCCTCATTATCGTTTTTTGCCTTTTTATCGCTATTGTTATTGGAGTTATCATTTTCTTTATTATTAGACTTATTATTGTTAGTCTGCTTAGCCTTATTGTTAGCTTTATTTTCAGTTTCACCACTAGACTTATCATTGTCTTTCTTATCAACTTCATTGCTTTTACTTTTATCCTCATTATCCTTTTCTGAATTGGAATCAACTAAGTTACTATTTTCAGCTTCTCCTTTATCTTCTATAACTACATTCCTAGTTATTTCATCAGTAAATTGCTCTTTACTCCTGGCTTTGCTATTGTCACTGTTAACAGCTTCTAAATTTGAATCTGAAGAAGTAGCCTTTCCACTGGCACCAATAATCTCCTTAGTTATCACAGGGCCTACCAATAAGAGGATTAGGATAATTGCAACAATGGTTAGCCTTTTCTTATTCATAATACCACTCCTAAAATCATCTTATTATATGGACACAAACTGACAAGATAGTTAAAAATACGCCATTTAATTATAATTATACACCTTTTTAATAGCTTGTACACCTGGCTTGGATGATTGTAAACAAATTGTAAACAAAAAATAAGAATATACACTTAATTGGTAGCACCTTTTAAGTAAAGGGTATGATAAAATGAACCTATATATGGAGGTGTTCCAATGTGAATAAGGGTATTAAATGGGCTGGATATATAGTATTTATAGTACTATTCCTTCTTGTTACTTTCTTTGGAATAGGACCTGTTTTAATTGCTGATGGTACTTTCCAGGAAAGGATGCTTACTTTATTATTTGTAATAGTAATATATTTTCTATTAATACTAGCTTTTAGATATTGGCTAAGAAGGACTAGATAGCAATAATTTATTTGAAACAATATAAAAATAACAGCATATAATTTTCCTAATTAATAATAAATTGTCGTCGACCTTGAGTAGTGCAAAAATCCCTGGAGATCAACGACAATTTATATTTTTAAAGAAATGTGATAATTTCAATACTTATAGCAGAAATTAGTAGCAAAAAGGTAATCAGATTTACCTATTTTCTTCTTTGACAAAAAATGGAGAATATGATAATATCAATATGTGTAATGGTTACTAGACTACCTATGAGGAATTGAAACCCTGTGTAGAAGGTGAACACGACACAGCCTCTATCTCCTGTTATTATCCTACTTATAAAAAATTTCAATCTTAAAAGATTCTTATATTTCCAACAGCTTAGTGAAATTCGGTAACTGATGTTACCGAATTTTTTTGTATTAGAGTGTATAATATTATTAAATTGCTATAATGGACTTGAAAGGAATTAGTTTGGGGAGGAATTTTAATGAACAAATACTTTGATATAAAGGACAAAGTCTTTGATATAACTGAAAAGTATCCAGAAACCATAGATGTATTTGTAGCCAATGGTTTTAAGCCTTTGGCCAATGAAGCCATGAGAAGGACTATGGGTAAGACTATAAGCCTTGAGATGGCTTTAAAGAGTAAAAATATAAATATAGAGCAGTTTGTTGAAAGGCTAGTGGAAGTTATAGAGCAAAATAGGGTATCAGAAGATGAAGCCTTAGTACAAAAGGAACAGGTAGAAGAGGCAGATATTAGAATTAGTGGAGTCCTTCCTTGCCCTGTAAAAGTACCTTTAATGGATGCTTTTAACAGCTGGATGGAGGAAGAAGGAAACAAGCTTAATGTAACGGTTAGTCATGATTTAAAGGCAGCCTTCCAAGGTATAGACTGGCTGAGAGAGGAAATAGAAAAGGCAGAAGATGAGGAAGACTTGCCAGATTTAATGATATCAGCAGGTTTTGAGCTTTTCTTTGACAAAAAACTGATGGGAAGGTTCAAGGAAAAAGGGACTTTTGAAGATATGCTTAGCTTTGAAAAATTAAATGAGGATTTTGAAAATGAATATATAAGTTTACGAGAGCCAGATGGACATTACTCAATAATTGCTGTAGTTCCAGCAGTATTTTTAGTAAACACAGAAGAGTTAGAGGGCATGGAAATGCCAAAAACTTGGGAAGACATACTAAAACCAGAATTTGAAAATAGAGTAAGCTTGCCAACTGGAGATTTGGATATGTTCAATGCTATTTTAGTAAATATATACAAACAATATGGAGAAGAAGGAATAAGCAGACTAAAAAAAGCTTTATCCATATCACTACATCCTTCAGAGATGGTTAAAGCCCATAGGAAAAAGCAAAAACCTATAGTTACGGTAATACCTTACTTCTTCACTAAGATGGCAAGAGCAGATGGACCCATGAAGGCAGTTTGGCCTGAAGATGGGGCTATAATAAGTCCAATACTTTTACTTGCTAAGAAATCTAAGAAGAATATATTAAAGCCCTTTGTAGACTTTTTCACATCAAAAGAAGTAGGCGAAATACTAGCCCAAAAAGGCAGCTTACCAAGTACAAATCCAGAAGTAGACAATCAAATTCCAAAGGAAAATAAATATATGTGGCTTGGCTGGGATTATATAAAGGAAGTGGATATAGAACAGCTTATAAATGAGTGCCAAAAAATATTTGATGAAACAGATTAGGAGTGATAGATATGAACCTAGTAACATTTTCAGGTCCTCCGTCAACAGGAAAGACTTCCGTAATATTGAAAGTAATAGATGCACTGAAGGATAGAGGCATAGCAGTAGGTGTAGCTAAATTTGACTGCCTTTATACTGACGATGACCTATTATACAAAAAAGCAGGAGTTCCCGCCATAAAAGGCCTTTCTGGTTCCCTTTGTCCAGACCACTATTTTGTAAGCAATATAGAGGAAGTAGTTAGCTGGGGCAGGGAAAACAAACTTGATCTACTCATTACAGAATCGGCTGGCCTTTGTAATAGGTGTTCACCTTATATAAAAAATATAAAAGCTGTGTGTGTAATCGATAATTTGTCAGGCATAAATACACCTAAAAAAATAGGTCCCATGTTAAAATCGGCAGATATAGTTGTAATTACAAAAGGGGATATAGTTTCTCAAGCTGAAAGGGAGGTTTTTGCCTCCAAGATAAGTTCAGTAAATCCAAGGGCCATAATAATCCATGTTAATGGGCTTACTGGTCAAGGTGCTTTTGAATTGAGTACATTAATATATGATGAAGAAGTAGACGTGGAGACGGTACAAGGAGAAAAGTTGAGATTTCCAATGCCTTCAGCCTTGTGTTCCTACTGCCTAGGAGAAACTAGAATAGGTGAAGACTATCAAATGGGCAATGTACGAAAGATAAAAATAGGTGATGAAAATGAGTAGTATATTAGAAAGACTTACAATTAAAGAGCTAATAGAAAAATATCCTTTTGTTATCAACTACTTTGAAGACAATAGATTAAATGTAGAAGGCTATGAGGATAAGACCTTCCAGGAATACCTTAACCATTTTACTGAGGAAGAAATAGAAGAATGGGGAATAGATATTGCCAATCTAAAAGAAGGCTTGGCTGAGTATATATCCCAAATGATTGAGTTTTTAGGCTTGGATAAAGAAAAAAGTATAGACTCCATAACTATAATAGCTGGTACCGACAAAAGCGGAAACAAGGAAAAGTTTGGCCAGCTTACTATTAATAAATCAGAAATAGTTTCAATAGTAGGTCCTACAGGCTCAGGAAAAAGTAGATTATTAGCAGATATAGAATGGATCGCCCAGGGAGATACCCCTACCAAGAGAAAAATCCTCATAAATGGAGAAGTTCCAGATATGAAGTGGAGATATTCCTCCAATAATAAGCTAGTTGCCCAGCTATCTCAGAATATGAATTTTGTAATGGATTTGACAGTATATGAATTCTTAGAGCTTCATGCTCAAAGCAGAATGGTTGTAAATGAAAAGGAAGTTATAAAGGAAATAATAGAAGCAGCCAACCACTTGTCAGGAGAAAAGTTTGACCTGAATACTCAGATAACCAGCTTAAGTGGTGGACAATCTAGAGCTCTTATGATTGCAGATACTGCCATATTGAGTGCTTCTCCAATAGTGTTAATAGATGAAATTGAAAATGCAGGAATAAATAGAAAAGAAGCCTTGAAGCTATTAGTAGGAAGCAATAAAATTGTATTGATGGCTACCCATGACCCTATCCTAGCCTTAATGGCTGATAGGAGGATAGTCATAAAAAATGGAGGAATAGATAAGGTCATTGAAACTAGTCAAAGAGAAAAGGAAATATTAAAAGAGCTAGAGAAAATGGATAATATAATCCAAAGGATGAGAGGCCATTTAAGAAAGGGGCTTACTATCGACTCTCTATAAGGCAAGGATAATTTTCTTGCCTATTACCTACTTACATTAAGATTATAAAATAGAAAGGATGATTATAATGCATGAAGGCTGTACAGGTAGCTTTGAAAATGGAAAGCAAGTAGTAGATAAAATAAGAGCAATGGGCTATGCAAATCAGCCTATGATGGTACCATTAGACATAAAATGTGAAGAATGTGGAGAAGAATTTGTAATGGAAACCTATGAATATAGATGCCCTAAATGTGGTATGGTATATGGTGTAACTCCCTGCCATGCCTTTGATCCAGCAAATGTAATGGCAGCAGGAAAAGATTATTAATTAAGTTTACTTACCAGGGATAAATTTACGCCCCCTCCCTGGTTTTATTTTTTTGTAAAAAAACTGAGAATTTATCAATAAATTTTAAAGTTGTAACATAGGTTACCGCTTTAGCAGTAATTAAATATTAAAATGTAGTTAGCAAGTAAGAAACAAGGGGGTAAATTAAAATGGCTATGTTTTGTTTTCAATGTCAAGAAGCAGCTGGAGGAAAGGGCTGCACAAAGGTAGGGGTATGTGGTAAGACAGCAGATCTTGCCAACCTACAAGACTTAATGGTTTACACTGTAAAAGGTATTTCAGAATTAGGAGTAAAAGCTGATGAAATAGGTTATGAAGTTCCTGGTCTAGACAGATTTATTATAAACAGTTTATTTATGACAATTACAAATGTAAACTTTGATAAGGAAAGATTTTTAGCACAAATTAAAGAAGGACTTAAACTAAGAGAAGAACTAAGGAAAGCTTTAGAAGAAAAAGGAGTAGATTTAAGCAATTTGAAGGATGCTGCTACTTTTTCAGTTAATTCAGATGATGATATAGTATATAAGGCAAATAACGATAAGGAAAGAGTTGGAGTTTTAGCTACAAAAGATGAAGATATCCGTTCCTTAAGGGAGCTTATTACTTATGGAATTAAGGGTATGGCTGCTTACTTAGAGCATGCAGATAACCTAGGATATAGTAATCCTGAAATTGTAAAATTCATGAGAAAAGCATTAGCAGCAACACTAGATGATAGCTTGACTGTAGAAGATCGAATAAATCTAACAATGGAAACTGGAAAATACGGCGTTGAAGCTATGGCTTTATTAGATAAAGCTAATACTTCTACTTATGGTAATCCAGAGATTACAGAAGTTGAAATAGGAGTAAGAAACAATCCTGCAATACTTGTATCTGGTCACGACTTAAAAGATTTAGAAGAACTATTAGAACAAACAAAAGGTACTGGAGTAGACGTATATACTCATGGTGAAATGTTGCCAGCTCACTACTATCCAGCCTTTAAGAAATATGACCATTTTGTAGGAAACTACGGAAATGCTTGGTGGAAACAAAGAGAAGAATTTGAAAAGTTCAATGGACCAATCCTATTTACAACTAACTGTATAGTACCACCAAAGGAATCCTATGCAGATAGGGTATATACAACAGGCTCAACTGGCTACCCAGGCTTTAAACACATTCCAGACAGAGAAGATGGAAAGGCAAAAGACTTCTCAGAAATAATTGAACATGCTAAGAGATTACCAGCACCTACACAAATAGAAACAGGTAAAATTGTTGGTGGTTTTGCTCACGCACAAGTATTTGCTCTAGCTGATAAGATAGTAGAAGCAGTAAAATCAGGAGCAATTAGGAAGTTCTTTGTAATGGCTGGCTGTGATGGTAGAATGAAACAAAGAAACTACTACACAGAATTTGCTAAAGCTCTTCCAAAGGATACAGTAATACTGACAGCAGGCTGTGCAAAATATAAATACAATAAGTTAAACTTAGGAGATATAAATGGAATTCCAAGAGTACTAGATGCAGGACAATGTAATGACTCCTACTCCTTAGCACTAATAGCATTGAAATTAAAAGAAATATTTGAATTAGAAGATATTAATGACCTACCAATTGCATACAATATTGCATGGTATGAACAAAAGGCTGTAATAGTATTACTAGCATTACTATACCTAGGAGTAAAGAATATTCACTTAGGACCTACACTACCAGCTTTCTTATCACCAAATGTAGCTAAAGTATTGGTAGAACAATTTGGAATAGGAACAATTTCAAACGTAGAAGATGACATTAAGATGTTCATGGGAGAAACTGCAGAAGCTTAATAAAAAAGTGGGGTTAGCCCCACTTTTTTTTAAAGATTATAGATTATCCACATATAAGGCATAAAAGCTTCTAGATAAAATCATAAAGATTAATTACACAGTTCTAATAATATTGGCCTATGATCTGATATATCAATAGGCAGTACTTGACTTTTCAAATTATGGAGTGAAAAACCTCTTACAAAGCAAAAATCTATTTTGGGGTTATTATAATCATCAAAGCAGTTTAGAGTACACGTTCCTATAGGTCCAACATCAACCATTGAAAACTCTCCATTATGCATAATATAGTAAGCTTCTGAACCTTCTTTTGAATTTAAATCACCGGCAAGTATTACCTTTTTACTAAAATAGCTATAATCCTTTAGTACAGTTTTTATCTTTTGAGCTTGGAGGATTTGATCTCCCTTTAATCCTAAGTGGAAGGTACCTACATATATGGGAAAAGCATTTAGTTGAATACTTGTCAGGAGAAAACTGCGGTCTTCATTGCTTGTTATACTTGGTAAAGGAAGCTTTAAAGAAGCTTCCATGGGATAGCAACTTATAATTGCATTTCCAAAATAACCTGGCTTCATATTTTTTGAGATAACGAATTCATAACTCCAAGCTTTTCCCGTTTCATGTGAAAGCTTATTAGCAATGTATTTAGCTTGATGAATGTAAATACCTGCTCGCAAAGTATATGCATCTACTTCCTGAAGGCATACAATTGAAACCTTGTGGTCTTTTATGACATTTGCAATCCTATCTAAATTTTTAGTTCTTATAATTGGATAACCGCCTTCTTTATTTTGACCTGCTTTTATATTCCATGTAAGAATATTTATGACCATGTTTACACTCCAAAATTTTGTTCTTAAATTTATTTTATGCTATAAGCAGGAACTTGTATAAAATAAGCCTCAACTCTGTTAAAGGAGTTGAGGCTTAAATTATTCTGACATCTTTTTTATAAGCTCTCTTATATTATCTTCTACTTCGTTTTCTTCAGGGAACCTATCTAACTCTTTCTTAGAAAATATTGTTTCTCCATTAACTGCTACTTCAAATACGCCGCCAGAAGAAGGGATTAATATTAATTTGTTTATGTTTTCTTTGTGCTCATCTAATAGTTTTTCCCCAAGAGCAACTGCTCTTTTTAGGTAGCCTCAAGAAGTACAATACTCAATACTAATTATTTTTTCCATAAAACCACCCCTAAATTATATTGACTATTTTTATAATACCCAATATATTTATAAAGAATTCTAATAATATTAATATAGCAAAAAAATTAATATGGCAATAAAACACCAATAGAAAAAAAATACAGTTTATCATACAATATATTTATGAGTATCATAGTTGAGGAAGGTGTAGCCGATGGAAAAGTTTATACAGATGGAAAATGTTACAAAGATATACAAAATGGGAGAAGTAGAAATAAAGGCTTTAGATAATATGTCCTTTTCTATAGATAAGGGTCAATTTGTAGTTATAGTTGGCCCCAGTGGTGCAGGTAAGAGTACTGTGTTGAATATTTTAGGAGGAATGGATTCTCCTACCAGTGGTAAGTTAATTGTTGATAATAAAGAAATAAGCAGTTATTCTCCTAAGGAGCTAATTACCTATAGAAGACACGATATAGGCTTTGTATTCCAATTCTATAATCTAGTACAAAATTTAACTGCCTTGGAGAATGTGGAGTTGGCCACAGAAATTTGTAAAAATCCTCTTGAGCCAGAAGAAGTATTGGAACAAGTTGGTCTTAAAGATAGGAAAAACAATTTTCCTGGACAATTATCAGGAGGAGAACAGCAAAGGGTGTCTATAGCAAGAGCCCTAGCTAAAAATCCTAAGCTGTTATTATGTGATGAGCCTACAGGAGCACTAGACTATAATACGGGTAAGGCAGTATTAAAGTTATTGCAGGATACTTGTAGGAAAAACAATATGACCGTTATAGTTGTTACCCATAATTTAGCCATTACTCCTATGGCGGATAAGGTAATAAGGATTAAAAATGGTAGAGTAGAAGCGGAAGAGATAAACGAAAATCCAATACCAGTAGAAAGGATAGAATGGTAGTATGAAGAAAGCACTACTGAAGGATACTTTTAGACAAATAAAAAAGAGCTTTGGTAGATTCCTATCCATCTTTTTAATAGTGGCTCTGGGGGTAGGCTTTTTTGCCGGCATAAAGGCTACCTCCCCTGATATGAAGCTAACAGCTGATAAGTATTTTGATGATTATAATTTAATGGATATACGCCTTATATCTACCATGGGCTTTGATGAAAAGGATATTAAAGCCATAGAAAGGGTGCCAGAAATAGAGGATATATCTCCTGGCTATTCAGTAGATCTTTTAGCTGAATATGAAGAGAGTGTGTCGGTAGTAAAACTCCTTTCCCTTCCTATGGACAAGGTAGAAGCTAATGCTTCCTACATCAATGAAGCTATATTAGTAGAAGGAAGGTTGCCAGAAAAACCTGGGGAAATATTAGCTGAAAGTGGCAATGGAATAAATCCAACTTTTCCTATAGGGTCAAAGATTAAATTTTCCACAGGTACTGATGAGGATATTTCTGATGTGTTAAAGAGGGATGAATATGTAGTAGTTGGCTTAGTAAACACCCCTTATTATATTTCCTTTGAAAAGGGTAATGCCAACATTGGAACGGGAACTATTGCATGTTACATGATGCTACCAGAGGAAGAATTTAATCTGCCTGTATATACTGATGTATATTTAACAGTAAAAGGGGCGAAGGCTGTCAACACATACCAAGATGAGTATGATAATATACTGGAGCCTGTTAAGGAAAAGCTAGAGGATATAGGAGAGGTGCGAGGAGAGGAAAGGTATAAGGAGATAATTTTTGAAGCCAATGAAGAGCTTAACAAAGCTAAGGAGGAGTTAAAAGAAGCAGAGGAAGAATTACAGGCTGAGTTGAGTAAAGCAGAAAAGGATTTAGAAGCTGCCAAAAGAAAAATAGAAGAGGGGGAAAGGGAACTATTAGCTAAGGAAAGGGAATTTAAAAGTCAGCTTGAAAATGGACAAAAAAGGCTTAAAGAGGAGGAAAGAAAACTACAGGCTGCAGAGGCTGAGTATGAAAGGAATTTAAAACTATTCAATGACAAGAAAGAGGAAGCCCTTAAGGAGATAGAAGTAGCAGAAGCTCAGATAGAAAAGGGAGAAAAAGAAATAGAAAGCAAGCAAGAACAGATAAATATGCTAAAGGAAAGTTTAAACTTTATTGTAGATGAGGTAGAAAGGCTAAAGATAATTCAGCTTATTGAGTACGGTGAGCAGGAATTAGAAAAGGCTAGAATGGAAATTGAAGCTGCTAAAATAGAACTGGAAGCAGCAAAAAAAGAGTTACAAGAAGGGGAAAAAGAACTTGAGGCTGCAAGAATAACAATAGAAGAAGGCAAGTTGAGAATCCAAGAAGAGTGGGATAAATTAGAAATAAATAAAGAAAGGGCTATAAAGGAATTTGATAAGGCTCGTAGGGAATTAGCTCAAGCAAGAGAAGAATATGAAAAGGGATATGAGGAGTATTTAAAGTCCAGGGATGAGGCCTTAGAAGAAATAGAAAAAGCTAAAGAGGAAATAGCTGAGGAAGAGGAAAAATTAAAGGATTTACAAAAGCCTAAATGGTATATATTGAAGAGAACTGAAACAAGGGATTATATAGATTTTGGAATGAATGCCGATAGGATAGATGCAGTAGCAAGTGTATTCCCTGTATTCTTCCTAGCAGTTGCTGTGCTAGTTTCCTTAACTTCCATGACTAGAATGGTTGATGAGGAAAGAATCCATATTGGAACCTTGAAAGCCTTAGGCTATGGAAATTTAGATATAGCTTCTAAGTATTTAATCTATGCGGCTTTGGCTAGTATTGGTGGAAGTATTGTAGGATTACTTATAGGCTTTAAAGTGTTGCCTACCGTTATATTCAATGCTTATAGAATAA
Organism: uncultured Bacillota bacterium; assembly: GCA_937967955.1. GTDB lineage: Bacteria > Bacillota > Clostridia > Tissierellales > Tepidimicrobiaceae > JAAYHX01. The sequence goes on along the minus strand of CALBUB010000072.1, from coordinate 14,041 downwards.
TGTATATTATGCCAGAAGTTATAACAGAATTTAATTTTACCTACGCCTTAATATCTTCTACTGTGGCTGTATTTGCTACAGTTATGGCCGCCTGGCTAGCCCTAAGAAGTGAACTTAAAGAGGCTCCAGCCCAATTATTAAGGCCTAAGGCACCAAAACCAGGGAAGAGAATATTCCTAGAAAATATAAGCTTTATCTGGTCTAGAATGAAGTTTACCCAAAAGGTTACAGCAAGGAATATATTTAGATATAAAAAGAGATTTATAATGACTGTACTAGGAATAAGTGGTTGTACTGCTTTGTTGCTAACAGGTTTTGGCTTAAAGGATTCAATAGTATCTATTGTGAGCAAGCAGTTTGATGAATTATACAGCTATCAGCTAGCTATAGAGTTAAAGGCTGACAAGGAAGAGGATGATCCTATTATCCAATTTGTCAAGGAGGATAATAGGATAACTGATTATATATTGCTTAATGAAAAAATTATAGATATTGGAAAAGGTAGCATTGAGAAAAGTGTTAACTTGATGGTACCAGAGGATTCTAGTAGGCTGAAGGAATTTATTACACTTAGAGAACGGAAAAGCCAAAAGGCAATTCCCTTAACAGATGAGGGGGTTGTCCTATCTGAAAAGATGGCCAAGCTTCTTGATGCTCAAATTGGAGATGAAATATATATAAAGGATGAGGATGGTAATAAGCTTAACGTAAAGATTACAGGGATTACTGAGAACTATACAGGCCACTTTATGTATATGACCAATAACTTGTATGAAAAAGTATTTGGTGAAGAAGTAAATTATCAAAAGATACTGTGCAAAACTTCAAGTACTGATGAAAAATTTGAGGATAGGCTTTCAGAAGAGTTGCTTAAATTTGATAATATATCCTCAGTAAGCTTTACTACAGGTGTAAGTGATAGTTTTAATAAAACTATTGGAAGCTTAAATTATGTAATCATGGTTATTATAATGACTGCAGGGGCCTTAGCATTTATCGTACTATACAATCTAACCAATATAAATATTGGGGAAAGATATAGGGAGATTGCAACTATTAAAGTATTAGGCTTTTATGATAATGAGGTGGCCAATTATATATACAGGGAAAATTTTATACTAACCCTAATTGGTACAGCTTTAGGCCTAGTATTAGGGGTATTTCTCCATAAATATGTATTAGTGACTACCGAAATAGAGATAATCATGTTTGGAAGGGAAATAAGGCCTATAAGCTTTGTGTATTCAGCAGCCTTAACTCTCTTGTTTTCCGTATTGGTTAGTATTGCAATGTATTATAGGCTGAAGAATATAGATATGGTAGAATCCCTAAAAGCAGTAGATTAAGCTGACCTAAAATAGGTCAGCTTTTTATCTTCTACTTCTTTCATATTGGACTGGCCAATCTATATTATGTCTTAATTTCTTAGCAGCCTGCAGTGGCCAATAGGGATTTCTTAACAGCTCCCTTCCTAAGAATACTAAATCAGCTCTGTTGTTGGCTATAATCTCTTCTGCCATTTCTGGCTCTGAGATAAGCCCGCCAGCTATTACAGGAAGGCCAGTTTTATCTTTTATAACCTCAGCAAATTTAACTTGGTAGCCAGGATAGGCTTTTATTGGCGCAGGTACAACTGCACCTGAACTTACATCTATTAGGTCAACGCCTTCTTCTTTCACTAAATTTATCATTTCAGCCAGATCTTCTGGATGGTTTCCTTCTTCTACATAATCTTCAGCAGAAACTCTGACTATGAGAGGTTTATTTTCAGGCCATACTTTTCTTACCTCTCTGATTATTTCCTTTAAAAATCTTGTTCTATTTTCTAGACTTCCTCCATACTCATCATTTCTCTTATTGGAGAGAGGAGATAAAAATTCGTTTATCAAATAGCCATGGGCAGCGTGTATTTCTATTGCGTCAAAGCCAGCTGAAAGGGCCCTTCTTGCACCTTCCTTAAAAGCCTTTATAACCGTTTTTATATCTTCCTTAGTCATTTCTATTGGAGTTTTATACTTTTCATTATAGGCTATAGGGCTAGGAGCAATTATATTTTCAGTTTCTACTTCACATTTTCTTCCTGCATGGGCCAGCTGAATGGCAATTTTAGCTCCATATTTTTTAGATAAACCCACTATTTTAGACAGGCCTTCTACGTGAGAGTCATCCCATATTCCTAAGTCTCTATTGCTTATTCTTCCCCTTTTTTCTACTGCTGTTGCTTCAACTATTATAAGACCAGTACCTCCTATGGCCCTTGTTGCATAGTGGATATAGTGCCAATCGTTGGCATGACCATTGTCGTCAGTGCTATACATACACATGGGAGGCATGACGATTCTATTTTTCAATTCCATATCTTTAATTTTTATACTTTCAAATAGTTTCGCCATTTTTTAACCCCTTTCCTTTAGTACTTTATTATTTCTAACATAGCTGTAATTTATAATATACCCATAAGAAGAAAGTTATCTACATATGCAGGGTATATCCACAGAAAAAATAGAGTACAATAACAAATACTAGCCTATTATCCACAGCTTATAATAATTAATATTTTATTATTTTTACTCTTTATTATTCTACTGATAGTGGTATAATTACATAAGTATAAATAATGGAGCAGGAGATGATTTGATGAAAGTCTTAATTGTAGGGGCAGGCAAGTTAGGATATCAATTGGCAGAAGCAATGAACAATGAGGATATAGATGTAACCTTAATGGACATAGATGGAGATAAATTAGAGAGGATAAGTGACCATTTAGATGTATTAACTGTAGAAGCAAACGGCATACAGATTGGTGCTTTAAAGGAACTTAATATAGAATCCTATGACTTGCTTGTTGCTGCAACAAATAGTGATGAAGTCAATATATTGATATGTACTCTAGCTAAAAACCTTGCTTGTAAAAAAACAATTGCAAGGATAAGGGAGCCTGAGTATATTGAGGATTTAGGTTTTGTTAAAAACCATTTAGGAATTGACCATATAATAAACCCAGATTTGGCCACTGCTATTGAGATAGAAAGATATATATCAAAGACTTACAATTTCTATGTTGATGATTTTGCAAAAGGTAAAGTATCTATGGTTGAATTCCACTTAGGAAGTGTCAATGAATTTGTAGGTAAGAAATTAAGGGAACTAGAAGGCTTAGATGGCCTTTTAATCGTTGCCATATCAAGGGATGGGGAACTTATAATCCCTGATGGCTCTACTGAACTAAAGATTGATGATGTTCTGCATGTAATTGGGAAAGCTAAAAATATTAATAGGCTGGCAGAACGTTTAGGAATCAATATGAATAAAAAAGAAAGCAAAAAGGTCATGATATTAGGCGGGGGAAATGTAGGCTATTATCTAGCTAAAAGATTAGAAAAGTTAGGAATGAGTATAACTATAATAGAGCTTGATAGGGATAGGTGTGAGTATTTAGCAGAAAAATTAGATAATACTTTAGTAATTTGTGGAGATGGTACTGATATTGCTTTATTAATTGAAGAGGATTTGGCATCTTATGATACTTTTGTAGGGGCTACAGGAATAGATGAAGCCAACTTACTAATGGGCTTGGTAGCCAAACAATCAGGGGTAAATAAAACTATTGCTAAGATAAGTAGGCCCAACTATACTCGTATAGTAGATAAGTTGGATATAGATGTGGCTTTAAATCCTGTCAATATAACAGTAAGCCATATATTAAAATATATAAAAGGTGGTAAAGTTGTATCAGTTTCCCTACTTCTTGGAGGGGAAGGAGAGGTAACAGAAATAATAGTAAGTGAAAACTCTCCTATAGTTGGGAAACCTTTATCTAAGCTGGGACTTCCAAAAGGTATTATTATAGGAGCAATTGTTCGGGAGGGAGAGGTAATAATACCAGATGGAAAAAGTATAATAAAGCCTAATGATAGGATAATAGTATTTTCCTTAACCTCTCACATGCCCTTGTTAAATAAGCTGGTAGCTCCTGTTCATAAAGGAGGCATATTTAATGAACTTTGGGGTAATCGCTAATGTATTAGGCTATTTGCTATTGGTGGAAGCAGGTCTTATGGTTCCCTCCTTGTTAGTTGCCCTTTACTATAGTAGTTATGATTGGAAAGGAATTCTCTTTAGCATAATAGTTACAGGTATAGTAGGCTTTATAATGACTGTAATATTCAAATATAGGGAAAATATTCGAGTCAAGGAAGGCCTAGCAATCGTTGGTTTTGGATGGATTTTAGTATCCATATTTGGTGCATTGCCCTTTATATTTTCTGGGACTATTCCTTCTTGGATTGATGCATTTTTTGAAACAGTATCAGGCTTTACAACTACGGGAGCCTCAATAGTTGATGATATAGAGGCTTTTCCTAAAGGAGTCCTTTTTTGGAGGTCTTTTACCCATTGGATTGGTGGTATGGGCATATTAGTTTTTACAGTGGCTCTTTTACCAATGTTAGGTATAGGAGGCTTCCAAATATATAAAACAGAAAGCCCTGGTCCTACACCAGATAGGATTGTGCCAAGGGTAAGGGATACGGCTAAAATTTTATATACTATCTATATTATAATTACTATTGTAAATTTCACTTTATTAGTATTAGGAGGCATGTCTCCTTATGATTCAGCACTGCATACCTTTGGTACGGTAGGTACAGGAGGTTTTGGTATAAAATCTAAAAGTGTAGGCTATTACCAAAGTACTTATATACACTTAGTAATTGCTATATTTATGACCTTGTGCGGGGCTAACTTTTCTTTATACTATTTGCTCTATAAAGGAAAGTGGAAAGAAGTTATAAAAAATACTGAACTAAGGTTTTATTTAGGGACTATATTCCTTTCAGTAATATTAATAGCATTAAATATATTGGGTCCAATGGATTATAACAGTTTTGGAATAGCACTAAGGGATTCTTTTTTTCAGGTAGCATCTATTATAACCACTACTGGCTATACCACAGTGGATTTTGATAAATGGCCAACCTTTAGTAAGGTAATTTTGTTTGCCCTAATGTTTATGGGAGGCTGTGCTGGCTCTACTGCCGGGGGAATTAAAAATATTAGAATTGTAGTACTGTTAAAGGCAATTAAGAGGGAGTTTTATAGGATATTACATCCTAGAGCTGTTTTGCCCATAAAGATAGATGGTAAAGTTATATCAAGTAATACTGTTGCTGGTATCGCTAGTTTCTTTGTTCTATTTATGTTCATATTTATAATAAGTACTATAATAGTTTCCTTAGATGGAGTAGATTTTGAAAGTTCTGCCAGTGCAGTAGCAGCTACCTTAGGAAATGTGGGGCCTGCTTTTGGGTTTGCAGGGCCAGCTAGAAGCTATAGCGGCTTTAGCAATTTGTCAAAACTAATTTTGTCTGGCTGTATGCTATTAGGCAGATTAGAAATATTTACCCTTATGATATTATTCAACCCAGCCTTTTGGAGGTATGAAGCTTTTTCTAGAAGTAATAAGAAAATTAATGGAAATATAAAATAAAACACCAGAGTTTCTGGTGTTTTTTACTTGTCAACAAAATTTTTAAAATTTGCTATTGGTATATTTCACATTGATACTGGAATTTCTATATAGAAGGATACTCCTTTCTCTTCATTACAAGCCCATATTCTGGCATCGTATAGGGTAACAATCCTTTGAACTATTGCTAATCCCAAACCAAATTGCCCTTTCTTACCCTTATTGAATTTAGTGAAAAGGGTTTTTAATACTTCTTCTTCTATACTTGGTCCATCATTCCAAAATCTAAGTAAAATTCTATTCTTTTCTGTTCGGGTTAAAGATATGAGTATGGTATTCTTTGCATATCGTATTTGATTGTCTAATAGATTTTCAATTACTATTCTCCATTGCTCTACATCACCATATATACTTATAGGGGAAAGTTCTAGCTGCCAATCAATATCTGTCCTATTCCAGGACAGCCTTTCTACCACATCTTTTATTAGCCTATCTAGGTAAAAGTTTTGCTTAGAAATATGCTGAAGATTCATATTATCCAATTTTGTTATATAGAGTAAATTTTTAATCCTTTTTTCAAGCCTTTCAGCTTCTTCGTCTATTACCTTTACTGAACAGTTTAAGTCTCCCTTTGGATAAATACCATCCCTAATTGCCTGGGCATAGCTGCGGATAACCATTACAGGAGTTTTTAGCTCATGGGATATATTTTGCAAAAAAGTTTGCTGCATTTCTCTTTGGTATATAAGCTGCTTTCTAAGGAGTTCAATAGATTTTCCTAATTTTCCTATTTCATCTTCTCTATCTACATCTATTGGTTCGTTCCATTCGTAGTTGGCAAGTTTATTTACCTTTTTTTCTAAATTGACCAATGGACTAGATAGGTATTTAGAAAGTAATATGGCAGGTATCCAACTTAGTAAAAATACTATTGTAGTTAAAAGGGCCAAGCGTTTAAAAAGATTTTTAACCATATCTTGCCTGTAGGAATCCCACATATAGGATACCAAGCATACATCTTGCTTTAATGTTTTTCCTTTGGTTATTACATAGAATATCTTTTCATCTCCAACAGTACCACTATATCTTTGACTATTGCTTTTTTGCAGTTGGGCTTGTACTTTAACCTGTTCAACAAAAGCTGGGTCTAGGGGAGAAGAGAAAAAAATCTGGTAGTCATCAAATAGGAAAAAATGGTGTACTGTTCGAATGCTTTCTAAGGCTTGCCTTGTGTCACCAATGTCTTCTGCTTCCAGGAATCTTCTAAGGGCTGGTAAATCATATCTATTAAGCATCAAATTTTGGGCAGATTCAATTGTAACGTATATTTCTTCGGTGAAAAAAGCTCTTAATGTTAGGGGAAGGATTATTGTTAATATTATTGATATAAAAAGAGTAATACCTGCAAATACTATCCAAATTTGGATTGATAGTGGTTTGTTTTTTATATTCATACTACGATCATCCTATAGCCATATCCATAAATTGTTTCAATATTAAGCTTAGGCATCTTTTTTCTAAGTCTCCTTACTAAATCATCTACTACCCTATCTGTGCCAAAATAATCTTCTCCCCAAAGGGCTTTGAGTATCTGTTCTCTTGAAAGAGCTTGATTCCTATTTTTTATAAAAAATGCTAATAAATCGAATTCCTTAGAGGTAAGATTTATTGTTTCTTCTCCTTTTTTTACCCTTCTACTTTTTTCATCAATACTATAAGGTGGAATATTGATGAGCTCTAGTGGAGTTTTGTATACCCTTTCTAATAATTTTTTAGTACGGATTACTAACTCCCTTGGTAAAAAAGGTTTAGCTAGGTAGTCATCGCTTCCTAACTCTAAGCCCAATATTCTATCTAAATCTGCATCCCTAGCAGAAATAAATATGACGGGTATATGGGGAGTAGTTTCTTTTATTTCCTTTATTATTTGGTAGCCATCTATATCTGGTAGCATTATATCTAATATCCACAGATCAGGAGGATTTTTTATTGCATTTAAGGCTTCTTCACCAGTAAAGAAGGAAGAAACTTCCCAGCCTTCTTTTTGTAAATAGGTGGATAATATTAAGTTCAAGTTTTTATCGTCTTCTACTAGATAAATGGTGTAGCTCATAGCTATCTACTCCTTAAATTTATGAAACTTCTTTTGTTAAATTATTATATCAGAATATATAGCCTATTTCATGGGAACTTAGTTTAGCAATTATGGGAAATTGTAAAAAATATAAAGAGGAATTTTTACAAAAAACCATAATTGGCTTATATTTTTTTCATATTTATTTATTATCATTAAGGGGAAAAGAAGGGAGGCATTCTATGGATAAGGATAATAGGGAGTTGGATAGAACTTTAGAGATAATTGAAGGTATAAACAGAGAAGTAGAATATATAGTTAAAAATAATACTCATAAGGATATGGATAATTTAGCAAAAGATGGCCATAAAAAGCCAGTAAAAAAGCGGCTTATTACATACATAGCTATAGCATTAGTATCTGCTTTAATTGGAGGCTTAGTATCTCCTTTTATAGTATTAAAGTATATGGAACAAAAGGATAACTTTAATGAAACTGTTAATATAGAAAGTATATTAGAGAAGAATGACAATGGAAACAATGTGGCTTTAGTTGCCCAAAGTGCAATGGATAGTGTAGTAGGTATTACTACTAAAAGGGTTCAGCATCATGGCTTTTTCCAACAGAAGGTAGATGGAATAGGTTCTGGGGTTATAGTAGATAGTAATGGCTTTATACTAACTAATGCCCATGTGGTTGATAATGGAGATGCAGAAAATATAAAGGTGCTCTTTAACAATGGAGATGAAAAAGAGGCAGAAGTACTGTGGCAGGATTCTTTACTAGATTTAGCCATATTAAAAGTTGATGCTAAAGATCTGCCAGTGGCAAAATTAGGGGATTCAGATGACCTATTAATAGGAGAAACTGTTGTTGCTATTGGAAATCCTCTAGGCTTAGAGTTTCAAAGTACTGTTACTTCAGGAATAGTAAGCGGCCTTCATAGATCCATAACTGTTGGTGGAAATATTATTGAGGATTTAATTCAAACAGATGCATCTATAAATCCAGGTAATAGTGGTGGTCCTTTGTTAAATATTAAAGGTGAGGTAATTGGAATAAATACTGCTAAGATCACCTCTGGAGAGGGCTTAGGCTTTGCTATTCCAATAAATACTGTAAAGCCAGTAATAGAAGAAATAGTTAAAACTGGCGACTATAAGATGGTATATATGGGTATTCTAGGTATAGAAGTTGAATTGTATGAAAGACAATTGGGAATAGATTTAGACATAGATGAAGGAGTAGTCATAATTAAAGTGGACAGCAATTCTCCAGCAGATAAAGCAGGACTAACAAATGGAGATGTAATAATAAAGATAGACGATAAAGAAATAAATACTATGAGTCAGTTAAAGAAAGCTCTTTTTAATTACAAGCAAGGAGATAAGGCAAAGTTGACCATATTGAGAAATGGAACTGAAAAGACATTAGAAATCCAGTTCAGTGCAGTTAGGTAGTATTTATAAATTTTTTAAATCCCCCCCTTTTTAACTATAGATTAATTTAATTGGTGTAATAGCTCCCTTTAAGGTAAAATTAAATGTAAATAAGTGTAAAAGGGGGCTATTATTATGACTAAAGAACAATTGATTGAAGTAGTTAAAGAGGAAGCTGAAGGCTATTTTAGAAGAGGTGAATTTTTTTGCTCAGAGGCAGTAGTTCAAACTATAAATCATTTACTTGGAAAGCCTTATGATAATAATATAGTAAAAATGGCATCTGGCTTTCCAATTGGTATGGGTAAAGCAGGCTGTGTATGTGGAGCAGTAAGTGGTGGCCAAATGGCTCTTGGAATGGCTTACGGTAGAGTCCATGGTGAGCCTATGAATGAGAAGATGTTTGTCATGTCAAGGGCCCTACATGATTACATAAAAAAAGAATATGGTTCAACTTGTTGTAGAGTGATTACAAGGCAATGGGCAGGGGACAACTTCCAAAGCCCTGAAAGAAAACAACATTGTATTACAATAACTGGTAAGGTAGCAGCTTGGATAGCTGAAAAGCTTATAGAAGACGGTGTTGTAAAAGTAGAAGATAGTACTGTTAAAGTAGGCTAAATAATTAGCCCCTCATATATTCATGAGGGGCTAATTATTTTCTTTTATTATTTGTCATACTCCCATTTAGTATTGTTTTCCACAATCTTAACTATTAACTGGGAGGCAAGCTTCATAGATTCAGTTGGAATTAGTTCATATCTTCCATGATAATTGTAGCCGCCAGAGAAGAGGTTTGGACATGGAAGTCCCATATAGGATAGCCTTGCTCCATCTGTGCCGCCTCTTATTGGTTTAATAATTGGTTTAATATTTAACTCTTCCATAGATTTTTTAGCCAGCTCTATTATTTCCATATGGGGTTCAATTTTTTCTTTCATGTTATAGTAGGAGTCTTTAATTTCAAGTTTTATTATATTTCCATATTTATTATTTAAGAAATCTACAACATTTTTCATGTATTCTTTTTTGTGCTCAAATTTTTCCCTAGAATGATCCCTTATGATATACTTCATTACAGCATGGTCCACAGTTCCTGATAAGTCTGTTAATAGGTAGAAGCCTTCATATCCTTCCGTATACTCAGGTTTTTCATTTACTGGCAGCATGCCTTCCAGCTCCATAGCTACCCTAAGGGCATTTATCATTATGTTTTTAGCAGTACCTGGATGGACATTTTTACCTTGTATTTCTATTTTAGCACTAGCTGCATTGAAATTTTCATATTCTAGTTCTCCTACAGGGCCTCCATCTATAGTATAGGCAAAATCTGCTCCAAAACCTTCTATATCAAATCGATCTGCACCCCTACCTATTTCTTCATCTGGCGTAAAGGCTATTTTCACATCACCATGCTTAATCTCTGGGTGGTTAACTAGATATTCTACTGCATCCATAATAGCAGCAATGCCGGCTTTATCATCAGCTCCAAGAAGAGTTGTGCCGTCAGTAGTGATAAGTTCTTTACCTACCAGGTCTTTTAAGAAGGGGAATTCTTTAACTGTTATGCTATACTCATCATTAAGTTTAATATCTCCACCTTCATAGGTGAAAATTTGAGGATTTGTACACTTACCATCCATATCAGGGCTAGTATCTAGGTGAGCAATAAAGCCAATTGTGGGTACCTCTTTATCAATATTTCCTTTAAGAGTAGCATATACATATCCATTTTCATCCTGTCTTGCATCTTCTAGTCCTAATTCTTTTAGTTCCTCTACTAATAATGCTCCTAATTCTAATTGGCCTTTTGTGCTAGGGCAAGTTTGGCTGCTTTCATCTGATCTGGTATCTATGGCTATGTATCTTAAAAATCTTTCAACTATCCTATCCATACTATCATCCCTTTTCTAATATTTTTTATATTTATTTTATATTATTACTGCTATAAGTACAAGGATTCCAATTGAAAATATTTCCATAAGGGCCATTAAAAAGGGCATCTTTAAGTAGATGCCCTTTTATCTATACTTTAATGACTTCCTTATTTGAAAGTAAAAAGCTTATATACCTGGATAATACATATAGTACCATTACTACTGCCACTATCTCTTCTAATTTTACTAGATGATTAAATAAGTAGTTTGTATTTCCTATATTTATCAGAAAGCTATTAGTAACTTTTAGTGCTATTCCGCTAATAACTAATGGGAAAGTAAAAGCAGAATAGCTGGGATAAAATTTAAGCCTTAAAAGCTTTGGTAATGTAGTCAATATATAAATATAAGTTGCTTGGGATAGAGCAAGTAATAAATATACAATTAACATGTTTTTCTCCTGGAAAGCATTCATATATCCTGCTAGGCATAGACTGGCTGGTGCTGATAATATGACTATTGTTGGTTGGGCAGGTTCTGGAATATTTTTCACTTTAATTACTCTATATAGTACTAGGGGAAGCAATATGATATAGGATATGAAACCAAACCAGAAAGCCATTTGGCCAATTTTAGTCATATCAAAGGCAGGTGAAGTAACACTTGCTACAACAATTCCCACATACACTATAAACCAGCTGGGGAAAACTTTCTTAATATTAAAGCCTATTATGTATTTTACTGTAAAACTAATTATAAGTATAATGTGAAGTATCAAGCCTATGAACCACATACCTAGAGCTAAAGGGCTGGAATAGGGTTTTAAATATGTAGAAAGCAGCATAATTCCCATGGATAGAGTAGGAAAAACACTGGCTACAACAGGATTATCTAGGCTTTCTTTAACTTGCCTTGGATACATAATTATTTTAACCAATACTAAAACTAAAATAATTGCTGAAAGTAAACCAAAAATATTCCTATAAGTTTCCCCATAGGATAATACTAAATTGCCGCAAGCTGCTAATCCAAGCATTAGGCCCACTATGGGTACTGGTAGTTTTTTTATAATTTTAGACATTAAAGTCACCTCCTCATTTTTATACATATTAAAAATACCATTTATGTATGAATAAATCCAATTGATAATATTTATAGATAGATTATTATCTATTGGACAATATTATAGCTAAGTTCTATTAATGACCGTTTCTAGTTTCAGGCTTTATAAGGCAGGTAGTTGGCTTTTGTCTTTTCTTGTATGCTATTAACTACAGCCAAAACTAGCAATATAATATATAAAGCCCCTTCTTTAAACAGAGAAGGGGCTTTTATCAGCTTATTTATTTAACTGTACTAAATTATTGAACAGCTCTCGGTTTTCCCTAATTTTATTTTCATTTCCTAAGGCACAAATATAGTTTTGTTTCATGGAATTTTCAAGGATATCTATACAGTTTTTAATATCCTTAACCCTGGTACTTAATATTTCATCCCTGTTTCTTTGGATATCTTCTTGGGTTAAGTTGGATATAAATCTGCTTGTTGCTATTTGGCCTTTCATATGGGGAGTAGTTGCTGGGTCTATTCGGCTTATGGTACCTATTATAAATGTGGTTAGGTCATTCTTAGTTAGATTTAAGTTTCTTATATAGTCTCCCATACTATCATAGGCTTCTATGGTTTCCTTTAAATTAGGATCCCTATAGGAGTAGGTAATCAAATGTCCTGTCCTATCAATACTTATGCCGGCTCCATAAGCTCCTCCTTGAGCTCTTATTTTATTATGGAGGTATTCTCTACTTAGTATGGTGGATAAGACTAACATGCTGCCTTTATAATCGTATCCTAGTTTTCTAAAGTTGTAACCTTTGGATACATATTGGACATTGGCTGATGAGAGTATTCCTTCGTTTAGCTTTTCTTCCTTGAAATAATATTCTTGGGCCTGCAGCTTATCTCTACTGAGCCTATCTGTTACTATACTCATATGGTCTTTGGCAAGTTTAAAGTCATCTTTATCTCCAGTAAAGCTTATTATTAAGTTGTTTATATTGAATATGGTGTCATAGACTTTCTTAAGATTATATAAAATTTCCTCCTTGTTTTCATCAAAGTTGTTTAGTAGCTGGCAGAGGAACCAGTAGAAGTCTAAGCCTTGTAATTTTTCAACATACCTACCTGAGGGTGAAAAGTAGGAGCCTACTCTTCTCATAACTACTGAATGACCATTATTGAATATGGCCATTTCAATTCTAGATTTAATCTGTTGCAGTAGCTCCTTTATCCTTTTTTCGTCTTCAATCTTTGATTCGGTTATGAGCTCTGCCATAAGCTCCAGCATTTTGGAAATGTTCTTTCCTACAGCTTTACCTCTGACTATGAATTTAGGATGGTACACATTATCCTTATTGTTTTCTACATAGGCATTAGCACTAAAACTGATGCCTCCAGTACTTACGTATATTTCATTAGATAGATCAGCATAGGATTTTTTCTTAGTGTCTATCTTACCTAGAATTCCTGAAAGCAAGTTTATATAAGGGATTAAGCTTTCATCTACCATGCTTGTATCAAAATACATATCCACATAGGCAATTTTACTTGTAAATATATCATGGTTTAGTATTGTAAAGCCATCTTCCTCTATTACCTCTTGAGGTATTACTTCGGCTTTTGGATTTACATCAGATATGGATAGCTTAGGTATTGTAGCTTTTGCTTCAGGGGGATCATCAGTTAGCTGCATAGTTTTAAGTTTGTTGTTCTTTTCAATTAGTTCTTGGATTTCTTCTTTTGATAGAGCTTCTTTGTATTTATCTAATTTTTCCCTTACCTTATTTTCTTTTTCTTCTCCAAGGCCTTTTTTAGGCATTATCATGACTAGGGAACTATGGGGATTGTTTATTATTCTTTCTTCAATAAATTTTTCAAAATAGCCTTCTTCTATACTTTCCCTTATCTCATTTAAAGGCCCTTCATATTGAATATGGGCTAGTGGATCTCCATCATATAGCCAGCTATCAAGGGAAAGCATATTATATACTATTCCTTTAGTAGGGAAGTTAGATGCCTCTCTTAAATCGTATTCAATAACATTTATGGAGGCTTCTATTAATTGCCTATCTATTCCTTCTTTTACTACTTTGTTTAAGGTATCCAAGACTACTTTTTCAAACTCAGC
>CALBUB010000071.1 GCA_937967955.1 uncultured Bacillota bacterium | reverse complement strand
GGTAATCCTATCGGTTTCTGCATTTTTACTCCTTATTGTTTTAGCTAAATCCACTAGTTTTACTGTCTTCATACCCTACCCTCCCACTTCTATTATTCTTAAATCAAATAACTCCATGGGATCATCTACTTCTACTGCATGGTTTATAGACCATCTATAGGCTGGGGTGGCAGGTAGTACTTCATCAACTAAAAAGGCAGCTGTTCCTGCAGTACCTTTAACTTCTGGGAGTCTTGCATAGAATATCTGCCTTGTACCCATCATGGCTATTTCTTTGGCCATTTCTTTATCCTCGGCTATACCTTGAACCACAACACATAATTCATGGGCTCTTATCTCTTTTACTGGCTCTAAATCCTGCATTACTCCATTTTTACCATAGACTATGAAGTGTAATTCATAGCCTTTATCACCATATTGTTCTCTTACCTGTTCTCTGGCTAACTCTATAATTTTATCTATGTTCTTTATTGTATAAGGATCCCTGACTCCTGCAATTCCTATATACATTTCACCTACTTTAGCTGAACCTTCTAGCTTTATTCTAATCCTTCCTTTAGTAGGAATAAATTTTGGATTGGTTATTCTAGCAGTTTTTTTCATCGTATTGTTCATATACACATTCAGACATATCTAACATGCCGCCAGCAAAATATTCGTAATAGGGATTAGACCTTTCATACATGGCATGGGCTGCAACTGAGGCAACTGTACATCTTTGCCAGAGCGCCATGGCTGTTACCTTTATATCTTCATGGCTTATGGTACCTATAACCGTCTCCTTAGCTCCATAGGGCTCTGCACAGAAGGAAGCACATTCTAATACTTTTCCTAAATAGTATGATTCAGCTTCTGGGAAGCCTTCATAAATGGCTGGGGCTGCAAATATGGCTACATCTGAAGAACGACCACCTATTATAACATCTGCACCCATCTCCAAGGCTTTAATATATGGATGAACGCCTGCAACGGCTACTATCCTTTCTGTTTTTTCTAGTTCTTCAAGGGTTAAGTCCTCCCTAGAATCTAAACCGTAAATTCTTTCTCCCTTTTCTAGTTTCTTTCTTAAGTATTCTTTATCTACTTCCGAATAAAAGTATGCTAGTTTAAATTTAGGAAGCTTATGTTCCTTAGCCAAATCCTTTATAATCTGCACATACATATCTACCCTACTATTTGTTCCTGTATCACCTGCTGAACCTACTATCATTGGTACTCCTTGTTCTCTTGCTGCCAATAGCATAAGCTCTAGATCATGTTTTTGCCACGCATATAAGCTTACCGATTTATCCGCTCCTAGTGGTGCTGGTCCTATATCATCGCTACCTGAATCACAGCAGTAGTAATCTGGTTTAGTCTTTGCACCAATATAAAAACTTTCTTCCTTAGTAGGGGCAAAGCCTAAATGCCCATTGGGACAGAGGATTCTTAACTCTTTCTTTTTCATTTTAATCCTCCCTTTTATTGTCTTGTTACCATTTGTTACTGCAACAATTGTGCCAGTATTCCAAAAAAAATTAGTTGTTGATTTTATGCCTTTTACCTTATGAAAAAGAAAAAATAGGGTTTATATAACCCATTTAGCGTCTAATAAGTTTACTTTAAACTTAAAATATCAGCAAAAAATATGTAATATAATTTTACACACAAAAAAGGTGAGCACAAGCTCACCTTTACTCATCATTTTCATCCATAGTAAGGGCATGTTCCCCTATTACATAATATTGGAGCAAACCTAATAATACTGCAATAGCTGCAGCTCTAATAAACATAGGTAACATAGTATCTTTTGCAGTTACAGCTAGAAAGTTTCCTGTAGTTCCACCTACAATAATACCTGCAACAAACATTAAGAGTATGATTCCACCACCAACTATAGCAATTATGAGGAAAATACTAAATAGGGATTCAATAAGCTTCTGTAAACTATCTCTCATATTAATTCCCCCTTATAAAAATGGTACTGGTAGTACTCCTGTTAATATCAATATAGCAAATAACAAATGGCATATAACCCATATAAGAGCCAATATAGATGTTTCTTTCATGCCAGATTTAGCAACACCCATTGCTGCATACATGGCAAGAGCCAATGGTGGTGTCGTACCTTCTAATGCTCCTGTTATACAAGGTAGAATAGCTGCTGCCAATAATGGATTTACGCCTACTCCTGCCAAACCAGTAATTATAAGTGAACCAAATATAGCTATTTGGGCAGAACCAGTTATGAACATTCCTAAAAATGTAGTAAGTAGTGGGAAGAATATAGCTAATTGAGTTTTTGTCATATTGAAATTAGCTATATAGTCGCCTATTGGTTCCGCAATATTAGCATCTCCAAATAATTCTGATAGGCAATAAGCAAAATATACTGTAGCTGCTACTGGAACTACTTGAGAAATAGCCTCTTTAAATAGATTGAATATATTTTTCGGATTTAGGCCACCTATTTCATCACGGCTAATTATCAGCGCATAAATTGCTGCTATTCCTGGAGTAAATTGTATTACACTGCTAGATAAAGCTGCTGCTCCATCTTCTCCAAGGCGACTTGTAAAGAAAGTATCTTTAAGTTGGAAGTCTAAAAATAAGGGTAAGAAAATTATCAGCGGCACTAGTAATGCTTTCCAACCTTTTCTCAAGGTTTCCTTAATATCTGGACGTTCTTCTTCAGGAACTGCTTCAACTTTATAATATTTAACAAAGCCATATAGAGTTAAAGCCCTTTGTAGTATTAGCCATATGCCTATCCCCCATACAACCATCCAAAAATGGGACAATGTATATTTACCTGGATATATAGCATCTAATACACCAAAGGCTAAAAGTATAGTACCAGATGGTGGTATCATTGGCCCTAATGAACTTGCAGACATCTCTACTGTTGCTGCTAAATGTCTTGGGAATTTAGTTCTTATCATAGCAGGTATAGTAAAAACTCCTGTTGCAGCCACATTTCCTGGCCCAGTTCCAGAAAGGGCAGCCATAAATGTACTAGATATAAGGGAAACCCAACCAGCACCACCTCTAAACCTGCCTACAATGGCTAATATAAAATCGATAACATAGTTAATTACATTGGTCTTTCCAAATATATAAGCTAAAGTTAAGAAGGCCACTATTGCATAGAATAGGGTGTTAGTAGATGGTTTGATTAGGTAATATAATAATTTATCAAATTTTCCTAAGGCAACTACCATGACTAAAAAGCCCATAAACATTGCTTCATATATAGGCCTTTTATAAAGAACAAAAACTACAACTATAGTAATAAGTAATACAAATAGATAGATTAATTCTACAGGCATAGCCATATAAATACCCCCTTTATATTGTCATATTAAATTGTAAATTTGTGTATTAAAAAGCTTATTTATAATAAAAGCAATAACTAGTTGTGTTGAATTGTTTTTATAACAAGTGTAAAATATTTTGACATCCTTATGTGGGTTTCCTTCATGACTTGTCCATAAAATTAACGCAGTTGGTATTTCTTTCCATAAAAGTGCTATTTTGGAAAGTATAAAGGTCAGCATACGTATGTATTATAGGCCTGAAAAATCTATACAATTCATGTTATAAAGGGAAAATGCGAAAAAGTAAAGGAATTTTATACCTTTTTATTTTATAGATTAGCATATATTGTTTATGGAAAAAAATAGTTTTAGCAGATAAAAAAGTATTAAAATTGACTGATATGTAAAAAATTTTGACACTTCCTTTCTTATAATGGAGCACCATATATTTTACTACTTATATGTGTAATTAGCAAATATTCTACTGCTCACTTGGCCTTTCCTCTAATACTTCTTCAGGAAGAACTTCCAAAGCTCTTTTTAATATATCCTTAGCATAGACACCTTCTTCCCAAGGAGGAGTCAAAAGCCGCCTCCATATTTTACTGCCCCTTTTATTATGGAAAAGTCCTAATGTATTCCTTAAAGCATGGTAGCCCATTTTTTGGTCTTCTCCAAACCTTTCTACATAATCTATTAAGCCTTCTATAACTTCCCTCCTAGAAATATTGTTTATTTTGCCACCTTCAAAAAATTGGTCTACTTCTGCTAGCAAGAAGGGATTTTCATAAGCCACCCTACCTAACATAACTCCATCTACATAATTTAAATGTTTTTTAATAGATTCAATAGTTCTTATCCCTCCATTTATTTCAATAAACAAAGCTGGAAAGTTTTCCTTTATTTTATAAACATCCTCATATCTAAGAGGTGGAATCTCCCTATTTTCTTTTGGACTTAACCCTTCCAGTATGGCAATGCGTGCATGGATTATGAAGTGCTTTACTCCTGCCTGAGAAAGAACTTTAATAAAATACTCTAAATCCTCATATTTATCATATACTATTTTCGGTAATGAAGTAGGTAATACATTAGTTCCCTCAATGCCGATTCTATGTTTTACAGTAATTGGCTTTTTGGTTTCCCTTTTCAT
Source organism: uncultured Bacillota bacterium (assembly GCA_937967955.1). GTDB lineage: Bacteria > Bacillota > Clostridia > Tissierellales > Tepidimicrobiaceae > JAAYHX01. The sequence continues at coordinate 40,562 of CALBUB010000071.1, read as the reverse complement.
AGCTTGAACAATTTCTGCCACCAATTCAGGATAGGCCATAAGAGCAGCTCCCATTTGATTGCCTGAAACCCTATCTGATGGGCAGCCTACATTTAAATTTATCTCATCATAATCCCAATCTTCTGCAATTTTAACTGCTTCAGCAATTTCCTCCTTATCACAGCCTGCTAGCTGTAAAGCTATAGGCTTTTCTACAGGGTTAAAATCTAATAACTTATTCCTATCTCCATGGATAATGGCACTGCTGGTAATCATCTCTGTATATAACATGGCTCTTTTAGTTAATAGGCGGCAAAAATATCTAAAATGCCTATCAGTTATGTCTACCATTGGTGCAATACTTATTCTAACCATAGTGTTCTCCTTCCCTTTTATTTTTGTCCTTAATTTTTACTAGCTTATAATTTAGTTTAACTAAACAGCTGTCCATATATTTTATTTTCTAATTTTTAGGGTATTAGTAGTAATAATATAGTGATTATTTTAAGGAGGTAGCTTGGTGAAAGTTGTTGCAATATTAGGCAGTATAAGTAAAAAATCCTACAACAGAAAATTAGCTAAATACATGAAAGAGAGATACAAGGATAAACTAGATATAGAAATACTGACGTTAGAAAATATACCCATGTACAATGAAGATATTGAACTTACTCCACCAGATATAATTATAGAATACAGAGAGAAAATTAAAAATAGTGATGGCTTAATTTTTATAACCCCAGAATACAATCATTCAATCCCAGGAGTATTAAAAAATGCTATAGATTGGTTTTCCAGAGTAGAAAAAGTCATGGTAAATAAACCTGGAATGATTGTAGGAGCATCAATGGGAATGTTAGGCACTGTAAAGGCTCAAATCCATTTACGTCAAATTTTGAATTCACCAGGTGTTGGAGTAATTACATTACCTGGCAATGAAGTCTTTATTGGAAATGTAATGGATAAAATGGACGAAGAAGGAAATTTAACCCATAAACCTACTATAGAGTTTCTAGATCAAGTAGTGGATAATTTTATAGAATGGATAAATAGAATAAATAATTAACTTACGGTGCAAAATAGGGGTAGCAAAGCTATCCCTATTTTTGTGCTTATCAATAAACAAAAGAAAGGACGGTAGAATGGTTAAGATTGGTATAATAGCTGGTAGTTTAAGAAAGGATTCTTACTCTAAAAAAATAGCCAATAAAGCTGCAACTTTATTCCCTGAAGGCTATGAAGCAGAGCTTATTGAAATAGGAGACCTACCCTTATATAACCAAGATTATGACGATGAAAACAGGCCTCCTGAAGCATATACTAGGTTCCGTAATAAGATGAAAGAAATAGATGCAGTATTGTTTGTAACTCCTGAATATAACCGCTCCATACCGCCAGTATTAAAAAATGCATTAGATGTTGGTTCAAGGCCCTATGGAGAAAGTATATGGGATGGGAAACCTGCAACAATCATCAGCCAATCCCCAGGAAGATTAAGTGGCTTTGGAGCAAACCACCATCTACGCCAAACTCTGGTATTCCTTAATATGCCAGTAGTTCAACAACCAGAAGCTTATATTAAGGTTTCTGATGCTTCCTTTGATGCAAATGGGGATGTTGTAGATGAAAGAATTGTCCTTTCAATCCAAGCCTTAGTAGACGCTTTTGTAGAGCTTATAAGAAAGTATAAATAAAAACTAGTCTCCATATAAATAAAAACACCTGGTCTTTTGGTCCAGGTATTTTTAAATAAGGTCTTTTTCCATATTCTCTAAGGTTTCTATATCTTCCTGACTAAGCTTTTCATACAATTTTTTTCTATAGTTAACAGCCCACTCAGCCTTGCTTTTCTTCTTTCTATTCTTCACTACATTAGTCCAATAGATTTTCTTATTCTTGTAGTATAAATCAAAATCCACCAATCTCTTGCCATCCATTGTAAATTCTAATGCCATAAGCATCTTCTTAACTTCTTCAGGGGAAGAAAAGGTAAACAGCCTCACCTGGTAGGTTAGTACTGAAAAAAGCATTACTGCATAGTCTTTTGTCCAGCTCTCTCCTAAAATCATGCCTACTTCTAGCTTTGATAATATATATATAAGCCTTTCATAGTTTTCTTCATATTTCCCATTAGAATCATATATATTAATTCTAAGCTCATACCATTGGCTATCATCTAAGCACTGGGTAATAAACCTTAAGGCCTCTAATCTCAATATACCTTGCACTTCTCTAATAGGCTTTGGAATTAATAGTTTTGTTTTCAAAATATTAGCTACAGCCACAGGTCCATTAATAGTCTTATTAGTAAAAGCTATAAGAGTATCGTCCTTTTCTCCTAATCTTATACCTTCAATAAGGTCAATCTCTTTTCCAGAAAATCTCTCCTTTATTTTCTCTATTAGCTTACTTTCATTACCAGCTATTCTCATGACCACAGATGCTGGCCCCATATCAACCCTATTCAACATGTGACAAACTTGGCTGTTTATAATTGAAGATAGTATTATTGTAGAAGCATCATTGATAAGCACAATTTTTCTAGCATCTTCTACACTAGTTTTTATAGGAGTAATATCCGTTATAAAGCACAAGGTACTATTATCGGATGCTTTCTCAAAGCCTTGCCAAAAATCCGTAATTTCTCCATCAAGTTTCTGCTCTAAAAAGGATGCAACTTCATCAGTATTTTCTGTTCTAAAAAACAAAAAGCGCGGACCCATCCTAAATAGAAACATAGCTATCCCCCTTATTTTTATAAATGGACCCTTCTAAATTCCATTAATCTTAGTCTATTTGTCCCTACTGGATAATCTAAATGGTGGACTTCTCCATTTGATAAGTCTATTATATTTATATTTAATACCCCATTCAAGCCAATAGTTTTATTGTTTTTATAATGTATTGGTTCAAAGCTATGACCATAAAGATAGAAATCTACTTCCTTAAAATGTTTCTTATAATAGTGATTAATTACAAATTTGTAATTATGGATTTCTAGAAAATTCTCCTGTAGAATAGTCCCTCTTTCACTCAATTTATTAACAACTTCATAATCATCATGGTTACCCAATGCATAGTAGTTCTTTGAATGCTCATTCTTCTCTAGTTCCTGAATAAGCCTTTTAACTCCTTTAATATAAAGATCAGTTTTATATTTATAGTTACCTAACTTTATATTGTCTGCCATGTCACCTGTATGTATAATGTACTGGGGCTTTAAAATGTCAATTATTCTAAAGATATAGTCATAAATTCCCACAGGAGTATCACTTATATGCAATAGTATGGGTCCCTTCAGTTTTTCTAACAGTTCTTTTGGAATATGGGGATAGTTAAATATGGACAATAAACCCTTATATATGTTTTCTATTGATTTCATATTAGCTATTGCCTCCTAATAAATAAAAAGCAGTAACTTTAGTCAGTTAATTATATCAAATTTTCAGAATTTTTTCAACGAACTCAATTCGCTTTCGTAATTAATGTCTGTCTGCTTATTGCTTTATTAGATCTACTATGTCAAAATAATAAACAATATGGGATATAAGCATCCAAAAATGCTTATATCCCATATTGTTGAAAACTTATTTTATTCCATACTTTTATAATAGCTCCTTTATGCTCTCCTCTATTTTTGTAAAATCATCTGCCGGTTCGAATCTCTTAACCACATTGCCTTCCCTATCTACTAAGAACTTAGTAATATCCATGTCAGGTGTTACATTAATTATTGCCATACTTCACTTCCCTTCACACAAATTTGACAAGCCTCTTTAATACTAATATATTCTTAAACTCAAAACTTGTGACAAGCCTATAAAAATCAAGGGAAGTTTTATCAAACCTTATAACTTACATGTTATTAAGGTCTATTTCTAGTAAAATAGGCGTATGGTCTTGTCTTGGTCCTGAATCAATCATTTCAGATCTAACAACCCTATGGGCAATACGGTCACTTACAAGCCAATAATCAATCCTCCAACCAGAATTGTTTATTTTACTTGTCCTAGCCCTCTGATTCCACCAGGTATAAACCCCAGTTACATCCCCATGGAGGTATCTAAAGGTGTCTGTAAAACCTCTGGCCAATAGATTAGTAAAGCCTTCACGTTCTTCATCGGTAAAGCCAGCCGATTGACGGTTCCTATCTGGATGGGCTAAGTCTATCTCCCTATGGGCTACATTAAAATCTCCAGCTGCAATAACAGGTTTTTTCTTATCTAATTCCGCTAAATAATCGGCATATTTCCTATCCCATATTTGGCGTTCCCCTAAGCGGTTTAAACCCTCCCCTGCATTAGGTGTATAAACTTGGGTTAGGAAGAAGCTATCAAACTCCAAGGTGATGATTCTACCCTCATAATCCATAGTGCCTGGTGCACCAATTTTAGGGTAAGTAACAGTTGGTGACAAATTATTTTTATACAAAAACATGGTACCAGCATAGCCCTTACGGGCTGGTTCTACAGAAGAATTCCAAACAATTTCATAGTCAGGAAACATATCCTTTAGTATTTGTAAATGTTTTTTAGTAGGGCCACTACTTGGTAGCTTTGTTTCCTGGAAGGCAATAACCTCCGGCTCATGCTCTCCAATAGTTTCTAATACCTTACGAGATAATATGGCTCTATTGGAAGTGCCTGTTAGTGCTGCATTTAATGAATCAATATTCCATGAAATAAATATCAATTGTCTTCCCCCTTTTTATTTAATCTTTTACAGCTATTGCTTCTAATAAAATCAAATAGAAGCCTTCAAAAATTCTATTATATCCTTAGCCTTAGGAGGACATCCTGGCAGACTCTTTTCAAAGCCTTTAGTACAGCTGCCTATTCCTATGCCTTCTCTCTTCTTTCCTTTAAAGCCTTGTCCAATATATAGCTTTCCATCCAATTCATAAAGATAACCTAAATCATTCAATCTATCCAAAGCATGGATTAAACTTCCATAGCAAGCAGAACAAGCCATATTTTCTTCCACATTTTTTGTAAGCTCTTCTACCAATCTGGTCTTTGGGATGGTCATTGGAGTTGAATCCTTATTTAATTCTCTTATATTTTCATCTGATGAAAGTCTTCTTCCTACTCCTATTTTTTCTGCTATTTCTATATAGGGAATATCCTCTATATCATAGCCTAATAATTGGGCCACATAGCTGTCAATTAACACTGGGTCTTTGCCCACTATTAGCCTGTTCATCTGGACGGGATTTCCTCCTTCTTCAAAATTTAAATCCCCTATTATCCCATCCACTATTATTAAATCCTGCTTTATCACCTTATTTAGGTAAGCAATAGGCTCATGTAGTCCCATAGTATGAAAGCGCCTTTTCTCTTTATTTGGAATACAGCCCTTCATATTTTTTAAGGCACAAGTTATTTTTGTTTGACAATGGCCCTTTAATACTGGCATATTGATTAGATAATCAACTTCCATTATACTATCGCAAACTGAAACAGTTATATCATCTACCTTATAGTCCCTGTGGCTATCCTTTTGTAAATCTATCAAGGGTATATTGTACTTTTTAGATAAAGCTTCATAGCCACACACCTTAAAGGCCAACTGGGTTCTGTCTCCTACCCAAGAGCCTTCCATTATAGCTATATTGTTATAGCCTTTAGACTTTAGATATTCTATTAGACCTTCAACCAGTTGGGGACAAGTGGTAGCGCCAGAAGTAGAAGGCTTTGCAAGGACTAGGTTAGGTTTAATACCTATTAAAGAAGCCTTACTAGGTATATCCTTTTCTATATCTATCTCATCTAATATCCTTTTTATCATGGCTTTAGGCTTGTCTCCATACATAATATATATTAGATTAGCAGCCATCCTTTTCACCTCTACTTCAATGGGAATGTCTTCTATATATTATACCATTAGTTTATATTGGCTAAAATATAAAGCAGTGTTGATAAAGCTAAAAGGTTAGGCTTAAGCAGAATACATTAAAAACTTATAATGAGAGATAATATGCTAAAGACTTTGATTTATTGTAAAAGGAGGAAAAGTCTTGAAAATTGCCGATAAATCCATTAACCAATTTCTAGAAGATATTGCTACTAAGCCAGTATTCCTGCAGGAGGCTGTATTGCTGCCCTTTGTGCAGCATCAGCAGCACTTATGGAGATGGTTGCAAGACACAGTTTAAATAATAAAAATAAAGCAAAAGAAATAAAAAAGTATATGGAAGAAGTAATATTTCCTTTGAACAAGTCCAGCATGAGCTTCTTTATTATAATTATCCCAATAAAAAGTTAACCACTTCTTATGCAAATTTGCTGCCTTTTGAGCTAACTCTCCAGCAGGGTCTCCAGCCTTAAAGGCTTCTTCAAGGGTTTCAAAGAATTCTTTTTCTAGCAGGCTTAAGTATTCCAATTTCATCATAATATCTAAGGGTACGTGGGCTTACACCTGCCATTTCAGCTAGTTCCTTTACTGTATATTCCATGTTACCACCTTCTGATAATTTAACTATACACTTTAACGTTACGTCAATGTCAATAAAAACTTAGACAAATTTATACTCCATAAATATGCAGAAATTTTGACTACTTCTGCTTATAACTAAAAACTTATATTTTGTTAGAAAATTTTTTATGTTAAAATCTATATGTAGTCTTTGCCTATTTCTTAGCTATAATAATATATCAATAGGAAAATAAAAATCTATTAATAACTATTAAGGGGGACAAGGCTTTGACAGAAGGAAAAATTTCAAAAAAAATAACACTGTTTGCACTGCCAATCTTTTTAGGCAGTTTATTTCAGCAGCTTTACAATGTGGTAGACTCTCTTGTAGTAGGTAATGTATTAGGCAAGGAAGCCCTTGCTGCAGTTAGTTCTACTGGCAGCCTAATATTTTTAATTGTAGGCTTTATAAGTGGAATATTTGTAGGTGCATCTGTTATCATATCCCAATGTTTTGGGGCAGAAGATGAGGAAAATCTTTCTACTGCAATTCATACTACCGTTGCCTTTGGCATAATAGCAGGAATCATAATAACAATAGTTGGGGTAGGTCTTACTCCCTGGTTTTTAAAGTTAATGAAAACACCTGCTGACGTATTTGAAAATGCAGTAACATACTTGCGCTTATATTTTGCCGGGGGCATTGCAATTGTAATGTACAATGTCTGTATGGGTATATTTCAGGCAATTGGTGACAGCAAACGTCCACTTTATTATCTAATTATAGCTTCAATTATAAATGTAGTATTAGACTTATTATTTGTTGCAGTATATAACTTTGGTATAGCAGGTGCAGCTGTAGCTACAATAATTTCCCAATTTATTAGTACCGTTTTAGCATTTATTAAGCTTACAAGGATTGATACTAGCTATAAGATACATATAAACAGAATAAAAATTGATTTTAATATGCTTAAAAGATTAGTAAAAATGGGAATACCAACTGGAGTCCAAAACTCTGTAATTTCTCTTGCTAATGTAATAGTTCAATCTAATATTAACAGCTTTGGTTCTGTTGTCATGGCAGGTAGTGGAAGCTACTCAAAACTTGAAAGGTTTGCTTTTATTCCTATTACTAGCTTTAGTATTGCCCTTACAACCTTTATTGGACAGAATCTAGGAGCAAAGAAGTACGAGCGTGCCAAGAAGGGTGCTCTTTTTGGGCTTGTAGCTGGTGTTTCCTTGTCAGAGATTATAGGTATATTAATATGGATATTTGCACCTAGACTAATAGGATTTTTCAGTTCTGAACAAGCAGTTATAAAGTATGGAGTTATGAACGCAAGAACCGTAAGCCTATTTTACTTTTTACTAGCCCTTTCACACTGTCTGTCTGGAATACTTCGTGGAGCTGGAAAAACTAACATACCCATGTTTGTTATGTTAATAAGCTGGTGCCTAATAAGGATAGCCTACATAACCATAGCAGTTAGAATAATACCAGATATTAGGGTTGTTTATTGGGCTTATCCTTTAACTTGGTTTATTAGTTCTGTTATATTTCTTATATATTATAAAAAATCTAATTGGCTAATGTCCTCTAAATGAAAATATATTTCCAGCTCTTATGAAGCCATTTTTCCCCCTCCAGAAATTACTTTTTTTCTATCTCCACCACACACTCCACATGCATCGTATGAGGAAACATGTCCACTGGCTGAACTTCTACTACCCTATAGCCTTCCTCCACTAGGTAGCCTAAATCTCTTGCCAGTGTTGATGGATTGCAGGATACATAAACTATTTTTTCTGGTTTAGCTTCTAGGATGGAATCTATCAGAGTTCTATCTAATCCCTTCCTAGGAGGATCAACTACTATGGCGTCAATTTTTATACTCTTTTCATTTAACTGGGGCAGTATATTTTCACTTTTACCAAGTATGAATTCTACATTGTCTACTCCATTTAATTTTTTATTTTCATTGGCATCATCTATGGCATCCTTTATAACTTCTACTCCATATACCTTCTTTGCATATTTAGATATGTATAAGGATATGGTACCTATACCACAATATAGGTCTGCCACAGTTTCATTGCCTGTAAGATTTAGATATCCTACCACCTTATCATATAATACTTTCGTCTGAATAGGATTTACCTGGAAGAAAGATTTTGGAGATATTAAAAACTTATATTCCCCAATATAGTCTAGAAGCTTATCTTCTCCATACAATTTTATTTCTTTAGGTCCTAATACTACAGAAGTATCCTTCCTTTTTATATTTTGATATATACTAACAACTTTAACTTCTTCCTGACTAGTAAGTATTTCTATTAATTCTTTCTTATAAGGAAGCTTTTCACTTTTGGTTACTATAATAACCATTACCTGATTATCCCCATTAGTTCTTACCATTATATTCTTTATATGCCCCTTTTTAGTCTTTCTATCATAGCCTTCTACCCTGTATTTTTCCATATATTCCTTTATAAGTCTAATAACTACATCCACCGTTTCCTTTTGGATTATGGATTTTTCCACTGGATATATTTGATGGGTACCCCTTTTAAAGTAGCCTATTTGGTAGTTTTTCCCTACTTTAAATTCTCCTTTATTTCTATATCTATAAGGGTAGTCCATCCCAATTGTATCCTTGACCAGTACATTCTTTACATTTCCAATCCTCTCTAGATTATTTTTTACTAAATTGGTCTTCAGCTCCAACTGCTTATCATATCTTAAATTATGAAGCTCGCAACCTCCACACTGACCAAAATATTCACATTTAGAAGCTACCCTGTAAGGGGACTCTTTTATTATGTCAACTGCCTTACCTATTCCAAAATTCTTCTTAAGTTTTATAATTTCACACAGCACCCTATCCCCTATAGTGGCTCCTTCTACAAAGAATGTAAAACCATCATATTTACCTACCCCCATACCTTCACTATTTATATCTACAATCTCTAGTTCTAACTTTTCTCCAATTTCAAACTCCATATCTATACTCCTTTCAAAAAAATAAAGCACAAAAGTGCCATTTAGTTTATCCAATATCTATTATATCCAATTTTAAATATGAGCCACCCTTTTTTACTAAATAAAAAGATGGTAGACTTCTCTACCATCTCTATTGTTTGCCATTATTATTTATTTTACCTTTTTTCCTAACTTATAAACAGAGTGTAAATTAAGTAATGTATCTAAATTATCCAAAGGATTTTCATTTAATACTAGGAAATCTGCAAATTTGCCTTCCTCTAAGGTACCATAATCATCTAGTATACCCAATAAATCTGCACCAGCCTTAGTTGAAGAAACTAAAGCGTCCATAGGGCTCATACCTGCTTGAACCATAAGCTTTAACTCATGAGGTGCACCATCATGGAAGTTAAAGGGAGTGCCTGCATCTGTTCCCATAGCAATCTTAACTCCTGCCTTATATGCTTTAGTGAAGCTTTCAGCATGGGCATCCATAACCGCCTTTGATTTATCTACAGCATACTGAGGAATGCCTGCTTCAATACCATATTCTACAATAAAATATGGTGCTACTAATGTAGGTACAAGATATACATCATGTTCTAACATCAACTCAATAGTTTCATCATCTAAGAAAATTCCATGTTCTATTGAATCGATACCAGCCAAGATTGCATTCTTTATACCTTGAGTTCCTTGGGCATGGGAGGCTGTTTTCTTGCCAGCTTTGTGAGCTTCTTCTATAGCTGCTTTCATCTCTTCTAATGAAAGTGATAGTAATGCCTCCATATGCTCCCTCCTTGAATAGTGTGTACATTAGTCTATTATTTTGCGCAAAATAATTTAAAGTTAAATTAGTCAAAATTATATTACTTATTAAAATCAAAGTCAAGCTGGGAAAACCTTATCATTTCAATATTTATAAATTTTTTTGTTTGTTTTTAATGTTAAAAAATTCCATCATAAAACAAAAGTCCTCTAATAGGCTTTTATAATGCTTGTTCTTATTTTTAATAATTTTAGGGTAATATGGTAATGAGGTGATTCTATGGAATACAATAATATACTTGTAGTAGAAGATGAGAAAAATATTGCCCATGTAATAAGGGCCTATTTGGAAAAGGAAGGTTTCAATGTATTTATCGCCACTGATGGTAATAGAGCCTTAGAAATATTCGGAAGGGAAGATATACATTTAATCATATTAGATTTAATGTTACCAAAGCTTTCTGGAGAAGGGGTCTGCAAAAAAATAAGGGCCAGCTCCAATGTTCCTATTATAATGCTAACAGCTAAAGTTCAGGAGGAGGATAGGATAGAGGGCTTTTCTATAGGAGCAGATGACTATGTAGTAAAACCCTTCAGCCCTAGAGAATTGGTAAGCAGGGTAAAGGCCTTGCTTAGAAGGGCTTACCCTCATTCAAGGCCGGGGGCAGAAAAACTAAGCTTCAACAATGGGGATTTAGAAATAGATGTAGACAAAATGCTTGTTAAGAAGAATAATAAAAATGTCAGTCTCACAACTAATGAGTTTAAGGTATTATTAGCCCTAATCTCCAATCAAAATAGGGTCCTTTCAAGGGAACAGCTAATCCTTTCAGCTTTTGGCCATGAATACCAAGGTTATGATAGGACCATAGATGCCTATATAAAAAATATTAGGCAAAAGATCGAAACCAACCCCAAATCTCCTCAGTATATACACACAGTCTATGGAGTAGGCTATAAATTCCAAATAAAAAATAGCTAAGGATTTTTCCTTAGCTATTTTCTTACCTGCCTCTTCTATAACCATATCCTCTCATAAAACCTCTACCTCTGCCAAAGCCACCACAACCAAAGGGCATGTAGCCTCTTTCCTCATGGAATTCTTCCATATAATCTAAATGGTCTTCCCAAGCTTTTGCTTCTTCCTCTGAGATTAAATTCCTTTCTAAAGCTTCCTTTATTCTTTCTCTCCTAAAGTTAAACCTTTCCTTTAACCAACTTTCCCTATACTTTGCTGGATATTCCCCTTCATCTAAAGTTATATTTGGCTCTTTAATACTTACCCCATAGCTTATTAAAGAGCCAAGTCCAAGGATCAATATTATGGCCAGTATAAATACTTTCCTTTTCATAAGCTCCTCCCCTTTCCTTTTGAATTTATTATAGATATAAAATGTGAATGAATTATGAAGAAGTAAAATTTTATTTCATAATTTATTCAATATTAACTGCTATAATATATAACAAAGAATTACTGGAGGTTTAGAAATGAAACTTTCAAATAAATTAATATTATCCTTTCTATTTTCTATTTTTGTTTCTATATTTTTAATTAGTTTTATATCTAATTCTATGATTAATAAAAGGTTCGACACTTACCTTGTAGAAGAACAGCAGAAAAAATTGGAGAGGATTAGCAAGGATTTAAACAGCTTATATAATGAAAATGGCTATGTGTTATATGAAAGGGAAATCAACTCCTATGCTAATCTGGAAAATGTATATATAGAAGTTAGGGACTTAAATAACAATGTATTATATACTTCCTCCAATGCAGGTAGGATGATGCATATGAGAGGCATGCACGGGAAGATGATGAGAAGACATGGTATGCCTATAGGCAATTATGTAGAAAGAGAATTTCCTTTAATGGCAGGAGATGAACAGGTAGGAAAATTAATAATTGGCTATATAGATAATTCCTACTTAACTGAAGGAGCCTTAGTCTTTAAAGAAACCCTTACTAAATCTATTTTTATTTCTGCCCTATTGGCCCTTTCTATTGGCTTAGGAATTAGTATACTGCTATCTAAATCTATTACTAGCCCCTTATTAGACATAAGGAATACGGCTATAGAAATTAGAAAGGGAAATTTAAATAAAAAATCTAGAATAAAGACTAATACTAAAGAGATAAAAGATTTATCAGAATCTATCAATTATCTAGGTGAGACATTAGCCAAACAAGAAGATATGAGAAGAAAATATGCCCAAGATATTTCCCATGAATTGAGAACCCCTTTAACAACTTTGAAATCCCATTTAGAGGCAATTTTAGATGGTATATGGGAACCTAATGAAGAACATTTAAGCATACTAATGGCTGAAATAGATAGGCTATCTAATTTAGTAGATGAGCTCAAAAACTCCTTTAGGGCTAGGGAAATGGATATGGTTATAAATAAGACTACTTTCAATATATCTGAGGAAATTTTCACAATTGTTACCAGCTTTATTCCCCTCTATGAAAAAAAGGGTTTCTCCATAGAAATGGATATTGAAAACAACATCTACATCCATATGGATAGGTATAAACTAAGGCAAATAATCCATAACCTATTATCCAACTCCTTAAAATTTCTAAAAAGAGATGGTAAAGTAAAAGTCACCTTAAGAAAAGAAAATAATAAAGCCATTATCCAAGTAATAGATAATGGCATAGGTATTAAAAAGGATGAATTACCCTTTATATTTGATAGATTCTATACCACAAAGGAAGGAAGTAGGGGTACAGGCTTAGGACTATCTATTACAAAAGCCATAGTAGAAGCCCATAATGGAACTATAGATGTAGATAGTGTTTATGGTAAGGGGACTAGGGTTACTATAGAGCTGCCATTGGATAGTTAATTGACTACTCTCTTATTTTATAAAATTTCTCCTAAACACTAACTCCATTATAAAAAATAAGGCACATAAAGTGCCAATATCGAGAATCAGTTCCCCTTTTTATTAATTATATCCATTTTTTGTTAAAATTTATACTCTCTTATAAAAAACTTAATTGTTCTCTTCTACTTTTTCCTTTAATAGCTTCCAAAGATCTTCGTCAACTTTTTTTAGATTTACAGGTTTTATGTTTTTATCCACAAATACGTGAAGGGTATAGCCCTTTGCTAACAATAATTCATCCTCTTTTCTATATAAGGAGTATTCAAATTCAATTCTTGTTTCTGTAAGCTTTCTTATTCTTGTTTTAATTATTATTTCATCATCAAATCTAGCTGGTTTAATATATTTACAGTAAGCTTCTGCTACAGCTGTAAAGACGCCTCTTCTTTCTAAATCTTTATAGCTTATTCCTATATCTCTAAGCAGCTCCACTCTGCCTACTTCAAACCAAGTAAAATAATTTCCATTGTACACTACTCCCATTTGATCCGTGTCTTTATATCTTACTCTAACTATTGCAGAGCTTTCCATCTGTAACCCTCCTATAATACCTTAGCCTCTCCTTCATACACTAGGCCAGTAACAGCATCCACAGTTACTATATCCCCATCTTTCAATACCTTAGTAGCTCCTTCTGCTCCAACAATAGTTGGTTTTCCTAAGTTTAGTCCAACTATTGCTGCATGGGAAGTTAGCCCTCCTTGTTCTACTATTATGGCTGAAGCCTTTTCCATAAATTCAACTATATCCTTATCAGTATATTCACAAACTAGTATCTGGCCTTCTTTAAACTTATCTTTTAACTCTTTTTGGCTGCTACCAATGCATACAGTTCCACTAGCTGATTTTTTGCCTACTCCTGTTCCTTTTAGCAATACTTTTCCTACAGTGTGTACTTTAAGCAAATTGGTTGTTCCTGAAACCCCCACTGGAATTCCAGCAGTAATCACTATTAGATCCCCCTCCTTAACATAGCCTTTTAACATGGCACTGTGGATGGACATGTCTATTACTTCATCAGTATTCTGGCTTTTCTTTGACAATACTGGATAAACACCCCATACTAATGCCAATTTCCTCATTACCCTTTCACTAGTAGTAGCTGCTATAATTGGGGATTGGGGTCTAAATTTGGATACTGCTTTAGCTGTATAGCCAGAAGATGTGGCTGTAATAATGGCACTGGCCTTTAAGTCTTCTGCTGTAGTACATGTGGCCTTGCTTATAGCGTTAGTTGTAGAAATTTTGTTGTCTAAAGTCCTTTTAGATTTTAACGTTTCTAAATACTGGGAAGAAGTTTCTGTGTTAATGGCAATATTATACATGGTTTTAACAGCCTCTATAGGGTATTTTCCTGATGCCGTTTCTCCTGATAACATTACTGCATCAGTGCCATCTAAAATTGCATTGGCTACATCGGTAACTTCAGCCCTTGTTGGTCTAGGATTCCTAATCATGGAATCTAACATTTGGGTAGCAGTAATTACAGGCTTTCCAGCTATATTACATTTTTTTATTATTTGCTTTTGCAGTATAGGAATTTTTTCTGCTTCTATTTCTACTCCTAAATCTCCTCTGGCTACCATTATTCCATCGGAAGCTTCTATTATTTCATCTATATTGTCGACCCCTTGTTGGTTTTCTATTTTAGAAATTATCTCTATGTGTTCTCCCCCATTATCCTCAAGAATCTTTCTAATCTCTAATACATCGTCTGCTCTTCTTATAAAAGAGGCAGCTATAAAGTCTACATGGTTTTCTATTCCAAATTTTATATCTTCTATATCCTTTTTAGTTACAGCAGGTAAATTAATAGCAACACCAGGTACATTTACTCCTTTCCGGTCCTTTATAGTACCACCATTTAATACCTTACACCTTATATCAGTTCCATCTATTATTTCAAGTACCTCTAATTCTACCAGGCCATCATCAATTAAAATTTTATCTCCTTTTTTTACATCCTGAGATAAGCCTACATAGGTAACGCTGACAATGTTTTGGTCCCCTTCTACATCCCTAGTAGTTAGAGTGAATATATCTCCTGCATTTAAAGTTACTTCTCCCTCTTTAAAATATTTAAGTCTTATTTCAGGCCCTCTAGTATCTAACATTATAGCTATGGGCAAATCTAGTTCTTCCCTTAGTTTTTTTATAGTATCTATCCTCTTTTTGTGTTCCTCATAATTTCCATGGGAAAAGTTAAGCCTTGCCACATTTAGTCCATTTAACATTAGTTCTCTTAAAATTTCTTCCTTTTCAGAAGCAGGCCCTATAGTGCATACTATTTTTGTCTTCTTCACATTATCACTCCTCTTTAGATTGAAAGGATTTTTGAGATTTCAAACATAGACTTATCAAACACCTTTTCTGCGTTAAGTGCTTCATCTATATCAATACTTATTATTTCATTACATCTAGTTCCTATTGCCTTTCCACTAACATTGTTTAGTAAAAGTTCAACTGCTTTATAGCCCATTTTACTTGCTAGTATTCTATCAAAAGCGGAAGGGGTTCCTCCCCTCTGAATATGGCCAAGTATGGTAACCCTTGTATCTGTATTAGTCCTTTCCTTTATGATTTCGGCTACTTCATAGGCATTTCCTACTCCTTCTGCCAGTACAATAATGTGATGGAGTTTTCCCCTATTCCTTCCTTGTATAACCCTTTTACACACTTCATCTATATCAAATTCCATTTCTGGAACTATTATGCTTTCAGCTCCTCCTGCCAAGCCTGCATAAAGGGCAATATCTCCACAGGCCCGTCCCATTACCTCTACTACATTGGCTCTGCCGTGGGATGTGGAGGTATCCCTTAGTTTGCTCATAGCATCTATAACCGTTTCTACAGCAGTAAAAAAGCCAATAGTATAATCGGTATAACCCATATCGTTGTCTATTGTACAAGGAATACATACAGTAGGTACTCCTGCATCTTTAAGTTTTTTAGCTCCCCTAAAGGTACCGTCTCCACCTAGTATTACTAGCCCATCTATATTGAATACCCTAATTATATTTAAAGCTTTATTAAAGCCTTCTTCTGTCATAAATTCATCAGATCTGGCACTACGCAGCATAGTGCCTCCCCTATGGATAATATCTGCAACAGAGGACAGATTCATCTCTTCTATTTTGCCATTTATAAGGCCTTCATAGCCTTCTTTTATACCTAAAACCTTTAAGCCATTATATATGGAAGCCCTTACAACAGATCTAATAGCTGCATTCATGCCTGGGGCGTCTCCACCACTAGTCAGGATCCCTATAGTTTTCATCTTGTCCCTCCTCATAGCAATTACATCATATCAAAATCTAGCAATATTACTTGCTGGACTTCTTCTGCCTCAAATTCTGGAACTAATATTTCATACAATTCTTCATTTCCTTCCTTAGAAAGCAGCTTAGTTTTCACTAGGAAACCTTCACTTTTAAGCCTATTTTCTATTTTTTTTGCATTGTCTAAGCCAGCTACTACATGTACTGTTGTCCACATATGCCTCTCCCCCAACTATGATAATTGTTGTTATGATATTTTTACATTCTCTTCCCCTAGAAGCTTGGTAAGTTCTTCAAATAGAGAATTGTTATCAATATTAACCCATAAGTCTCTATTGGCCTTTACCAGCTGATTGTTTCTTTCCATAAATACATATACAGGAATTTCTCCCCTATATTTTGAAAGAACCCTTTTTATAGCTTCAAATATATCCATCGGCTTATCTTTTGATATCTTAAGGTAGACTTTGCCCTTTCTATATTTTTCTAGTGGGTATACCTTTTCACATAATACCTTTGGCTCTTCCTCTTCATTGGTGCTAAGCTTACCTTCAATTACTACTATGTTGTTTTCCTCTATTAATTCATTGTACTTATCATATATTTGAGGAAAAACTATACATTCAACAGTACCATATAAATCTTCTAAAGTGATAAAAGCCATTAAGTTGTTGTTCTTAGTTATCTTATTTTTCTTGGAATTTATAATACCTCCAATGACTACCTTTTTACCATCTAATTGCTCTGAAATATGTTCTCCTATTTCATCATTTGATTGATATAGTTCTGAAGTGCTTATAGTAGATATTTTCTTTAGTTCCTTTTCATAGGGCTTTAGAGGATGGCCGCTTATATATATGCCTAATGTTTCCTTTTCCATATTTAATAGGACATTTTGAGAAAACTCTTCTAAATTAGGTACATCCTCTTCTGATAAATCTGCCTCCATCTTATCAAATAAGGAAAACTGGCCTTCTATATTCCTCTTTCTATCAGAATGGATTCCATCCATGGTCTTTTCAAAAATAGCCAGTAGCTGGGCCCTATTATAGCCTAGGCTACCCATAGCACCACATTTAATTAAACTTTCTACTGCCCTTTTGTTCATAAGGGCAGGATTTATATCCTCCACTCTTTTACAGAAGTCTGAAAAGTTCTTAAAGGGCCCCTTCTCCCTTGCTTTTATAATGGCATCTATTAAGCCTTCTCCTACATTCTTTACAGCCATAAGGCCAAACCTTATCTTTCCATCTACTACTGTAAACTTTTTATAGCTGGCATTTATGTCTGGAGGCAATATTTCTATTCCAAGCCTCTTACACTCTTGTATATATAAGGATACAGAATTGGTATCCCCCATTACACTGCTTAAAAGAGCTGCCATAAACTCTACTGGATAATAGTATTTTAACCAGGCAGTCCTATAAGCAACTACCGCATAGGCTACTGAGTGGGATTTGTTGAAGGCATATTTTGCAAAATCTATCATCAAATCGTATATTTTATTGGCAGTTTTTTCATCTACCCCATTTCTTATGGCACCTTTAATAATTACATTGCCTTCTTCATCAGTTTCACCATATATGAATCTTTTCCTTTCTCTCTCCATTATGTCCATTTTCTTTTTACCCATGGCACGCCTTAACAGGTCTGCTCCACCCATGGTGAAGCCACCTATATCCCTTACTATCTGCATAACTTGCTCCTGATAGACTATGCAGCCATAGGTTACTTCCAGTATTGGCTTTAGTTTAGGATGGAGATATTCAATCTTTTCTGGCTTTCTTTTGTTTTCTATAAATTGAGGAATTTGACTCATAGGTCCAGGTCTAAAAAGGGAGTTAGCAGCCACCAAGTCTTCAAAACGGTCAGGTTTTAATTCCTTTAGAACTTGGCGCATGCCAGCACTTTCAAATTGGAATACTCCTAAGGTTTCCCCTTTTGCAAACATTTCTAATACTTTAGGATCTTCATAATCTATCTCACTAAAATCCACTTTTATACCATGGTTTTTCTCAACCAGGTTTACAGCATCCCTAATTACAGTAAGGGTTCTTAAACCTAAGAAATCCATCTTTAATAGTCCCAATTCTTCCAGCTCTATCATATTAAACTGGGTTACAATAGCATCACTATTTCTAGCTAAAGGTACATAATTGGTTATTGGCTCCTTAGAAATTACTACTCCTGCTGCATGGGTAGAGGTATGCCTAGGTAGACCCTCTACTGCCATGGCTAAATCGATTAGCTGCTTTACATCTTCCCTTTTATTGTATAGTTCCCTTAAAGGTTTACTTACCTCTAGGGCCTTAGCAATAGTCATGCCTAATTCCATAGGAACCTGCTTTGCTATATAATCAACTTCTCCATAGGGCATGTTCAAGGCCCTGCCTACATCCCGAATAGAGCCTCGGGCAGCCATAGTACCAAAAGTGGCAATCTGGACCACCCTGTCTTTTCCATATTTTTCTACAACATAATCTATTACTTCTTCCCTTCTCTCATAACAAAAATCTATGTCGATATCTGGCATGGAGACCCTCTCAGGATTTAAAAACCTTTCAAAGAGCAAATCATACTTAAGAGGGTCTATGTCGATTATTCCCAGAGCATAGGACACAATACTACCGGCTGCAGAGCCTCTACCAGGCCCTACCATTATGCCATTATCCTTAGCAAATTTGATAAAATCCCATACTATGAGGAAGTAGTCCACATATCCCATATTGACAATAGTGTTGAATTCAAAGTTAAATCTTTCGACTATTTCCGGGGTAATATTTTCATACCTATTTTTTAAGCCTTCTATACACAATTTTTTCAAATATTCTACATTAGTATAGCCTGCTGGTACTTCATATTTTGGCAAGTGTAGGGTGTCGAAATCTAAGGTAACATTACATCTTTCGCCAATCCATACTGTATTGTCTAAAGCCTCCTTTACATGGCCAAATAGTTCTAACATTTCATCGTAAGATTTTAAGTAAAACTCATTGGTAGGAAACTTCATCCTGTCTTCATCATGGATAGTCTTACCAGTTTGTATGCATAAGAGAACATCATGGACTAAAGCATCTTCTTTCCTCAAATAGTGGACATCATTAGTGGCCACTAAAGGAATTCCCGTTTCCCTGCTTAATTTGATAAGCATTTCATTTACATGTTTTTGCTCCTCCATGCCATGGTCTTGCAATTCCAAAAAGAAGTTGTTTTGGCCAAATATTTCATTATACTTAAGGGCTGTCTCCTTAGCTTTATCATAATTTCCATCTAATAAGTATCTCTGTATTTCTCCAGCTAGACAACCACTTAAAGCAATAATTCCTTCACTGTACTGCCTTAGTACATCATGGTCTACCCTTGGTTTATAATAAAAGCCATTAATATAACCTTCGGAAACTATCTTCATCAGATTCCTGTAGCCGCTATTGTTTTCTGCCAGCAATACCAAGTGGTATTGATTTTTGTCCTTAGGCTCCCTTTCTGTATACTTATTAATGGCTACATATATTTCACAACCTAATATAGGCTTTATTCCTCTTTCTACAGCCTTCTTGTAAAAATCTACCACTCCAAACATGGCACCATGATCTGTTATGGCTATGGTGTCCATGCCTAATTCCTTAGTTCTATCAAGCAAGTCTCCTATTCTACTAGAACCATCTAATAAGCTAAATTCAGTGTGAACATGTAGATGTACAAATTTTTTGTCTCCCATAGCAAAACCCTTCCTGTCCATATTTAATTATATTTTATCACAAAAGGAAATGAATAGAACTCTTAACTTTGTAGGTAAATATTTAGTTTACACAATATTACTTCTCTAGTAGAATTTATTCTTTTAACCAATAGAGTAATGTGTTAGAATAAACATAATTAAAGAAAGGAGGTTTAAAATGGATAGAGACAACATTATAGTTACAAACAACAAGTTAGTGTATGAGAAATATAAGGATGTTCATAATGTGGAATATTATGGAGACTATACCTATATGGATATTTTAAAATATATAAGGGACAAAGTACATGCAGGCCATAAATTAATTACCCATCCCCTATCAGGAAGTATAAAGCCAAACGAAACTCCTTATAAATCTGTAGTTATAAGTAAGAAAAAGGAATACTTAGATTATGATAGCTTAAAGTTAATTGAAGAAAGTATAGCTACTGCCAATAAATTCATTAGTAATAAGCCTACTCCTACTTGGCCTGAAAAAGTCCTAGATGATTTTAGGGTTGTAGACCTTTCCTTAATAGAGAATGCAATAAATAGGATAATATAAAAAATTAATCCCTTTGTAGGGATTAATTTAACTGCAATTTTTTATTTTATTTTCAACTAGTTCTGTTAAGGCTTCTAAAGCCTTTTCTTCATCTACCCCATTAGCGTAGATGGTAACTTCATCTCCAGCATAGGCACCAAGTAACATAACACCTATGATACTCTTTCCATTGACTCTTTTGCCTTTATATTCTAAATAAATATTGCTAGAAAACTTGTTAGCCTCCTTTACAAACAAGGCTGCAGGCCTAGCATGTAAGCCTTCTTCATTATTTATTATCACTTTTTTCGCTATCATATCCCCCTTTTTCCCTCCTTTTTAAATCTTTTGCTATCTTTTCTATTTTTTTAAAACGGTAGTTAACACCAGATTTTCCAATAGGCGGAGTCATCATAGCTCCTAATTCCTTTAGGCTAGCATCCCTATGTTCCAATCTCAATCTTGCTAACTCTTGCAAATTCTCAGGTAGTTTTTCAATTCCAATGGTTTTATCAATAAATTCAATATTTTCCACCTGCTTAATAGATGCATTTATTGTTTTATTTAAATTGGCAGTTTCACAGTTTACAAGCCTATTGACATTATTTCTAACATCCTTAACTACCCTTATGTTTTCAAATTTTAATAGGGCTTGATGGGCTCCTATTATATTTAATACATCTACTATTTGCTCTCCTTCTTTCAGATAGATTACATAATTTCCTTTACGAGTAACTATTCTAGCATTTAGACCAAAGGAATTTATCAAGTCTGTTAAAGCCTTACTATGTTCTTCGTTATTGGTAACAAATTCTAAATGATAGGATTTCTCAGGATTGCTAATAGAACCTCCACCTAAAAAGGCCCCTCTAATATAGGCCCTTTTACAACATCTATTTTTTACAATATCTTCTGGGATTCTATGGTCAATTAGGAAATTTGACTCCTTATTATCAGTAATCAGGCCAACATCCTTGAGTATTTTCCTGCTAATATGGGTTTCTTTAACAACTATCATGTAGTTGTTGTTCTTTTTTAGCTGCCTGTTTTTCCTTACCAATATCTCCATATTTGCATTATATAAATTTTTTAGGATAACAAAAATTCTTCTAGCTATGGCAGCGTTTTCGGTGACAAATTTTAAACTAATTTTTCTCATGCCTGATATCTGTATTGTCCCACTCATCCTTACTATAGCTGCCAATTCTGCTATTAAACAGCAATCCCTATCAACAGGGAGTTTAGATATTTCATTTTTGGTTGCTGCTGAAAAAGACATTTCCTTCTCTCCATTTCCTATTATTATTTGGCTTCTATTAGCTTTAAGGCCCTATCTATTATCTTCTTTTCATCTTTATACTTAACCATACTAGCTACCTTATCTATATGAACAAATCTAGCTTCCACAAAGCCTTCCTTTTTTTGTGGATTAGATTTTATGCTGTCAGTCTTCATCAAATACCAATGGACGGTTTTATATACAAGTTTATTCTCCTTTATACTTTTATATCTATAATTAACATTTCCTATATACTTTATTATTTCTGCCCTTACACCACTTTCTTCATATACTTCTCTTAGGGCAGTAGTAGAAATGTTCTCATTTTCTTTAACTCGGCCTTTTGGAAGTACCCAGTCTCCATTGAATTTTTTCAAAAGGAGTATTGTATTACCAAATACTACTACACCTCCGGCACTGACTTCTTCTAACATTGTATATCATCTCCCAACAAAATTACAGGGTATTAAAATTATTATACTATAAATGAGAATAATATGCTAAAATATTTTTAAATATTAGTTAAATTCTTAATTATTTAAAAAGGAGGCTAAACATGAATATAGATATGGATTATGTTGTGGATAAATTGTTGGAATTGCTAAATATTCCAAGTCCTTCAGGTAATACTGAAAAAGCTATAAATTTCGTTGAGAAGGAGTTTAAAACTCTAGGTATTTATACCCAAAAAACTAACAAGGGTGCACTAATTGCTACCATGGCTGGTAAAAATAAAGACAAAGAAGTAACTCTATCAGCCCATGTGGATACCCTGGGAGCTATGGTAAAGGAGATAAAAGAAAATGGAAGAATAAAGTTTACTCCTATTGGCGGCTATGCCTTAAACACCATAGAGGGTGAGTATGTGACTATAGAAAGCAGCAGCGGAAAATTATACTCAGGAACAGTACTTACTACCAAAGCTTCAGTACACGTTCACGGTCAAGAAACAAGGGAATTAGAAAGAAAAATTGAAAATATGGAAATTAGGATAGATGAAAAAATATATTCTAAAGAGGATATAGAAAATATTGGAATCCAGGTAGGAGATTATATTTTCTTTGATCCTAGGGCTACCACTACAGCTAGCGGCTTTATTAAGGCAAGACATTTAGATGATAAAGCTGGTGTTGGCTGCCTGTTAGGAATAGCAAAATATATGGTTGATAATAATATTGTGCCAAAATACACTACCAATTTCTTTATTAGTAACTATGAAGAAGTAGGCCATGGGGCTAGTGCAGCTATTCCTGAGAAAACTTTTGAATTTATAGCTATAGATATGGCAGCTGTTGGTGAAGGACAAACTTCTGATGAATATAGTGTTACCATATGTGCCAAGGACAGCACAGGACCTTATGATCTTGAACTAAAAAATAGATTGATAAGTTTAGCTAAAGAAAACCAGTTAAAGTATAAAATAGATATTTATCCAAACTATGGTTCTGATGCTTCTGCTGCCCTAAGGGCAGGCTACGATATGAAGGTAGGCTTAATTGGCCCGGGAGTGGACGCTTCCCATTCCTTTGAAAGGACCCATAGAGAGGCTTTAGAAAACACCGTAAAACTAGGTATTTTATACTTAACTAAATAGGCTTTCCATTAAACCACCAGTACTACTTTCTTTTACCAGGTTTAATTTTAAAAAAGTTTAACAAAATATACACGAGGTGGTTTAATGGCTATTAATGAAAAATTTATTATAAATTTACAAGGTAAATCCTATGTGACCTATGAAGGCTTGTTAGACTTAGCCCATCAAAACAATTTAAAATCCCTAGTAGTAGAACTAATCCAAGTACCAACACCTGAAAACAATATGACAGCCATATGCAAAGCAACAGCCACAACAGAAAATGGAAGCTTTACAGATATAGGTGATGCTAGCCCCCAATCAGTAAACTCAACCATAATCCCTCATATTATAAGGATGGCTTCTACAAGGGCTAAGGCTAGAGTATTAAGGGATTTAACCAATGTAGGCATGACTGCAATAGAAGAACTTACAATAGATGACACTTTAGTGGAAGATAAAAACATAAATATGCCTTTTGAAGAAGAACCTCCTACCAAAAGGCAGTTAGACACCATAAAAAAACTAGCTGAGGAACTAAATATGCCTATAAATTATGAGCAATTGACTAAGAAATCTGCAGGCAATTTGATTTCAAAGATGCTCAATGAAATCAAAAAATAAACTCTTATATATGGACGACTCTAGTCGTCCTTATTATTTGCTATATTTATCAATATTTTGCTAAGCTTAATAGAATCATGCCTTATATATTCCTTTTTAATGTCTACCAAACTCTCTTTAATCAGTTTAATCCCTTTATGGTTCAAAACTTCCTCATCTTTTTCTCCTAGTAAGACAGGCTCTGAACCATCATGGATATATTTTTTTAATGTATCTTCTGGTATTTCTTCAATATTAGCAATTACATAGTCCAAAAAATCTTCCCTGCTGTGTTTTAATATTGCCTCCACATGGTCAAGTACCGTATAGCCATCTGTTTCTCCTGGTTGGGTCATAACATTAGTTATATATACTTTTGGGGCTTTGGCCTTGTGAATAGTACCTACTATATTGTTCACTAATAAGTTTGGTATTATGCTGGTATAGAGGCTGCCAGGTCCTAATACTATTACATCTGCTTTTTCAATAGCATCAATAGCTTCGTCTAAAGGATAGCTGACCTTTGGTTCCATGTATATGCGATCTATTCTACTACCTAATTCCTTATTTTTCAAGGGGATTTTTGACTCTCCTTTAACTACCTGTCCATTTTCTAATAAAGCGTATAAAGTCACATTTTCTAAGGTCATTGGCAATACTTTTCCTGTTACAGCTAGTACATTACTGGCCTCCTTAATAGCTATTTCAAAACTACCGTATATTTCGTTCATTGCAGCAATAAATAGATTTCCGAAATTCTGTCCCTTTAGTATTCCCTCTTTAAATCTAAACTGGAGCAATCTCTCCATTGTAGGTTCTGTATTTGCAAGAGCCAGCAAGCAGGATCTGATATCTCCTGGAGGAAGCATTCCCAAATCCTCCCTTAGTATTCCAGAGCCTCCACCATCATCGGCTACTGTTACTATTGCAGTTATTTCTGGAGTAAACTTTTTCAAGCCTCTTAAAAGTACAGATAAACCTGTTCCTCCACCAATAACTACAATTTTGGTTTCTGAAGCAACAGAAGCTTGTTTTTTATTCATAAGCATACTCCTTTACTCTAGCTTATAATCCCTATGGGATACTATAGCACTATGGCCATTTTTGTAAAGCCTATCCCTAATTTCATTGGCAATGGCTACAGAGCGGTGCTTTCCACCAGTACAACCTATGCCTATTACCAGTTGGGTCTTTCCTTCTTTTATATAGTTTGGAATTAAGAATTCCAATAGATCGATTACTTTGTCCACAAATATATTGGTCTGTTCCCAACTAAATACATATTCTCTAACCCTGTCATCTTCTCCTGTTAAATCCCTTAATTCTGGCACGTAATAAGGGTTTGCAATAAATCTTACATCAAATACTAAGTCTGCATCTAATAATATGCCATTTTTAAAACCAAAAGAAACTACTGATATGGTTAGCTTTCTTAATTGTAGTCCGCCTAAAAATATTTTAGATATCTCTTCCCTAAGCATACCTATGGTAAGCCTAGAAGTATCAATTACATAATCTGCCCTTCTTTTTACCTCAGAAAGGAGCTTTCTCTCCCTTTTAATACCATCTATTGCCCTTCCATTAAGAGCTAAGGGATGAGGCCTTCTAAGCTCCTTAAACCTATTTATTAGCACTTCATCTGAGGCATCTAAAAAGAGTATCTTGTAACCTATGCCTTCTCTATTTAGTTCCTCCAAGCTTTTAAATAGGTCATCAAAGAATATGCCTCCTCTTATATCAGCAACTATTGCTACCTTTTCAATGGTTTTTTTAGAGTTTTGGCATAGCTGGGCAAATTTTAATAATAGGGCAGGGGGTAAGTTGTCCATACAATAATAACCCAAATCTTCCATAGCCCTCATAGCCTGGCTCTTCCCTGCACCGCACATGCCGGTAATTATTATGAATTCCATAAAAACCTCCTCTATCCTTTATCCTTAAGATTTATAATCCTTGCAATAGGAATATTAGCTTTTATTACCCTTTCAATTGCTCCATCTACTTTTCCTACTTCTTCAGGCCTATGGGCATCGCTATTTATATAGAAATCTACTTTTGTGTTTAAGGCAATTTTTAGGTTTTCTACAGATAACTCATTGTGTTTTTCATTTATCTCCAAGGCTACACCCTTTTTATAGGCAGCTTCTGCTAGCCTTTTGATATCTAATTTTACCTTATCTCCAGGATGGGTAATTATATCTATAGGATATCTTTCAATGGCTTTAATAACAGCTTCAGTATTCCTTTCTATTATCTTATCTCTACCAATAGGCACTAGTTTTGACACAGGATTTATCACATTCATAAATAGATAATCTCCTATGGATTTGAATAGAACTCCATAGTGGAAGCCAAGAAGTAATATATCTAACATACCTATTATTTCTTCATCTACATCTATTGTACCATCAAAACCTACTATATTTGCTTCTACTCCTAGTAAAATTTCTATTTCCTTATATTCCCTATTTAATCTATCTACTTCTTTTCTCATTTTATAGATTTTTTCCCTCTTTACTCCATATAGGTAATGGCCTGGCCCATGATCACATATGCCTATGGCCTTTAGGCCTTGTTTGATAGCTGCTTCTACATTTTCCCTAATGGTACCTTTTCCATGGCTGTAAATAGTATGGGTATGATAATCTGCTATTATTCTCATGGCTTACCCCTCTAATCATCACCTATAATCTTTACCTCTGGTTCTAATTTTACATTAAATTTATCGTAAACCACCTTTTGGATCATCCTTATTAGAGTAATCACATGCTGGAAGGTAGCCTCTCCCACATTTATTACAAAGCCACAGTGTTTTTCTGAAACTTGGGCATCTCCATACCTTACTCCCCTCAGGCCTGCATCGTCTATAAGTTTACCTGCAAAATAGCCTTTAGGCCTTTTGAAGGTACTGCCTGCACTGGGGTATTCTAAAGGCTGTTTAGAAACTCGCCTCTCAGTTAAATCCTTCATCTTAGCTTCTATAGATGAATAATCTCCTTTTTGAAGTTCTAATTCTACCCCTAATACTATTAAGCCTTCGTCACCAACTAGACTGCCCCTATATCTAAATTTCATCTCTTCATTGGTAAGTTCTACAATATTATTATTCTTATCTATGGCTCTTACCTTAGACACTACATCCTTCATCTCACCATCGTAAGCGCCAGCATTCATGGTAATAGCTCCACCTATAGTGCCTGGTATACCGCTGGCAAACTCAAAGCCTGTTAGGGAATGCTTTAAAGCATAGTTGGCTACTTTAGAAAGCAAGGCACCACTTTGGCATATGACCTTTTCTCCTTCTATGTCTATTCTGTCAAAGCTATTGGCTATTTTGATTACTACTCCCCTTATACCTGTATCTTTAACCAATAGATTACTTCCATTCCCCATTACAAAATACTTTATTTGGTTTTCTCTGCAGAACCTAATTGCTTCTACTATTTCCTCTTCCTTATCTGGGATAATCATTACATCTGCTGGTCCTCCAATTTTAAAGGAGGTATGGTTCTTCATAGGTTCATCGAATAAAATTTTTCCAAATTCCTTATCCTTGAATAATTGGTAAAGACGTGACTTTTCCAAAATACCACTCCTATTTCCTTATTTTTTGTTACTGATATTATCTATTTGAGATTTAGCATCTTCTATGGCTTCAGAAGAAGATTTATTTCCTAAAATTACATTGAGAATTTCTTCTTGGACTACTGCATCTATTTCTCTCTTATGGTCAATAAAAGGTATATATTCAGTATAAACTAGGCTTTCTTCAATCTTTTTCATCTTAGGATTATCTAAGTACATATCTTCAATGCCTCTTTTTACTGTAAATAAGCCTACATTCTCTAAAGATCGCTGATTATCATCAGTAGTTAAGAATTTGAGAAATTTAACACACATGGCTGTTTTCTTAGAATCTTTACTTTTTACTACTCCATAAGAAAATATATCATCACTTAATATTACTGGCAAGTTTTTATCCCCTGTGGGAAAATTGGCTATATCATAATTAAAGCCTTCTCCACTTTTGTATAAATTGTCTAAAAAAATATTTGCCCAGGCTCCTGTAATAATGGCTGCTGCCTTCTGCTCCTTATAGAACAGCTCCCAAGCTTCCTTTTGGCTTATAACTCCAAAGGAAGGAGGGACTACTTCTTCTTTCTTTAATTTTACTAGTCTTTCCAAGCCTTTAATAGCCTTTTCTCCATAAAAGTTATATTCTAGCCTCTTTGGATTTATAAACTCTGCTCCATCTGAAAGAAGTATACTCCAAATATTGTAGCAGCCTTCTCCCATATATGATATAAAGCCGTATTCATCTATTATACCATCTCCATCTGAATCATAATTAAGTTTCTTTAAGGTGTCTATAAATTCCTCATAGGTCCAACTGTTATTAACAGGAGGGGATACCCCTCTTTCATGGAACTTATCCAAGTTTAAATACAATACATTGGTACTTGTGGCTACAGGGACAGCCACCATCTTTTCTTTATAGGCAACTGCTTTTAATACTTGATGTTTAAAATCTTCAATTTCTTTATCAGTAAAATACTCATCTAAAGGTTCCAATAGGTTAAAATACAAAAAATTTGAATCTACTGGGATAATATCTGGTAACTCTTCTTCATCAGTTTTGCCATTTATTGCATTGTATATACTTTCCATATCAGTCTGCACATATTCTATATAAACACCTGGATTTCTCTTTTCAAAGGCCCTAATCCTATCCTTAAGCCAAGGATACATACTGCCTGTACTAATATCAGACCTCTGGATATCCCATATTCTTATTATGCCTCTATAGGGCTCTTCTTCAACTTTCTCCTTAAATATAATTTTATCTATAAATAAATTATAAGTCCAAACTATTATAAAACCAACTAAAATAATAGAAATAATTTTTCTCACACATGGCCACCTCCTATTATATGATTATTCATAGGAAATAGCCATTATGTAAAATAAAAGGTAGGGACTAAAGCCCTACCTTATTTACTATTATTCAGCTTTTACTGTGCCTTCTTCTGCCATTTTTTTGTATTTTTCGTATCTTTCTCTTGCATCTTCTGCTGCTACCTTGAATAGTTCTTCTGCTACTTCTGGGAAGGTACGTTTCAAGGAAGTATATCTTACTTCAGATTCTAAGAATTCTTCAAATGGTCTTGTTGGCTCCTTAGAATCTAGTATAAATGGATTCTTGCCTTCTTCCTTGCGTCTTGGATCGAATCTGTATAGATGCCAGTAGCCAGTTTCTACTGCCCTCTTTTCTTGTTCTATGCTGTTTGCCATGCCGCCTTTAATGCCGTGGTTAATACATGGTGCGTAAGCTATGATTAGTGATGGTCCATCGTAAGATTCTGCTTCTATTAAAGCCTTCATCAATTGATTCATATTTGCTCCCATAGCTACCTGTGCAACGTATACATAGCCGTAGGATACTGCTATCATTCCTAAGTCTTTCTTTCTTACCTTCTTACCAGAAGCCGCAAATTTAGCAACTGCTGCTCTTGGAGTAGCCTTAGATGATTGACCACCTGTATTGGAGTAAACTTCTGTGTCAAATACTAATACATTTACATCTTCTCCTGAAGCTAGTACGTGGTCTAAGCCTCCAAAGCCTATATCGTATGCCCAACCATCTCCACCAAAGATCCAGATAGACTTCTTGATTAGATAATCCTTGTATTCTTTTATTTGCTTAAGGATTGCATTTCCTCTT
This sequence comes from uncultured Bacillota bacterium, assembly GCA_937967955.1. Classification (GTDB taxonomy): domain Bacteria; phylum Bacillota; class Clostridia; order Tissierellales; family Tepidimicrobiaceae; genus JAAYHX01. Next base: position 10,806 of record CALBUB010000071.1, on the reverse strand, counting down.
TCATTTGCTACATCCTTATCTAGTTTTGGTATTATAAGTCCTGCTGCAGCCTTAGATGCCTTAGCATCATCTTTGCCTTCTAGCCATTGATTGAATAGGCCGTTTAACTCATCATCTATATTCAATTCAATGAATTCTCTCATTAGATCTTCAATCTTAGATCTTATCTTCTTAACTGCTACAGCCATACCATAGCCATATTCTGCATTGTCTTCAAATAGAGAGTTAGCCCAAGCAGGTCCTTTACCTTCTTTATTTACACAGTAAGGTGTAGCTGGTGCACTTGCTCCCCAGATGGATGAACAACCTGTAGCATTGGCTATGATCATTCTATCTCCAAATAGTTGGGTTACAAGCCTAGCATATGGTGTTTCACCACAACCAGCACATGCGCCAGAGAATTCTAATAATGGTTGCTTAAACTGGCTGCCTTTAACTGTTGTATCTGCTATTAGATCTTCTTTTGGTTCTACCTTTTCTATTGCATAATCCCAGTTTTCAGCTTGTACTTCATATTGTTCTTCGAAAGGTTTCATTATTAATGCTTTTTCTTTAGCTGGACAAGTGTTTGCACACACTCCACAGCCTGTACAATCAAGTGGGCTTACTTGGATTCTGTATTCTAAGCCTTCTAAGCCTTTACCAATTGCCTTCTTAGTTGCAAAGCTTTCTGGTGCATTCTTCTTTTCTTCCTCATTTAGCAAGAATGGTCTAATTGCTGCATGAGGACATACAAAGGCACATTGGTTACATTGGATACATTTATCTATTTGCCATTCTGGTACTAATACAGCTATACCACGTTTTTCGTATGCTGAAGTTCCATTTGGCCATGAACCGTCTTCCCTTCCAACAAAGGTGCTGACTGGTAGTTTGTCTCCTTCTTGTCTATTCATTGGGATTACAACATTCTTTATGAATTCAGGTACTTCTTTTTCTTCTACCTTTTCATCTTCAGCATTCTTCCAGGATTCAGGTACATCTACTTTAACTAGAGCATCTATTCCTCTATCAACTGCTTGATAGTTCATTTGAACTATTTCGTCACCTTTTCTACCATAAGCCTTTTGTATAGAGTCCTTTAGGTATTTAACTGCATCTTCTATTGGTATTACATTAGATAGTTTGAAGAAGGCTGCCTGCATAATCATGTTGATTCTGCCGCCTAGTCCAATTTCTTGAGCTATCTTTGTAGCATTTATTATATAGAAGTTTATATTATGCTCAGCAATATATCTCTTTACTGAAGCTGGTAAGTTCTTGTCCAATTCATCTGCTGTCCAAGTACAGTTAAGTAGGAAAGTTCCTCCATCTTTCAAGCCATCTAGTACATTATATTGATGTACATAAGATTGTTTTGAACAAGATATAAAATCAGCTTCATCTATTAGGTAAGTTGATTTAATTGGCTTATGTCCGAACCTTAAGTGAGATACTGTAACTCCACCAGATTTCTTACTATCATAGGAGAAGTAACCTTGTGCGTACATGTCTGTATTGTCTCCTATGATCTTAATAGCACTCTTGTTAGCTCCTACTGTACCATCGGAACCAAAGCCCCAGAACTTACAGCTTATAGTACCTTCTGGTGTAGTATTGATCTTTTCTTTTACTTCTAATGAAGTATGGGTAACATCATCTACTATACCTACTGTAAATCTATCTTTTGGCTTTTCTTCTTTTAAGTTGTCGAATACTGCCTTAATTTGGGATGGATTAATGTCTTTTGAACCTAAGCCGTATCTTCCGCCTACTATTACTGGCCTTTCTTCTTTATCATAGAATATATTCTTTACATCTAAGTATAATGGTTCTCCAACAGAACCTTTCTCCTTAGTCCTGTCAAGTACTGCTATCTTCTTAACAGTCTTTGGTAATACATCGAAGAAGTGCTTAGCTGAGAATGGTCTATATAGGCGTACTTTTATAACTCCTACTTTTTCTCCTTGCTCTACTAGATAATCAACAGTTTCCTCTATAGCTTCAGTAACTGAACCCATAGCAACTATTATTCTTTCAGCTTCTGGATGTCCATAGTAGTTGAACAATTTGTAGTTTCTTCCAGTTATCTTGTTTATTTCATTCATATACTCTTCTACAACGTTTACAATGTTTTCATAATATGGATTTGCTGCCTCTACCATTTGGAAGTAGATGTCTGGATTTTGAGCAGTTCCTTTTGTATATGGACGTTCTGGATTTAGGGATCTGTTTCTAAATTCATTAAGGGCTTCATAATCAACTAATTTCTTGAAGTCTTCATAGTCTATTACCTCTATCTTTTGGATTTCATGGCTAGTCCTAAAGCCATCAAAGAAGTGTAAGAATGGAACTCTACCCTTAATAGCAGAAAGATGTGCTACTCCAGCTAAGTCCATTACTTCTTGTACACTTGATGAACATAATAGTGCAAAGCCTGTCTGTCTTGCTGCCATTACGTCTTGATGGTCACCAAATATACTCAAAGCATGGCTTGCTAAGGCCCTTGCTGATACATGGAATACTCCAGGTAAAAGCTCTCCAGCTATCTTGTACATATTAGGAATCATAAGTAGTAAACCTTGTGAGGCCGTAAATGTTGTTGTTAATGCTCCTGCAGACAAGGATCCATGAACAGCCCCTGCTGCACCTGCCTCTGATTGCATTTCAGTGACTGTAACCGTTTGCCCGAAGATGTTCTTTTTGCCACTGGCTGCCCATTCATCTACCAATTCAGCCATATTAGATGAAGGTGTAATTGGATATATGGCTGCCACATCAGTGAAAGCGTATGCCACATAAGCGGCTGCAGTGTTACCATCCATGGTTTTCATAACTTTCGCCATATTAGAAGACCCCTTTCTTTGTAGATATTATCACCAGTTTAAGTAAAAACTGAATTATTTAAATCCCCAAAATATTGGGAAAAAAGTTAAGCTATACTTTATTTTACATTTATTATACCTTTAGTATATTAAACTAAATGGATAATGTCAATCCATGGATTGATGTTTTTCTGGCAAACTTAGCTTCCAATATTTCTATAATCTAATTTATGCCTTTATTCCTTCAAGAAACTGGTTAACTTCATTAGTTAGTTGGCCTTTTTCCATATAATTCTTAAGGTTTGTAAGAGTTGTTTCAGCTATTGCTTCCATAGCAACATCTGCAAAATAGGCTTGATGGCCTGTTACTATTACTCTATCAAAAGATAGTAATTTTTCTAGAAGCTTATCCCTTTCTTCCTCTTTAAGGTATGATTTATCCTCATAGAAGTAGCCACGTTCATTTTCATAAACATCTAAGCCAACACCTGCAAATTTGCCCTCTTCTAGAGCTTCAATTAAATCTTCTGTCTTTATTAAGGCTCCTCTTGCTGTGTTAATTAATATAGCATCATCTTTCATCTTGGAAATATTTTCTGAATTAATCAGGTGTTTTGTTTCGGAAGTTAAAGGCACATGTAATGTGATAACATCTGCTTTAGAAAATAACTCATCAAGGCTTACATATTTAATATTGCTATTTATATCCTGGTATATATCGTATGCTATTATATCCATACCAAAACCTTTTAGTATATTAATCATTGCTTTTCCAATTTTTCCTGTTCCAATGACTCCTGCTGTTTTTCCATTTAAAACTATTCCCATTAAGCCATTGATATCAAAGTTGAATTTTTTCGTTCTATTATTTGCCAAATGTACTTTCCTATTAACTGCCAACAATAAGGCTGCTGCATGTTCTGCTACAGCTTCTGGTGAATAAGAGGGTACTCTTAAAACGGGCATGTCTAATTCTTATGCCTTCTCCAAATCTACACTATCATAACCAGCAAACCTAAGTAATATTGCCTTAACCCCCCATTTGTTTTAAACTTTCAATTACTTTTCCATTAACATCATCATTTACAAAACTACAAGTTGCATCAAAACCTTTAGCTAAGCTTGCTGTATCAAAATTTAATTGCTCCTTAAAATATGTGATGCTAATATTTAACTTTTCTGATAAGGGTTCAAAATATTTTTTGTCATATTCTTTTGCACTAAAGAAAGCAATTTTCATCATTAGCCCCTCCCCTATATTTTTTAAAAGGAAAAACCATAATTAAATAGGTAAGTTAGTATAATTGTTAAAACTCCCGCTACTGTTCCATATCCCAATGATATGGGAACATTGTTTTTAATTACCTTTCCTTCCTTACCTACTAAACCAACTGTTGTTAATACAGCAACCACATTGTGGACACAAATCATATTTCCAGCGGCTCCTCCTACAGCTTGTAGGGAAAGTATTGGAACTACAGGTATACCAGCATGTAAAGCTGCATCAAATTGTAATGGTCCAAACATAACATCAGATACTGTAGCGCTGCCAGAAATAAATGCACCTAATATACCGATTACTGGAGCAAATATGTACCAACCCTTTCCTACTATAGAAGATAAGGTTTTAGCTATAACTATTAACATTGAATCATTTCCAGCAGCTCCTCCTGAATTGATCATTATATAAGTCATACCAAGGGCAAAGAATAAGGCAACAGCTGTAGGTCCTATCTGCTTAAATGTATCTTTCCAGATTTTTTTCACTTCTTCTCTATTTAGACCATGCATAAATGGTATCAATAGGGCAACAAATATGAATGGGAATATTCCAGGATTGTATAAGGGTGTAATTCCATTGCTTATAGAAGTGCCTAATATATTGTTCCAAGATATACTCCAGCTATTTAGTAAATCCTTAAAAGGCAACCACTTAAGACGGCTTAATAGTAGTAAAACTCCTGTCAGTATATAAGGAGCTCAAGCCTTTTTAGGGCTCATAACCTGAGCAGTAGCAGCGATTTCAGAACTCCCAGCCTTAATTTCTCCTTCCCAATCATCCTCCCACTCATCACGAGATTTAAAATCCCATGTATCCCTTGGCACCAAGAAATTTCTTCTAACTGCAAATATGAATATGGGTATTGCTATTAAGGAACCTAATAAAGATGGTATTTCAGGGCCTACAAAATTAGCAATTAACACTTCTGGAATGGTAAATATTAAACCTCCAAATATACACAGTTTCCAAACGGCAAGGCCTTTTCTGATACTCTTATCAACTATCAATGTCATAGAACAAACCATGATTAAGGGTACAAATGAACCTACTAAAAAGTGTAATAATGCTGTAAAGCCTCCAACTTCTGAGAGAAATTCATAAAAGCTATTTGTATAACCCTGAGATTCTACTAAATTTTGCAAGTTAGCAAAACCGCCTAATATTGGAGTACCTACTGCACCAAAGGAAACTGGCGCACTATTGCCAACTAAGGCAACTACAGCAGCAACCAATGGTGGAAAACCCATACAAAAGAGGTGCAACCACTGCAGCTGGAGTACCAAAGCCGGCTGCACCTTCAAAGAAGGCCCCCATTAGAAAACCAATTAATACTAATTGAACCCTCCTGTCAGTTGAAACATATGCCATTGAATGGGATATTCCATCTATGCCGCCGCTTTTCTTCATTGTTGCTAATATAACTAAGGCACCAAAAACAATAAATAAAATATCTATAGAATCAATACCCCCGCAATAGTAGCTGCTAATATCCACTTAATAGGCATATCCCAGAAAAAGGCTGCAATTACTAAAGCTGCAACAAAACCAACTGGCATGGCTTTCGTAGATGGCCAATCAAAAGCAACCATTAGAATCCCCACAATTAAAATAGGTATAAAGGCTATCAAGGCTAACATATTTATCCCCCTTTTTTAAATTTAATCAATGGCATACATCACATTATTAAATTTTCAAAATTTTTTCACAAGGTGTAGTAATTAATTCACTTTTTGATACTCCAAAAAGGAATCGTTTAATATTGTTTTTAATACTTCTGCAGATTTGTTTAAGTTGTTAATTTCTTCTTCATCTAATTCTACTTTTAGTACTTTTTCTACACCATTTTTGCCAACAATACATGGTACTCCTAAGTATACATCATCAACACCATAATAATCGTTAACTAAAGTTGATACTGGTAATATACATTTTTTATCTCTTAAAATAGATTCAACTATGTGCGCTACAGACAAGCCTATTGCATAATAAGTTGCTCCCTTTTTATTGATAATTTCATAAGCAGCATTTTTAACGTTTTCATGAAGGCTATTTCTAAATTCTTCATTATAATCTATATTGGACAATTTAGCGTATTCATCTATTCTTATACCATTTATGTTAGTTAAGCTCCAAGCTGGAAAACTTGTGTCCCCATGTTCTCCTAGTATATAAGTTATAACATCCCTAGCATCTACATTGAATCTACTGCTTATTTCGTATTTAAGTCTTGAAGTATCTAAAACAGTACCAGAGCCAATTACCCTTTCTTTTGGGAAACCTGATAAGGCATAAGCAACATAACTTAGTATATCTACTGGATTGGAAACTACTAATAAAATACAATCGGGACTGTATTTAACAACTTCTGGTATTATTGCTTTAAATATGTCTACATTTCTCTTTGTAAGTTGTAATCTAGTTTCTCCCCCTGGTTTTTGAGCTACTCCAGCTGTAATGATGACTATATCTGAGTCTTTAGTGTCTTCATAATCTCCAGCTATTACTTTTACTGGTTCAATAAAAGCTGCCCCATGGTTTAAATCTAGTGCTTCCCCCTGTGTTTTGTCTCTATTTATGTCTACCAATACTAGTTCGTTGGCAAGGCCAGCCATTGTTATGGCATATGCACTTGTAGCACCTACTGCCCCTGCTCCTACTATTGATATTTTGGTGTATTTTTCTCCTTTCATATCCTCTTCCTCCTTTTATATTTTTATTAGATTTAAAACTTTAGGACTGGCTATCCCCCTATGATTGATTTTTAAGTATGAATTGTTTTTTTGTTAAGCATAATTTAATTAAATTTAAATTAATTTTTTAATTATTCATTAATGAATATATTGTATAAAAAGTATTGTAAATCTTTTTTGATAAAAAAATTATTTCTGAAAATTATATTTGTTATGGGAATTATCTATCAAGGGATTTTTTTATTGAGAAAAGCTAAATTTACAAAGAATGATGGGCCTTTTAGACAATTGTTATTAAATTGAAAGCATAAAAAAAGCCTATAAAAATAAAAAAGCATGGCTCCTCTAAATAGAACCATGCATATAAGTTACATAAGTTTTATTAAATTGCTTTCCTACTTAGTAATTAATATATAGCTGGACACATAACACTTATAAAGGTTGCCGTTTTATCTCCAGCATTATAAAATCTATGAGGAATATTTTCTTGAATATATATGCTATCTCCTTCATTAAGAGTATATACTTCTGTTCCTAGCTCTACATTTAACTTACCATCAATTAAAAAGATACATTCATCGGCTTCATGAATAAAAGGCTTATCACTACTCCAACTTTTTGCCTTCAATCTCAAATATATAATCTCCATTTTAGATCTTATTTTTGTTTCCGATATCCCAGGTGTAATAAACTCATATGTAATATTACTTTGTGGAAGGTTAAGCTTTATTCTTTCATTAGCACGTACTAGAACATGCTGCTGTTCCATTTCATCTGTTAAAAAAACGTATAGAGGAACCTCTAAAGCAGCCGATATCCTTCTCAATGAGGAAATAGAAGGATCTATTAAACCTCTTTCAACTTGGGATATGTAACTAGCAGTTAAGCCAGTTTTACTAGCTAAATCATTAAGGGTTAATTTAGCTTTTTGTCGAACTTCTCTAATCTTAGCACCTAATGACAAATTAATCTACCCTCCTGTACATTTCTAGATGTCAATGACATTTAACAATCTATAACAGCTGCCAGTTATCTTGCGATTTTGAAAAATACATGCAGATTCTGACATATAGAAATAGATATGAGGTTTAGCAGTCCTTTTGAAGCGCATGACCAGTCCTAAAGCCATAAAAAAGCAAGCATAGAATTCTTATTAATAGGGGATAAGATTTGAAATAAAGCCAATTACAGCATATTACCAGTATATTAAACAAAGGATATAATGTCAACACAGCAAAAAATATTTTTAATTAACTGACCATATGTAAAGCTATTCTAACTGTGTCTCTTTTTGTCGTCTTTGTATTCTCCTTATACTTTGTTCTCTTATCTTATTGTCTAAATCTAATGCAGCATTATAACCTAACTTTTTCTGTCTTAAGTTTCTAGCTGCTACCTCCACAATCATGGCAATATTCCTTCCAGGCCTTACAGGTATTAACAGCTTAGGCACTTTCTCATCTAATAGTTCATAATAATCTTCATCTAGCCCTACTCTATCATATTCTTTATTTTCATCCCAAAATTCTAATTCTATAACTAAATCTATATATTCATAGCCTTTAATTGCACCTACTCCAAACAATCTTTCAATATTAAGAATACCTATTCCACGAACTTCCATGAAATATTTGATCAACTCTGGTGCCTCTCCCCTTAACCTACCATCTACCTTTTTTATTTCAACCACGTCATCTGCTATAAGTCTGTGACCCCTTTGCACTAATTCTAATGCAGTCTCACTTTTTCCTACTCCACTTTCACCTATTATAAGGACTCCCAAACCAAAAACTTCTATAAATACCCCATGTACTACTGTAGAGGGAGCAAGGGCAAAATCTAAATAGTTGATTATGGAATTTTCCAACTTAGCAGTAGAAAGATTAGTAGAAAGTATAGTCCTATTGTATTCTTTAGCCAATTGGATTACTTCAGAAAAAATTGGCAGACCCCTGGCAAAAATTAAAGCAGGTATAGGATAAGAAAAAATCTTCTTAAACCTTTCAAAACGGAGTTTTTCCTCCAAACTATTACAATAATGCCACTCGGTCTTTCCTATTACCTGAAGCCTATCATAGGCAAATGTATCAAAGTAGCCGGCTAGCTGTAAGCCTGGTCGATTTACTTCACTTGCACATACTTTTATTTCTTCCAGCTTATCAGAGCCATATATTACGTCTAAGTCTAATTCTTCTATCAATCTATCTAATGTAACATATTCCATGGCTATCTCCCCTTGTTATTCCTAAAATAATTATATAAATCTTCAGCAACTCTCCTATTCATTCCTTCTACCTGGGCCAACTCTTCTATAGAGGCCTTCTTTATATTATCTATTGTTTTAAAATGTTTCAGAAGAGCAGCTTTCCTCTTTTTACCAATGCCTTTTATCTCATCTAGCTCAGATTTTAGCATCTCCTTACTTCGAAGACTCCTATGGTAAGAAATAGCAAATCTATGGGCTTCTTCCTGTATCCTGTATACTAGTTTGAACTCTAAACTATCCTTATCAAGTTGGATTTCCTTGTTATTATAGATAATACCTCTTGTCTTATGAAAATCATCCTTTACTAAGCCGCATACAGGTATTTCTAAATTTAGCTCCTCTAATACTTCTAATGCTGCATTTACTTGCCCTTTTCCTCCATCTACCATAACTAAATCAGGAAAGACAGAAAAGCCCTCTAAACTTATTTGATTATCCTTCACTAATTCCTTTTCCTTTAGACCTCTTACAAATCTCCTTCTTATAATCTCCTTCATGCTCTTATAATCGTCAGGAATGGTAGTAGTCTTTATTCTAAAGCGTCTATAATCACTTTTCTTAGGTATCCCATTTTCAAATACTACCATAGAACCAACAGAATATACTCCCGAAATATTGGATATATCGAATGCTTCAATTCTATTAGGTATTTTATCCAAACCTAGGATCTTTTGTAAGCTGACCAATGTATTTTCATTTTTCTCCTTTTCTTTTAGCAACCTATCTCCATATTGGTTTAACATATCCATTGCATTTTTCTTAACCATTTCCATAAGCTGGGATTTTTCTCCCCTTTTAGGTACCTTTATAGTTACCTTATTACCTCTTTTTTCACTTAACCATTTGGCTACAGCCTCCATATCTTCTATCTCTTCTTCTATAAAAATCTCCTTAGGTACATAGGCTGTGCCTAAGTAAAACTGCTTAATAAATGAGCTTAATATTTCCTTCCTATCCTCTTCAAAGGTATCAGCTATTATGAAATGTTCCCTTCCCATTATTTTTCCACTTCTAATGAAAAACACTTGGATACAAACATCTTCTATACCCCTTGCCATACCTATGATATCCTGATCTGCTATATTAGAGCTAACTACCTTTTGTTTTTCCAATATGAGCTTTAGTGAATTGATTTGATCCCTATATTTAGCAGCACTTTCAAAATCTAAATTTTCAGAAGCCTTTTTCATCTTTTCTTCAATTATTTCGATTAACTTGTCTTCTTTACCGCTTAAGAACATTACTATTTCGTCAATCATCTCCATATACTTATCATGGTCTACATCTCCCCTACAAGGGCCTAAGCATCTTCCTATATAATAGTTTAGACATGGTCTGTGGGTTTTTTTAGTCTTTTTATCAAAATTTATCTTGCAAGTCCTTATAGGGTATAAACTTCTAATAATATCTAGGGTATCATTTACAGCATTAACATTAGGATAAGGACCAAAGTATTTAGCTCCATCTTTCAATACCCTTCTTGTTTTTATAACCCTAGGGTATCTTTCGTTGGTAACCTTTATATAGGGATAAGTTTTATCGTCCCTTAATAGTATGTTATACTTAGGTCTATGCTTTTTAATAAGGTTAGCCTCTAATATTAGGGCTTCAACCTCATTATCAACTATTATATATTCAAACTCCTGTATATGCTTAACCATAGCATTTACTTTCGGAGATTTGTTTCTAGAGGCTTGGAAATATTGTCTTACTCTATTTTTTAAATTAACGGCTTTTCCCACGTAAATGATTTCACCTTTTGCA
>CALBUB010000070.1 GCA_937967955.1 uncultured Bacillota bacterium | reverse complement strand
TCTGATACTACATATTCAAAGAATTTTGACTCCATGCTGGTGTTTCCTACACTGCCTATTTCTTCTTTATCTACAAATAGGGCAACAGCAGTTTTATTTGGACTTTCTACATCTAGTATAGCCCTTAAAGATGTAAAGGCACAAACCCTATCATCTTGACCATAGCCTGCAACCATACTTCTATCCAATCCCACATCTCTTGATTTTCCAGCAGGAACTGCTTGGAATTCGGCTGTAGTGAAATCTTCTTCCTTTATTCCATATTTGTCGTTTAATATTTTGAGTATATTTAATTTTACTTTTTCATTTATATCCTTATCATTGTAAGGTATGCTGCCTACTAGGATATTTAAGCCTTCTCCAGTTATACCTTCACTCATCTTCTTCTCCATTTGGTCTTTACCCAGGTGGGGTAATAGGTCTGTTATGAAAAATACAGGCTCCTTTTCATCTTCCCCTATAACAACTTCTATCTTTTCCCCTTTGTCATTGATAACCACACCGTGTAGTGCTAAGGGTAAAGTAACCCATTGATATTTTTTAATGCCGCCATAATAATGGGTTTTAAGTAGGGCTAAGGCTTCTTCTTCATATAGGGGGAATTGTTTTAGATCTAATCTAGGTGAATCTAAGTGGGAACCTACAATATGCATTCCTTTTTCAAGTTTTTCCTTTCCAATTACAAATAAAACAATAGACTTATCCTTATTATTTGCATATATTTTCATTCCTGGAGTAGGCCTTATTCCTTTTTCTATAACTTCCTCTAAGGAAATATAGCCATTTTCAGTGGCCATATTGATAATTTCCTTAACAGCTTCCCTTTCGGTTTTAGCTTTATCTAAAAAGCTTTTATACTCCTCATTAATTTCAAATATTTTATTCCTTTCTTCATCATCTACATATTCCCAGACATTTTTCCATTTGTGGGTTAAAGCTTCCTGTAACTTTTTGCCTATTGAGTTGTTTTCCAATCTTATCCCTCCTAAAGTATTTAGAATTTCTAAATATTATCATATATCTACCTATTTTTGTTGTCAAGAAAAAAAGGTGAATAAATGTTAATATTAAAAAAAGTACAACAATTTAAATGAAATAATTAGCTAAATTAAATTTATATTGAAAATAAGATGCATAGAGTAGCCTTTAAATATAATACAATAGAATAACGATAATTTTAGAACAAAGGAGGGTAGGAGATGTTTGACGATTTCATGACTCCTGAGACCTTAACTACATTTATTGGTTTAGTTGCAGCCACTTCTTTAATAGTCCAGTTTACAAAGCCTTTTTTAAAGAAGAAACTTCCAGATGTATTTATAAGGATATACGTTTTTGTAGTGGCTCTTATTTTGACTTTTATATTTGGAGATAAAGATTTTAGTGTGCAAGCAATAGCACTGAAGATAATTAATGCCATGATAATTACTACATCTGCCATGGGTGGTTATGAAGCCTTATCAGATCCTTTATCAAAAAAATAGGCAAGTAGAAGGTTGAGAGAATTCTCAACCTTGTAATATTAATATATACTCATATCTAATTTTATCATAAATGATAGTCTTAAATCTTAAAATAATAATTCTACCCTATTAGCCAGTTCAATCTGGTCCTTTGTAACCCTGCAATTATATGCTAATATATTAACTCCGCCTTCTTTTGCTTTTATGAGGGCTTCTGAAAATTTTGGATCCATTTCTTCATTAGGCCTAAAATATTTAATATCTGGCATCTGTATTAGAAAAAATATGAAGTTATCATAGCCTCCTTTTTTGGCTTTGAGCATTTCTAAAATATGTTTTGTACCTCTTTCAGTAGGGGCATCAGGAAACATAGATATGCCATCTATTTCTAAAGTAACTCCTTTAACTTCTATAAAGCCTTTTTGTCCCTTTTTCTCGTAGTATAGGTCGAATCTTGAGTTATTATATTTTACTTCCTTTTTCAATAAGTCTACATCTGTTAATTCTGGTATCTTGTTTGAACTAATACTAGAGTAAACTACTTCATTTGGAACTTGGGAATCAATATTTATTAACATCCTTCCCTTATAGGCAGAAATTAGGGAATATTTAGTTTTTCTGTTTGGATTATTAGATTTTTCTAAATAGACTGTTGTACCCTTAGTGAGTATTTCTTTACACCTACCTGTATTTTTAACATGAACTTTTTCCACTTTCCCATCAATTAAAACATTGGCTATAAATCTATTAGGCCTGTCTATAAAAGTACCCTTAACTATGTTTGAATATTTCAATTTCCATCCTCCTAATTAGCTAAAAGCTGTTATTTACATATACTGATTGGTCCATATTCGGTTATAATCCGAGCCATTTCTTCTGGAGGTTCTTTACAGTCATTTAATATCCATTTGATTAGTAAAGAAGTAATAGCTCCAGCATACATGGCTATTATATAATTTTTAACTTGTACACTTTCTTCCTTTTTGATTAACTTATCTATTATTAAGCTTAATTGTTCACTAAAATTTTCTAATATTATATTTACTAATTTATTATCAATCAATATTTTTAAAAATTCCCTTTCTTCTTTGCAGTAAGTAAAATAGTATAGTCCCATGTCATAAAGGCTTAAATTATTTTTTTCTACTAATAGGCTATTAAGAAAATCATTAAATTTCAACTCTAAACAATATTTAACTACTGCATCTTTGGAAGAAAAATTTCTATAAAAGGTTTCCCTAACCAGCTTGGCCTTATTACAAATTTCAGTAATTGTGATTTTATTGTAAGGCTTTTCTCTCATTAACTCCATTAAAGCATTGCATATCCACTTTTGGGACCTTATTGCAATGGGATTGGAAGTTATTTTTCTACTAAACATGTGACATATCTCCTTATTTGTATATTTTTATTCATATTCTTGACTTTGGAATTAATAGTTATTATAATACAAACTATGAAGTGAGACAAGTGTAACATTTACTATAAATGAGGTGAGATATTTTAGATGAAGAAAAGAAATAAAGGAAAATATCCTAAAAAACAAATGCTGCTTTTTTATGCTATAGCATTGATTGTACTAGTAGTACTAAATATGAAGGTTTTTCCAAGTTGGTTTAATAGGCAACCAAAGGAAGTTAAATATAACCAATTTATATACATGCTGGAAAATGGACAAATAGAAAGTGTAGAAATAGATGAAAACAAAATAATATTTACTCCTAAAGATAAGAGCGATGATAATATATACTTTACTGGAATGATGCCTGATTTAGAATTAACTAACAGGCTGCTTAAGGCAGGAGTAGACATAAAGGTTATTACACCTAAAGAAATTTCTCCTATAGTTAGTTTGCTTTTAGGTTGGGTAGTTCCAATAGCTATATTTGTTGTAGTGGGCAGACTATTGTCTAAGCAACTTTCCGATTCTATGGGAGGTGCTGGTGCTTTAAAATTTGGCAAGAGTAATGCAAAATTTTATGTTAAAGCCCAAACGGGTGTTACTTTTGATGATGTAGCGGGACAAGATGAAGCAAAGGAAGCCTTACAGGAGATTGTTGACTTTCTCCATGATCCAAAAAAATATAATGAAATAGGTGCTAAGTTACCAAAAGGTGTATTGTTGGTAGGGCCCCCAGGAACTGGTAAGACATTACTTGCCAGAGCTGTTGCAGGTGAAGCAGGAGTACCTTTCTTTTCTATATCCGGTTCTGAATTTGTGGAGATGTTTGTAGGGCTAGGTGCTGCAAGAGTTAGGGATCTGTTTAAGGAAGCCCAAGCAAAAGCACCTTGTATAGTATTTATTGATGAAATAGATACCATAGGTAAGAGAAGGGATGGAAGTGGTATAGGAGGTAATGATGAAAGGGAGCAGACATTAAATCAGCTATTAGCAGAAATGGATGGTTTTGATAGCAGCAAGGGTGTTATAATTTTAGCTGCTACTAATCGACCAGATATATTAGATAAGGCCCTTCTAAGACCTGGAAGATTTGACAGAAGAGTACATGTTGAATTACCAGACTTACAGGGGAGAGAGGCTATATTAAAGGTTCATGCTAAGAAAGTTAAAATTGATAGCAATGTGGATTTAAACACTATAGCCAGGTCTACATCTGGGGCCTCAGGTGCTGATTTAGCCAATATAATTAATGAGGCTGCTATACTGGCAGTGAAGGATGGAAGGAAGAAGGTTTTACAAAAAGATTTGGAAGAAGCTGTAGAGATTATAATTGCAGGTCAGCAAAGAAAGAACAAGGTTATTGCAATGAAGGATAAATTGATAATTGCTTACCACGAGATTGGACATGCCATTGTGGCAGCAAAGCAGGAGAATTCACAACCTGTCCATAAGATAACTATTGTACCAAGAACTTCAGGTGCGTTAGGCTATACAATGCAGATAGATGAAGGGGAGCAATTGCTCATAAGCAAAGAACAGGCCTTTGCCAAAATAGTCACATACACTGGTGGTAGGGCTGCTGAAGAGCTTATATTTAACACTATCACCTCTGGTGCATCTAATGATATTGAAATGGCAACTAAACTGGCTAGAGCTATGGTAACAAGATTAGGAATGAGTGAAAAGTTTGACATGATGGCATTAGAAACGGTAAACAATAGATATCTTGGTGGAGATACTTCCCTAATGTGTTCAGAAACAACGGCTGCAAAAGTAGATGAAGAGGTATTGAAAATAATTAAGGCTGCTCACAGTAAGGCTATTGAGATATTAAAAGAAAACATGACAAAACTCCATGAATTAGCTAAATATTTGCTAGAAAAAGAAACTATTACTGGTGAAGAATTTATGGACATATTAGAAGGTAGAAAAACTATAGATTTGCAGTTAAGCAACTGATATTATGTAGGACCTTGTAACTTTATTGTTACAGGGTTCTATTTTTTTAATTGTACAAGTATGATATAATAAGTTAGAAAATTGAAAAAGGGGAAAAGAAATGAAAAATACCATTGCTGTAGCTATTGGAGTATTACTAGTTTTACTAATAGCCATAGGGCTTTATCAACAGCCTAATGAACAAGTCATATCTATATCAGAAGAACCTTATTTAGTTATAGCAGATAAAGTATATACAGATAGTGATTCAGTAATTTTAGATGGAGAAACTATTTATATTTCTTATGACATAATAAAGGAACATGTTGATCCAAACTTGTTCTATGATGAAAATGAGGAAATGGTCATATTTACAGATGACCAAAGAGTGCTAAGGTGCACTATAAACCATAAAGAGGCTAGCATAAACCATAAGAAATTTTACTTAAACTATCCAATAAAGAAGGTTGATAATAAAATCTACATACCTGAAGAAGTACTTTATATTTACTATAATTTAGAAATTACTCATTGGGAAGAGACAAATGCTATAGTCGTAAACAAACAGGCTCATAACCATTTAATTGGAGTGGTAGTTCAAGAGGGCGGTGACATTAGATTTAGCTTTAGTAAAAAAGCTCCAATCCTCCTTAAAGATGTGGCTGTGAATACAGAACTTTTGGTATTTGAGGAATATAAGGATTGGTATAAGGTTAGAACTAATGATGGAATTATAGGGTATATGGAGAAGGTTTATTTAAAAGTAGATCTTATAAATAATACTGCTGGTACAAATAAGGCAATAGGTGAAGGAACTAACAATAGTAAAGAAAGAATAAATCTAACTTGGGATTATGTACATACAAAGATGGTATCTATAGAAAGCATAGAACCAATATATGGAGTCAATGTAGTATCTCCCACCTGGTTTTCTATAGTAAGTGAAGAAGGGGATATATTGGACAAGGGCAATCAGGAGTATGTATCTGCCTATAAAAATTATGGCTATCAAGTATGGCCCCTTATTAATAATAATTTTGACCCAGAGTTGACTAGCAAATTGCTAGCAAGTAGTAATAAAAGGCAGGAATTGATTGAAAAAATAGCGAAGATATATGATGTGTATGGGGTAGATGGCATTAATATTGACTTCGAAAACGTCTATATGAAGGATAAGGAGCTACTAACCCAATTTGTGAGAGAATTATATCCTGTTTTTAAGGAAAAAGGCATGGTAGTATCTATGGATGTAACCCCTATTTCTGTGTCTGAAAACTGGTCCCAGTGTTATGATAGAAAGAGGCTTTCTGAAACTGTTGATTATATAATACTTATGGCATATGATCAGCATTGGTCAACTAGCCCTGTAGAAGGTAGTGTTGCTCAATATAGTTGGGTGGAGGAAAGCTTACAAGCCGTATTAAAAGAAGTTCCTAATGAAAAGCTCATACTAGGGGTTCCCTTTTATTCAAGGCTTTGGACTATAAGGCATATAGATGGTAAGGAAGAAGTATCGTCTAAAGCTCTTTCTATGGATGAGGTTAATAGTTTTATAGAGGAAAACAATGTGGAATTAATTTGGGAAGAGGAAAGTGGCCAATACTATGGAGAAGTGTCTAAGGATGGTATAACTTATAAGATATGGCTTGAAGATACTGAATCTTTACAGTTGAAGGCTTCCTTGGTAAATAAATACCAACTGGCAGGCATAGCTTCTTGGAGAAAAGGCTTTGAAAAAGGTGAAGTGTGGCCTGCAATATCCAACACAATAAATTTTAATTAAAGGAGGAATTCTTATGTATGAATATAAGGGAACAAAGCTCTATTTAGTAGAAGGGGATATTACTACTATGAAGGTAGATGCTGTTGTAAATGCAGCTAACAATACTTTACTTGGTGGAGGAGGAGTTGATGGGGCAATCCATAGGGCAGGAGGACCAGCTATTTTAGAACAGTGTAAAAAAATAGGAGGTTGTCCTACAGGAGAAGCTAGAATTACTACTGCAGGAAATATGCCAAGTAAATATGTGATCCACACGGTAGGCCCAATCTACAAGGGAGGGAATCATAACGAAGCCCAACTTTTACATAATGCATATTATAACTCATTAAAATTGGCCAATGAATACAATTTAAAGACCATAGCTTTTCCATCTATTTCAACAGGTGCCTACGGTTATCCTAAAGAAGAAGCTTGCCAAATAGCTGTAGATGCAGTCCTTAAATTTATTGATGAGATTGGTGGAATCGATGAGATCCATTTTGTTTTATTTAGCAGGGATAACTACGAAATATATGAAAAGGAACTAAATTCAAGGTTTAACAAATAGCAGATAATACTACCAGTATTTAAATATTGACTTTTTGCTATATTTAGTTTACCATCATATAGTATTATTAATTACACAAGAGAAAAGGGCGTGTTTAAAATTTTTAAAGAAACTCACAGAATAATAGGAAAAAATATTCATCAAAACATATTGGATATTTATGGTATAGAATTAGATGAAAAGAAACTTTTGTGGGGTGCCATATCTCCTGATATACTACCTAAATATAGATTTCATAGACACTATAAGAAGGAAAGTTTAGATTTTGTAGCGAACGAAATAGTAAAGTTAATTTTTATCTGTAGACTGTGCGATTTTAATGGTATAATCGACCCTTTAATTTTAAAAGTTTTAAGCTATAAATTAGGAGTTGTATCCCATTATTTAAGTGATTTTGTTTGTTTACCCCATGCTGAAAGATGGACTTTTAGAACAAATATGATGAAACACATAAATTATGAAGCAAAGCTGAATGAATACGCTATATACCACGATTTCAAGAAGAATGTAATAACAGTTAGTGAAATTGATATATTTAAAGAAAGGGTAATTAAACTAAAAGTCATTATAAAACAATTCATTGAAGAAGTTATAAAAGAATATTCTCAAAACCCTGGCTTTGCAAATGATTTAAACTATGCCCTATCATTAAGCTTAAGAATAGCTTATTTTATTATAGATACAGCCAAAGCGTATAATCAAGAAGCTTATAGGTATTTTGCTTTTGAATTTTAATCCTTCTTATACTGTATAGCTATAAGAAGGATTTTTTTATACATAAAGATTTAGTTTTTTGCAATTGACTATAAGGAGGAATTTACATGAAAAAGTTGCTGAATAAAACTGTATTAATAGCTGTACTAATAGTTTGTTCCCTTTTAACAGGATGTGCTGGTGATTTAAGTAATGAAGCTAGTATGCCAGAAATAGAAAAGGAACTGTTTGTCCATTACATAGATGTAGGCCAAGGAGATAGTATATTAATCCAGTTTCCAGAAGATAAAGTAGCCTTAATCGATGGAGGAACCAGGGAAGCTGGTGAAAAGGTAGTCGGTTATATAAAGAGCTTAGGTTTAAAAAGGCTTGATTATCTAATAGCTACCCATCCCCATGAAGATCATATAGGAGGATTACCGGAAGTAATAAGGAATTTTGAAATAGGAAAAATATATATGCCAAATAAAACTGCAAATACAAAGATATTTGAGGAATTATTAACTGAAATAGAAAATAAGGGATTAAAAATAACTATAGTGGAAGGTTTTAAAACTATTATAGATGATGAAAACTTAAAGTTTGTAACTTTGGGGCCCTTGAAAGATAGCTATTCTAATACTAATGATTTTTCTATTGTAACAAAAATAGAATATGGAGAAAACTCCTTTTTATTTACTGGGGACATTGAAAGGGAAGCAGAGATGGATTTGGTAGAAGAAGGCTTAGAAATCAAAGCAAATGTATTAAAAGTAGCCCATCATGGCAGCAATACCTCATCAACAATAGAATTTTTAGAAGAAGTGGAACCAGACTATTCAGTTATAAGTTTAGGAAAGGACAATCCTTATGGCCATCCTCACAAGGAAGTTATGGAGAGATTGAATGCCATTGGAACAAAAATATTGAGGACCGATGAATTAGGGGATATAGTCATTAAAGCTAATGGAAAAGATATAACAATTGAAAATGTAGATATGATAGAAGCTAATAAACAAGAGGATATCATATACATAGGCAATAAAAATACTAAAATAGTCCATTCTGAAGACTGTACATCTTTGCCAAGAAAAGAAAACCAGCAGGTATTTTATTCTCTAAAAGAGGCATTGGATTTGGGATATAAGCCCCATTCCCGTTGTATTAAATAGGAGGGATAATATGAAGGGTATTGTTGATAGATTTGAAGGTAGCAAAGTAGTAGTAGAAATGGAGGATAGAAATATAAAGGTTTTTGATAGAGCCCTTTTTCCTAAAGAGCTAAAAGAAGGGGATGTAGTTATATTTAAAGATGATAAATTTATAGTAGATGAGGAGGAAACAGAAAAGAGGAGAAAGCATATAGAAAAGCTTTTTAATAGATTAATAGATAAAGGCATGGATTAGACCATGCCTTTTAGCTTATCCTTATTTATTGAGCTTATAGCCTGAAATCCTATTTACCATAAGGGCTATGGCACAATCTCCAGTAACATTTGTGGCTGTACCAAAGCTATCCTGAGCTACATATAGAGCAATCGTCAATGAAAGTAAAGCTTGTGGGAAGCCAAGTATCGACTCTAATATTCCTAATGCAGCTACTACTGCGCCACCAGGTACTCCAGGTGCAGCCACCATAGTTATACCTAGCATCAATATAAAGGGAAACATGATTGTAAAACTAGTGGTCATATTGTTAAGCATCATTATAGCCATGGAACAGCTTACCAAAGTAATGGTACTTCCAGACAGATGGATGGTAGCACATAGGGGAATTACAAAATCTGCTATTTCATCCTGTACTCCATTTTCTTTAGTTTGTTTAAGGGTAACTGGAATAGTGGCTGCTGAAGATTGGGTTCCTAAAGCTGTAAAATAAGCTGGAATCATATTTCTTAATAGTCTAAAAGGATTACCTCCCGCAAAAGTTCCACCAATAATAAATTGTATAATTAAAACAGTAATATGGAGTAAAATCACCATTACGAATACTTTAGAAAAGACTGATAGTATAGTTGCTACTTGTCCTGCATAGGTCATATTGGCAAATATCCCCAGTATATGGAAGGGAAGTAATGGAATTATTATCTTTGATATGAGTTTTTCTATTATGGCTTGAAATTCTTCCATAAAATTTTTAATTGTATTTCCTTTAATAGAGGCAATACCTAAACCTATGGTAAAGGCTATTAGTAAAGCTGTCATCACATCAAATATAGGAGGCATTTCTACTGTGAAATAAGGAGATAATAGTGCTTCTTCTGGATTAGCTGGATTTACATTTAGGCTTTCTCCAGCTAATATCATAGGTAGCACTATGGAAGCTACAAAATATGCTAAACTTCCAGCTAATATAGTGGAAACATAAGCAATGCCAGCAGTAATAGCCAATAGCTTTCCTGCTTTTGCTCCTAATTCTCCAATACCAGGTGCAACAAAACCTAATATTATTAAAGGAATACTAAAGGAAAGGAAGTTTCCAAATAGGCCATTGAAAGTAGCCAATATACGAACTAATCCTTCAGGTCCAAAACTTCCTACTACTATACCTAAAACTATTGCAATAATCAATTTAGGTAAAAGTCCTAGTTTTCTCATACAAATTCCTCCTTAGCTGTTTAAAAATGTGTATGTGTGATTTTAAATACCCAGTATATATGTTATTTAAACAAATTTATCCTGTTAATATTATTGACAATTTCTATATAAATAAACTTGTATTATCATTATTTTTATACATAATCTGAATTTTTATACATAATCTGAGAAATAAGGAAAAACTATTATAAAAAATTTTATCAAAAGAGTATAAAAAACACATTATTTAGTAATATAAATATAAATATTGTCCCTTGACAAATGTGTTCAAGTAGAATATAATTCATTATTAAAATAAAAGTCAAAAGCAATGAAAGGAAGAGTAGTCATTAAGGAAGTTTCAGAGAGTTGGCGGCTGGTGGGAGCCAACACGGAATTAATGACGAAGAACATCCTGGAGCAGCTAACCGAAATTTGAGTTAAATCAAAGAGTAGGCTTAGACGGGTATAGTCCGTTATCAACTATACAGTATAATTATTGTACTGGTAAGAGGGAGCGCTTTTGCTAATAAAGGTGGCACCGCGGAAGATAACCTTTCGTCCTTTGGATGAAAGGAATTTTTATTTTTTGGGAGGTTATAAAATGGAAAACTTAGATATCAGGAGGATGGAACAATTGGACATTAAAGAGACTCAAATAGCCATTAAGTTAATTAAGGATTATTTCGAAAGGGAGTTGGCTAAAAAATTAAACTTAATAAGGGTGTCTGCCCCTTTGTTTGTAAGGCCAGAAACTGGCTTAAATGATAATTTAACAGGAGTAGAAAAAGCAGTAACTTTTACCTTAAGAAAATACAATATTAAAGCAGAGATAGTTCAATCTTTAGCCAAATGGAAAAGGATGGCCCTTAAAACTTATGGTTTTAATGTGGAAGAAGGCCTTTATACAGATATGAATGCTATAAGGCCAGATGAAGTTTTAGACCATACCCACTCTATATATGTAGATCAGTGGGACTGGGAAAAAGTCATATCTAAAGAGGATAGAAATGAATTTTATCTAAAGAAAACTGTTGAAGAAATCTATGATGTATTTAAAGCAACTGAGAGAATGATAAATAGTAGATATCCTATATTTAGTAATAAATTGCCAGAGAAGATTAAGTTTATCACATCTCAGGAGTTAGAAGACCTTTATCCAGATAAAAGTCCAAAGGAAAGGGAAAATTTAATCTGTAAAAAATATAAGGCTGTATTCTTGATGAAAATAGGAAGAAAATTAAGAGGCGGAAAGCCCCATGATGTTAGGTCTCCTGATTATGACGATTGGGAATTAAATGGGGATATAATCTTTTGGGCTCCATTTATAAATGAAGCTTTGGAACTTTCTAGCATGGGTATTAGAGTGGATGAAATTTCTTTGAAAAAGCAGCTAGAAGAAGCAAAGGCACTAGATAGGCTGGAATTAACTTATCATAGGATGCTCATGGAAGGAAAACTGCCCTACACTATTGGTGGTGGGATTGGTCAATCAAGAATTTGTATGTTTTTTTTAGAAAAAAGACATATTGGAGAGGTACAGGCATCTATTTGGACAGATTCAATTATTAAAGAGTGTCAGGAGAATAATATCTTTTTACTTTAAGCCAAAAATATTGTAAAATATAATCAAAAGACAGAGGAGTATGGGGATGTTTTTTAGACAAAAAATTCCATATTTATTGCTAGGGATTGGAATAGGCATATTGATGACGAATATTGTCTACAGCCTTTATCCAAAAGTGGAATATAAGGAGTATAGCCAAGAAGAGATAATCCGAAAAGCTGAAGAGTTAGGTATGGTCTTTTTAAAAGAGGCTATTAAAGTGGAGAAGCCTGTAGGGGATGAAAAAGCTCCAGAAACTGATACTAAGGAAGTCCAATTTGTAATTAAAAAAGGGGATTACTTAGGAAGGATTGCTAATAATTTACAGGAGGCTGGAATAATAGAGGATAAGGATAGCTTTATAAAATATGTTAAAGAAAAAGGTCTAGATAAAAGATTTAGAGTTGGAAGTTATAAGCTTTCACCAGGTATGGCTTATGATGAGATACTAGATATTCTACAAAAGAGAAAAAAATAATTCTTTAGTCCTATTTTGAAAGCATTGAATTTGCTTCAATGCTTCTTTTTGACTTTATAATCATTAAAAATGTTTAATTTTTTTGTCTAGGGTTTGGCCCCTGTAGTATAATAGAGGAGCTATCTAGCAAAAAAGAAAATTAGTGGTTTATTTATAGAAGTTATTGGAAACAATTGCTAATGGGAGGGATTAGATTTGGTTATAGCAAAAGGTGAACTAACTAATATATACCAAGGACTAATTTATAATTTTTTGTACAATAATGACATAAACTCCATACATATCCTCCTAAATCTATATGATGTTGAAATACAAATGACTAATCTTTATCCTAAATATCGCTGCATTAAAGAAATAAAGAAGAGAATAAAGATGGTTCTATTTCCCAGGAGAAATAGGCAATTGGTTTCCAATAACTTATCTATGTTAATCCACGAGGATATAGATAGATTGGAATTAACCTTGTATTTAATAGGTTATAAGGATGGATATTATGAGAAAAAATGGGTCAACCCTTTGGAAGATATAGCTATTAAACACTATTCTTTAGAGGAAGTTTATGGTAGAAAATTTTTATTCCATTACGATACATCTTCTAAAGATATACAAAAAATAATGAAGGAGATAAGCCAAGAAATAGATTCAAGAGAAGAAAATACAAATGGTATAAATGATTTTATACATAAATACTGTGAAAAAGTAGTTAAAAAGAAGGTATATAATTTAAACTCATACATAGACAAACAGATGACTATAGAGTATACCACTAAAAAATTAGATATAAAAGAAGAGGGAACTATGCTGTCTGTAAAAGAGTTGAACAAAATATATAGGACTATAATGAAAGTTGTAAAGAAAAACATGATAAACACTTACAAGGAGGCCTATTGGTTTGGGATTAATGATAGGGTTTTAAATAGATATTCATAAACAATATTTTATTTTTTTGTATATTTTTTTTAGAAGTGGCAAAAATATCTCTCTAGAAAGTATTGGAGGGATATTTTTGAGGATTAACAGAGGTTTGCTCATATTTCTATTTTGCTTTGTGTTGTTCCTAGGAAGTTTTATATTTGGATATAATATGATGAAAAGAATCAAAGAAGATCCTTTTACAGCTGAAGAAAACACCCATATTGATGAAATAGAAATAGTACAGGAAGAAGATAGGATTTCGCCCAATACAGTAATTGAGGTAGAAATAAATTATAAGGAATGTAATCATACTATAACCAAAATAGCTGAATTAGATGATATAATTATTAATATGACAGAAGAGCAATATAGGGAATATCTAAAAGAAAATTTTCCTAATGTGAAGATATTGTCTTTTTCAAGTAAAGAAATCCGTTTAGTAGAAGAGAGAAACCATCTTTGTCCTAATCATTACATAATAGGAGAAGCAGATAGCAAAGTAGCCATTTATAAGCTAGATGAAAATGGAGAAAGATATGTTTACAAGATATTTAATGATTATCCTATATCTCTTTTAAAGGAAGTAGACCAAAAGAAGTTAAAAGAAGGTATAGTAGTAAATTCAGAAGAAGAATTGTCAGATGTACTAGAAAACTTTATTTCGTAACTAAGTTAGATTTTCTAACTTAGTTTTTTTAAAAATCTGATAAAATTTTGATATAAATATAATTTGTAGGTGAAGTAAATGATCATATTAGGAATAGACCCAGGATTAGCTATAGTTGGCTATGGAGTCATTGAATATGTTGGCAACAAGTATAAAGTGTTAGATTATGGCGCCATAACCACTGATTCAAACTTGGATTTTCCAGAAAGGCTTAAAAGAATATATGATGAAATGTCGGCTCTTATAGAAAAATACAAGCCAGAAGATCTAGCTATGGAAGAGCTTTTTTTTAATAAAAATGTAAAAACAGCTTTAAAAGTTGGACAAGCTAGAGGAGTACAAATATTATGTGCAAAAAACAAAGGATTGGATATTTACGAATACACCCCCTTACAAGTTAAACAGGCGGTAGTTGGCTATGGTAGAGCAGACAAAAGTCAAGTTCAGAAAATGGTGAAGGTGCTTTTAAATTTAAAAGAGATACCTAAGCCTGATGATGTGGCTGATGCTTTAGCAGTAGCCATATGTCATAGTAGCTGTTTAAATTACAAAGACATGTTTAGAATGAAATAATAAAGGGTGATAATTTTGTATGAATATATAAAAGGGAAGCTAGTTGATATAAAGGAAGATTATGTTATATTAGAAAATGGAGGCATTGGATATAGGATATATACTTCAAGAACTTCTCTTATGGATTTAGAACTTTATAAAATGGCTACCATGTATACCTATTTATCAGTTAGAGAAGATGGCCTTTACTTATATGGCTTTTCTACAGAAGAAGAACTAGATATGTTTAATAATCTTCTTCTAGTGTCAAAGATAGGGCCTAAAGTTGCACTTAGTATTTTATCTACATTAACTCCTGGACAGCTAGTAAATGCAATACACAATAATGAAGTAGATGTATTATGTAGAGCCCCTGGAATTGGTAAGAAGACTGCCAACAGGATAATTTTAGAGTTAAAGGATAGATTGCCAGAAAATATAGTTTCTGAAGAGGTAGATGTAATTAAGAAAAAAGATCACGTTCAGTTGGCTATAGATGGTATAATGACATTAGGCTATTCAAAAGGAGAAGTCCTTCAAATTATTAAACAAATAGATATAAATACTATGGATACTGAAGACATAATAAGAGAAGTTCTTAAGAGATTATCAAAATAAGCAGGAAGGGTATTGATAGTATGACTAGAATGGATGAAGAACGTATAGTTACAAATACGGTGAGAAATGAAGATTATGAAAATGAAATTACTTTAAGACCTAAATGGCTGTCTGAATATATAGGTCAAGATAAGGTTAAGAACAAGTTAAATATTTTTATAGAAGCTGCTAAAAAGAGGAAAGAGCCTTTAGATCATGTGCTACTTTGTGGACCTCCAGGGTTAGGAAAAACCACTTTAGCTAACATAATAGCTAATGAGATGGGGGTAAATGTAAGAATAACATCAGGTCCTGCCATTGAAAGGGCTGGAGATTTAGCCAGCATACTTACCAATTTAAGTGAAGATGATGTTTTATTTATTGATGAGATTCATAGATTAAATAGGACTGTAGAAGAGATATTATATCCAGCTATGGAAGATTTTGCTTTAGATATTATCATTGGAAAAGGGCCAAGTGCTAGGTCTATTAGGTTGGATTTATCAAGATTTACACTAATAGGGGCTACCACTAGGGCAGGCCTATTAACTTCCCCATTAAGGGATAGATTTGGAGTAATACTTAATTTGGAACTATATGATAATGAAAGTCTTCAAAATATAATTAAACGTTCTGCCAACATATTGAATATAGAAATAGACGATGCTGGAGCAATGGAGATAGCTAGAAGATCGAGAGGCACTCCTAGAATAGCCAACAGGCTCTTAAAAAGGGTTAGAGATTATGCTCAAGTAAAAGCCAATGGTATAATTACTTCCCAAGTGGCTAAGGAAGGGCTTGAAATGCTAGAGGTTGATGAATTAGGTCTAGATAATGTGGATAAGAAGATAATCCTTACAATTATTGAAAAATTCAATGGAGGGCCTGTAGGCATAGATACCCTATCGGCAACTATAGGTGAGGAAAAAAGTACCATAGAAGATGTATATGAACCCTATTTACTACAAATAAATTTCATAAATAGAACTCCTAGAGGGCGAGTGGCTACAAAGGAAGCCTACGAACATTTTAATATTCCCTATAATAAGGAATAAAGGGGTGGTGTAATGGATTCTTTAGGCAGGATGCTTCTAACCTTTGGAATAGTCCTTGTTGTAATAGGTTTGTTTATGATCATAGGAGGAAAATTTGGCTTAGGAAAACTACCTGGGGATATTTTTATTAGAAGGGGTAATGTGACCTTTTTCTTCCCAATAGTCTCCAGCATAATTATAAGCATTATACTTTCAATACTTTTAAACTTGTTCAGAAGGTAGGAGGGAATAATGTGAAAAGGTATATAATATTGGCTCTAGTGTTAGTTTTTATCATTTCTTCATTTAGTATAGGCAATCTGGTAGTAGCAAAGGATAGTAAAGATACCTATGTAAAAATTATGCTTAAAAATCAATCTAACGTTAAACAGGTAAAATTAGACAGCTCCACTGGTTTTTCCATATATGAAATAGATAATAATGGCAAAGTATCTAAGAAACAAGAATTAACTGGGAAAAGTATAATTGTAAAGCTTGAGGGAAATGGTTCTATTTCCCTATATGATAATAACGACAAAAAATTAATGACCCTTAAAACTAATCAGCTAATTACCTCAAATGGAAATGGTGAAAAGCTAATTAAAGTAGAAGATAAAGAATATAGGGACTATATTACTTTTGCTAAAAATGGGGACAAGCTTATAACGATAAACTATATAGAGTTAGAACACTACCTCTATGGAGTGGTAGCAAGAGAAGTGCCTGCATCTTTCCATATAGAAGCCCGAAAAGCACAGGCTGTAGCTGCTAGAACTTATGCAATCCGCAACATTAATTATAATAGGCATAAAGACGTAGGTGCAGATTTGTGTGATGATACCCATTGTCAAGTTTATGGTGGAAAAGCAGCTGAAAATGATAAGATTAATGAGGCTATAGATGCTACGAAAGGCCTTATAATCACCTATAATGGTAAACCAATAGATGCAGTATACCACTCTAATAGTGGAGGCCATACTGACAATGCCCATGAGATATGGGGAGGTAGCAAAACTGATTATTTAGTTGCTGTTAAAGATGATTATTCTATTAATCAAACTGGTTACAGCTGGGAAAAAACTTTTTCAGCTGAGCATATTGGTAGCAAATTAAAAGCAGAAGGCCATGATGTGGGAAGTGTTATAGATATACAAGTTGTATCAAGGACAGAAGGTGGAAGGGCTAAGCAGGTTAAAATAATAGGAAGTAAAGGAGAAAAAACTATAACTGGTGAACAATTTAGAAAGGCTTTAGGTTATACTGAGATTAGGAGTACTTTGTTTACTATAACGAAGAATGGACAGAATAACAATAAAACTGATGTGTATGTAATAGGGAAAGATGGTTCTAGCCGTAATGCTAATTTGAACGATACATACGTTATCGACAAAAGTGGTAAGATAAGCAAAATAGAAGATAATGTAAATGTAATAACTAAGGATGGGATAATAAATTTAAACGACAATGTAACTCCTAAGAATTTAAGCTTTACTTTTCAAGGTAAAGGTTATGGCCATGGTATTGGGATGAGCCAATATGGAGCCAATGCAATGGCTAAAAATGGAATAAAATATGAAAATATATTAAAATTTTATTATAAAGGTGTAAAAATTGAACCCTATGAAGCTAAATAAAATTAAATTGTTGGGACATAAATACTATTATAGAAACAATAGTTTTAGAAGAGGATGATGAAATGAAAACCAAGGATTTTTACTATGATTTACCAGAAGAGTTAATTGCACAGCATCCATTAAAAAATAGAGAAGAATCTAGGCTCCTTATACTAGATAAGGAAACAGGTAGTATTGAACATAGGCAGTTTAAGGATATTGTGGACTACCTTAATCCAGGTGATTGCCTTGTATTAAATGATACAAGGGTAATCCCGGCAAGATTGTTTGGAAATAGGCCAGGAAAAGAGGAAAAAATAGAGTTTTTACTTTTAAATAATATAGAAGGCAGCAAGTGGGAAGTATTAGTCAAACCTGGCAAGAAGGTAAAACCTGGGGTAGTAGTTGAATTTGGAGGAGGACTACTTGTATCTAAAGTCCTTAGCATAGAAGAAGGTGGTACTAGAATTGTAAAGTTTGAGTACAATGGGATTTTTGAGGAAATACTAGATAGGTTAGGAGAAATGCCTTTACCACCTTACATAAAAGAAAAGCTTGAGGATAAGGAAAGATATCAAACTGTCTACTCTAAGAAAGAAGGTTCAGCTGCAGCTCCTACAGCGGGACTTCATTTTACAAAGGAACTTTTAGATTCTATTGAGAAAAAAGGTGTAAAGCTGGCATTTATAACTTTACATGTAGGCTTAGGCACCTTTAGGCCTGTAAAGGTGGATAATATTGAAGAGCACAAGATGCATTCAGAATACTATGAGGTTTCAGAGGAGGCAGCTAGTATAATTAATAATGCGAGGAAAAAGGGTGGAAGAGTAATTGCAGTTGGTACTACTTCCACAAGAACTTTAGAAACTATTGCAACAGAAACTGGACAAATTAAAAGTAAAAAAGGCTGGACAGATATATTCATTTATCCTGGCTATAAATTTAAAGCTATTGATGCTTTGATTACCAACTTCCATTTGCCAGAATCAACCCTTTTGATGCTAGTCAGTGCCTTTGCTGGCAGGGAAAATATATTGAGAGCTTATAAAATCGCAGTAGAAAAAAGGTATAGGTTTTTCAGTTTTGGAGATGCAATGTTTATAAAATAGAAGGAGGAGAAGGATGGCAATAGAGTTTAAAGTATTAAAGGAGTCTAGTGATTGTTCAGCAAGACTTGGAGAATTAAAAACTCCCCATGGTGTTGTTGAAACACCAGTATTTATGCCAGTTGGTACCAAGGCTACAGTAAAGACTATGACTCCTGAAGAGTTAAAAGATTTAGGTGCCCAGATAATATTAAGCAATACTTATCATCTATATTTAAGGCCAGGCCATGAGCTAATTGAAGAAGCTGGTGGCTTGCACAAATTTATGAACTGGGATGGTCCTATACTAACAGATAGTGGAGGCTTTCAAGTATTTAGTTTAAATGAACTTAGGAATATTACGGAAGAAGGGGTAGAATTTAGATCTCATATTGATGGGTCCATCCATTTTTTAAGTCCTGAAAAGTCCATAGAAATACAAAATTCCTTAGGTTCAGACATAATGATGTGTTTTGATGAATGTGTTCCTTATCCAGCTGATTATGATTATGTAAAAGCTTCTACAGAAAGGACTACCCGCTGGGCAAAGAGATGTAAAGATTACCATCAAAATTGGGATAAACAAGCTCTATTTGGCATAGTACAAGGTGGAATGTATAAGGATTTAAGAGAAAAGAGTGCTAGAGACCTTATAGATATTGGTTTTCCAGGTTATGCTATAGGAGGCTTAAGTGTAGGAGAACCAAGGGAGCTTATGTGTGAGATGCTAGATTTTACCACACCTTTACTACCTAAAGATAAGCCCAGATACTTAATGGGGGTAGGAACTCCTGATTATCTATTTGAAGCTGTAATAAGGGGAATAGATATGGCAGATTGTGTATTTCCTACTAGGATTGCCAGAAATGGAGCTGTATTTACTAGCCGTGGTAGACTGACTATTAGGAATGCTAAATATAAGAGGGATTTTGGCAAACTTGATCCCGACTGTGATTGTTATACTTGCACCAATTACTCAAGAGCTTATATAAGACATTTATTCAATGTAAATGAGATATTAGGAGCAAGGCTTGCTACAATCCATAATTTATATTTCTTGCTCAAATTGATGGAAAACATTAGAAAGGCCATAAAAGAAGATAGGCTTATGGAATATAAAGAAGAATTTTACAAAAAATATGGCTATATAGATTAAAATAAAGAAGGTTTTTTTGCTTTAATGTTGAATATATAATTAGATAATAGACAAAGGAGGAATAGCACATGGTATTATTAACTGCAGGCGGAGCTGCTAATTATAGTGGCTTAATTATGATGGTCATATTCATAGCATTTTTTTATTTTATAGTAATTAGACCTCAAAAGAAGAGAGAAAAGCAGATCCAAGAAATGAGGGATAATCTAAAAGTTGGTGATGAAGTAATCACTATTGGAGGAATCTATGGTAAAATTGTAAAGGTAAAAGATGAAGTGGTAACCATAGAAGTTGGTGCTGATAGGACCAAAATGAATGTTACAAGATGGGCAATTGGTTCAGTTACTAACAAGAAAGACAGTCCAAAAGAAGAGAAAGACAATAAGGATAAAAAGGAGAAAAAAGATAAATAAACTTCCTTAGATTTAAGGAAGTTTTTATTATGTATTTAGTAATAAACTCCACCTTTTGTTAATAAGTTTTAATAAAGACAGGAGGTGGAGTTAATGAAAGAAAACATATTAAACCATGGGATAAATATATTAAAGAGCATATTATTAGCTTTTGCCTTGTCCCTGATACTGCTTCTTATTGTCACCTTACTGTTAACTTTTACCCCCTTAAAAGAAGATACTATACCCTTGTTAACTACAGCTATTATGATAATAAGTATAGCTGGTGGAAGTATTTACGTGGCTATAAAAGCTGGGGTAAAAGGTTGGTTTAATGGAGGTATTGTTGGCATACTTTACTTCTTAATATTACTGTTTTTAAACTATTTATTTATAAAGCCATTCATATTTGATATTTATACTGTAGGTAAATTTTTTGTTTCTTTAGTTGTAGGGGTTATTGGTGGAATGATTGGCGTAAACGTCAAATAAAACTTTAACTGCTATTTTTTTTGTGATATAATCATGTAAGACTAAAGGTTGTAGTATAAAGGAGGGTTTCAGATGAAATATATCAAAACCTTGGCAGGCAGTAATTTAAAAAACACATTGGCCAAAGGTGGCTGTGGTGAGTGTCAAACTTCATGCCAATCTGCTTGTAAAACTTCTTGTACTGTAGGAAATCAAAAATGTGAAAATAAGTAGTATAAAGGCAGTGGTTCTACCACTCCTTTTTAATTTAATAAGTTTTTTATCAAGGAGGTTACAATGGTTAAAGACAATAGGATCCACAAATATTTCTTAAACGATCACTATATAGTTTTAGATATAAATAGCGGTGCTGTACACGTGGTAGATAGGATAGTATATGATATCCTTGATTATTATACATCTAGACCATTAGAGGAAATAATCCATTTACTTGAAGATGAATATGATAGTAACTCTATTATTGAGGCTTATGGGGAAATAAAGGAGCTTGAAAAGGAAGGTTTATTGTTTTCAGAGGATGTGGATACAGCAAAAATAAAATACAATCAGGATAATATAGTAAAAGCATTATGCTTACACGTTTCCCATGACTGCAACTTAAGATGTAAATATTGCTTTGCTTCTCAAGGGGATTTTAAAGGAGAAAGATCATTAATGAGCCTTCAGGTAGGAAAGAGGGCTTTGGAATTTTTAGTTGAAAATTCAGGTAATAGAAGGAATTTAGAAGTAGATTTCTTTGGTGGAGAACCTCTTATGAATTTTGAGCTAGTAAAGGAATTAGTTTACTATGGAAGGGAATTAGAGAAAAATACCAATAAGCATTTTAGGTTTACCATAACAACTAATGGGGTGCTGTTAGATGATGAAAAAATAGATTTTATAAATGAACACATGGATAATGTAGTATTAAGTTTAGATGGTAGAAAAGAAGTCAATGATAAAATGAGAAAGACTGTCAATGATCAAGGCAGTTATGATATAATAATTTCCAAATTCAAGGATTTAGTCAACAAGAGAAAGGATAAGGATTATTATATAAGAGGAACTTTTACTAGCTATAATTTAGACTTTTCTCAGGATGCATTACATTTTTATAATGAAGGCTTCAAAAAGATTTCCATAGAGCCTGTGGTCACCTCCCCTGATGAAGATTATGCTTTAAAGGAAGAACATCTAGATACTATATTAAATGAATATGAGAAATTTTCTAAGGATTATATTGAAATTAAGAAAAAGGACAAGGAGTTCTTGTTTTTCCATTTCATGATAGATTTAAAGCAAGGACCTTGTTTAGCAAAACGCTCTATTGGCTGTGGTGCTGGTTCTGAATATATGGCTGTTACTCCACAGGGAGAGCTTTACCCCTGCCATCAATTTGTTGGCAATGAGAAATTCAAGTTAGGGGATGTATTTAATGGGGTTAACAATTTAGCTTTAAGGGAAGAATTTAAAAGAGCAAATGTATACAACAAGGAAGAGTGTAGCAATTGTTGGGCAAAATTTTATTGTAGTGGAGGCTGCCATGCTAATAACTATAACACAAATAATGATATAATGGAGCCTTATAAAGTTGGTTGTGAGATGGAAAAGAAGAGGATTGAATGTGCAATTTCAATTTTAGCTAATTTAAGCTAATAGTTTTACCTTTAGATGCAGGTTACTTACCTTCTAAAATAGGAGATTATTGGCAATATATTTTGTAAAGAAGGAAAAATGAACATTTTCTGTAGGAGTGACCGACTTGGAAAAATGGTATCTTAAAAATATTAAGGCTGATTTAGATAAGATATCCAACAGGTTTAATATCAGCAAAATACTTGCTAAAATTTTAGTTAATAGGGATATAATTGATTTTAATTTAATAGATAGTTTTTTAAATCCAACTTTGGATAAGCTTCATAATCCTAGAACTATGAAAGATATAGATAAAGGAGTAAATATAGTAAAGGAAGCTATCCAAAGGAAAGAGAAGATAAGAATATGTGGAGATTATGATCAGGATGGCAATTCGGCTGTATTAACTTTGTATAAGGGAATCAGAAGATGTGGGGGAGAAGTGGATTTTGTAATTCCTGACAGGCTTATGGATGGCTATGGTATAAACGAGAGAATCGTCAGAGAAGCAAAAGAAGAGGGAATATCCCTCATAATAACCTGTGACAATGGTATATCAGCCTTTGAGTCAGTAAATTTAGCAAAAGAGTTAGGCTTAAAAGTTATAATAACTGATCATCACGAAGTAAGCTACACTTTTAATGATGACGGTAAAGTAGAATATAAAATACCAGAAGCAGATGCTGTTATCAACCCTAAGAGACCAGATTGTACTTATCCTTTTAAAAAACTATGTGGAGCAGGAGTAGCTTTTAAATTTATCCAAGTGTTGTATGAGGAAATGGGAGTAGATGTAGAAGAGGCCTATGAGCTATTAGAATTTGTTGCCATGGGAACTGTATGCGATATAGTTGATTTAGTAGATGAAAATAGGATAATGGTTATAGAAGGACTAAAACGCATAAACAATACGGATAATTTAGGCTTAAAGGAGTTAATTAGGGCTACAGGCCTTGAGGGGAGAGAGATAACCTCCTATTATTTAGGTTTTATTTTAGGTCCCTGCGTAAACGCTTCAGGAAGGCTTGATAATGCAGAGGAGGCTGTAAGACTCTTTTTAACAGAAGATATTGTTTTGGCTAGAAAGTATGCTGAAAAGCTACATTCCTTAAATGAAGAAAGAAAGTATATGACTGAAACTGGAATAAAAAAAGTTGTTAAACAAATAGAAAGTGGAAAATTTAAGGATGATAAGGTGTTTGTAATCTATGAGCCTGATATCCATGAAAGTGTAGCAGGAATTATTGCAGGCCGCATTAAGGATATGTATAATAGGCCAACAATTGTATTGACAGAATCTAGTGAGGAAAATGTTTTAAAAGGGTCAGGTAGATCTATTGAAGAATACGATATTTTCCAAGAGATTTCTAAGTGTAAGGATATACTGCTAAAATTTGGTGGACATCCTATGGCTGCAGGCTTATCTATTGATAAAGCTAATCTAGAAGAGTTTAGAGAAAGATTAAACGGACAAGCTTCATTAACTGAAGAAGATTTGATTCCTAAAGTCTATATAGACATGCAATTACCATTAGATTATGTTACTTTTAGACTAGTAGAGGAACTAGAACTGCTAGAGCCTTTTGGAAAAGGGAATCATAGGCCTTTGTTTGGAGAAAAGAATATACCTGTAGCTAAGGCTTATATTTTGGGAAAGAACAAAAATGTATTAAAACTAATGTTAAAAACTAGAAGGGAAAAAACAATAGAGGGCTTGTATTTTGGAGATATTGAGGAGTTCCAAAGTAGAATGATAGATAAATTTGGGGAAGAAGAAGTAAAAAAGATGTATATGGGTATAAATAATAAAATAAGGTTAGATATTGTCTATATGCCTAATATAAACGAATATATGGGAAATAGAAATTTACAAGTAATCATAAAAAATTATAGATGATTTAATTATTTGAAAGTTTATGCTGAAAAATATTTTAAATTGATATATAATTGCAGTATAAATCCTATTAAAAATTGTTAAATATAGATGGAGCAGGTGAACTCTATGTTACAGAAATTGATATCGAAGGTTTGTGAATATTTGCCTGATGCCGATTTAGAAATGATAACAAAAGCATATCACTTCTGTAAAAAATGTCATGAAGGTCAATACAGGAATTCTGGAGAAGAGTATTATATTCATCCAGTAAATGTGGCTATGATATTAACTGATTTAAATATGGATGATACAACTATTATTGCTGCTTTGCTCCATGATGTCTTAGAGGATACAGACATTACCTATGAAACCTTAGTAGCTGAGTTTGGAGAAGAGGTAGCTAATTTAGTTGATGGAGTTACCAAATTAAAGAAGTTAAAATATAAGAGCAAGCAGGAAAATCAAGCTGAAAATTTAAGAAAAATGGTATTGGCAATGGCAAGGGACATCAGGGTTGTTATTATAAAACTGGCTGATAGACTCCATAATATGAGAACTTTAGAATATATGACTGAAGAGAAGAAAAAGGAGAAAGCAATAGAAACTCTTGAAATATATGCTCCTTTAGCCCACAGGCTAGGTATTTCCAAAATTAAATGGGAACTAGAAGATTTATCTTTAAGGTATTTGGATCCAAAAGGTTATTATGATTTAGTTGAAAAAGTCAATAAAAGGAGAAAAGAAAGAGAAGAATATATACAGAGAATTATAGAGGAATTAGATGAAAATCTAGAAAAGATGAACATTCCTAGAGAAATAAGTGGAAGACCTAAGAATTTCTACAGCATATATAAGAAGATGTATTATCAAAATAAGAGCTTCGATCAGATATTCGACTTAACAGCTATAAGGGTTATAGTAGATACTATTAAAGATTGTTACGCTGTATTGGGCATTGTCCATACCATGTGGAAGCCCATCCCAGGCAGGTTTAAAGATTATATTGCCATGCCTAAGCCTAATATGTATCAATCTTTGCATACTACTGTAATAGGGCCAGAAGGGGAAATCTTTGAGGTTCAGATAAGGACTTGGGATATGCATAAAACTGCAGAATATGGTATTGCAGCTCACTGGAAGTACAAAGAAGGAACTACCAAATCTGATAATTTTGATGAAAAGCTTACCTGGTTAAGGCAGCTTATGGAATGGCAGAAGGATTTAAAAGATCCAAAAGAGTTTATGGAAACTTTAAAACTGGATCTTTTCACAGATGAAGTATACGTTTTTACTCCTAAAGGAGATGTTATAAATTTACCAGCCGGCTCAACTCCTATCGATTTTGCTTATAGAGTTCATACTGCAATTGGTAATAGTTGTATAGGTGCTAAAGTAGATGGGAGGATTGTCCCATTAGATTATAAGCTTAAAAATGGAAATATAGTAGAAATATTAACTTCCCCTAATGGTAGACCTAGCAGAGATTGGTTAAAGATAGTAAAAAGCTCTCAAGCTAGAAATAAAATCCGTCAGTGGTTTAAACGGGAAGCTAGGGAGCAGAATATAGATAGGGGAAAAGAACTGCTTGATAAGGAATTAAAGAAAAGAGGCTACAAAGTTACTGAGGCTTTAAAAGACGAATGGTTAAAGAATATTGCCAACAAGATTGGCTTAAACAGTATAGATGACCTATATGCAGGCTTAGGGTATGGAAATGTAACCATATCCCAAGTGATGTCAAAATTTAGTGAATATTATAAAGAATATTTCAAGATAGAAGATGAACCTTTAGCTAGTGAGGTAAAGGTTAAGCAAAAGACAACTAGTAGGCGTAAAGGGAAAGCAGACCAAGGAGTAATAGTAAAAGGTATAGACAACATAAAGGTAAGATTTGCAAAATGCTGCAATCCTGTACCAGGTGATGAAATAGTAGGATACATTACTAGAGGTAGAGGCCTATCAATCCATAGAAAGGATTGCCCTAATGTAAGCCTTATTGGGGAAGCAGATAGATTTATGGAAGTTAGCTGGAATAAATACGAAAAAGCAGAATATCAAGCTGAAATACAGATTAAGGGTTTAGACAGGCCTGGCTTGCTTACTGCAATTACTCAAAAGATAAATGATGGAGGCCTTTCTTTAACTTCCTTAAGTGCAAGAACCAATAAGGAGAAATTAGCTGTAATAAATATAGTGTTAGAGATTAAGAATATAGAACAGCTTAAAGAGTTAATGGAAAAAATTAGAAAGACAAAAGGGGTAATAGATGTATACAGAGTGATTAGCTAGAAGGAGGGTTAATATGAGAGCTGTGGTCCAAAGAGTTTCCCAAGCAAACGTTAAAGTAGACGGCAAAATAGTTGGTGAAATAAATAAAGGCTTATTAGTATTACTTGGTGTTGGTAAGGAAGATGATGAGAAGGACCTGGATTATATGGTGGATAAAATACTAGGCTTGAGAATATTTGAAGATGAAAATGGGAAAATGAATTTGTCTTTAGAAGATATTCAAGGTGAACTATTAGTAATCTCCCAGTTTACCCTCTACGGGAATGTTAAAAAGGGAAAAAGGCCAAGTTTTATAGATGCTGCTGAACCTTTTATTGCTAATGAATATTATGAGAAGTTTATAGAAAAAGCTAGAGAAAAAGGTATAAAGACTGAACATGGAATCTTTGGGGCAGATATGAAGGTAAACTTGATAAATGATGGCCCTGTTACCATATTAATAGATAGTAAAAAAACCTTTTAGGAGGGATAGCTTTGGAGGTTATTAGAATACCAGCTGGAATTTATGCAGCCAATTGTTATCTAGTTTATGATGAAGAATCTAAAGAAGGAATTGTAATAGATCCAGGTGGAGATGTGGATGATATAATAGCTAAGATAGAAGAGTTTGGAGTGGAAGTTAAATATATTGTTTTAACCCATGGACATGGGGATCATATAGCAGGGGTAGAAGAGTTGAAAGCCTACACAAAGGCGCCAGTAGCAGTCCATAAGGATGACGAACCTTTAGTAAGGGATGGAAGCAAAAATTTATCAAGTAGGATGGCAACAGGAACAGTAGAATTTGCTCCAGATATATTGCTTAATGAAGGAGATAAAATTAGTTTTGGAAACTTAGAAGCCCATGTTATTCACACTCCTGGACATACTCCAGGTGGCATAAGCTTAAAAGTTGAAAATGCTTTATTTAGTGGAGATACCCTTTTTGCTGGCTCCATAGGAAGAACTGATTTTGAATACAGTTCCTTTAAAGACATAATGGACTCCATAAGGGAGAAGCTATTAGTATTACCTGAGGAAACTAGAGTTTATCCTGGCCATGGTCCATCTACCACTTTAAAAATGGAAAAACAAACCAATCCATTTATAAGACAGTAGAATTTAAAACCATCTTTTTGGGCATGTTATACCAAGGAGGTGGTTTTTGTGAGGAAAAAAACCTATCAGGACTATAATAAGGTTAAGAAAGATGTGGATTTATACGATATAAATGAATTAATAGAAATGGGTTTAGATAGAGAAGAAATAGCCAAGGAACTAGGTGTATCTAAAAAATATGTAAAAAAGCTCATAGAAGAATATTATGATAGGTATTGAGAGGAGTAAATATGATTTATATACATTTAATAGGACATAATTTTGAATATGATGTACGTGAGTTGACCAAAGTATTCTTCTTTAATGAAGATATTAAATTTATAGATGATATAGATGAATATGAAAAGGGAATATTGATAATTAGCAAGCTAAACAATATTAAAGAAAAGCTTATGTCTATTACTGAAATATACGAGGATAAGCAGATAATTTACTCTAACAGCTTATCTATAGATACAATAGATATTGGCAGAGATGATGTATATAAGAAGATAAAAGTTGGAATAACTGCTAATCTATATGATGGTTTAAATATTATTTCTTCTATAAAAGCCCCATGGGGTACATTAACTGGAGTTAGGCCTTTAAAGATTGTCCACGACCTATTAGATAAAAATTTTAATACATCTTCAATTAGAAACATATTAACAAGTGAGTACAAGCTATTTCCTGAAAAAGCTGAACTATTAATAAATATTGCCCAGAAGCAGAGGAAGTATTTATATCCATTAGATGAAAAGAGATTTAGTCTGTATATAGCCATACCATTTTGTCCTACTAGGTGTATATATTGCTCTTTTCCATCTTGCAGTATAGACAAGTATGGCCACATGGTAGATATATATACAGATACATTAATATATGAGCTAGATGAACTAGGAAAACTGATGAAAGACTATAATATATCTACTGTCTATATTGGAGGAGGAACTCCTACAGCCATTCCTTCAAAAAATTTAGAAAGGATAATACAGGCTGTATATAGCAATTTTGAAAGGGAAAAGATACAGGAGTTTACTGTGGAAGCTGGCAGGCCGGATACTATAGATTATGAAGTATTAAATATGCTAAAGGAAAACCAAGTAAACAGAATAAGTATTAATCCTCAGACTATGAATGATAAAACATTAGAACTTATAGGAAGAAAACATACTAGCTCAGATATAATAGATGTTTACCATAAGGCTAGAAATATTGGCTTCCCAGTTATAAATATGGATATTATAGTTGGCCTTCCAGCAGAAGGAGTAGAAGAAATTAGGACAACTTTAAGTAAGATAGAAGAGCTAGCTCCAGAAAACTTAACTGTTCATACATTAGCAGTTAAGAGGGGTTCAAAGTTTAAGGAAGTGATGGATAAGTATCAATTAAAAGAGCAGGACATTATAAACCAGATGCTAAAAGAGACTAGTGATTATACTGAAAAGATGGGATTAGAACCCTACTATCTATATAGACAAAAGCAAATGCTTGGCAACTTTGAAAACATAGGTTATGCTAAAAAAGGGACAGAGTGCCTATATAATATAAAGATGATGGAAGAGAAGGAAACTATAATTGCAGCAGGTATGGGGGCTATTTCTAAAATATACTATCCCAGGGAGGATAGGATTGAAAGGGTCCCTAATGTGAAAAGTTTAAAAGAATATATAGATAGAATAGATGAAATGCTTGAAAGAAAGAAAAAGTTTATTACTTGACACTTTTTTTCACATATTTTATAATGTTTAAAAATAAATATTAAGACGATGAGAAGGAAGAGTAGTTAAATCCCTTAGTTATAGAGAGTCGGTGCTGGTGGAAACCGATACTAATATTTAACGAAGACACCTTCGAGTCAACAACTTGTGTTGTTCGCTTGTAGCGTTAAAATATTTGAGTGAGGTGAAAACCTAATTAGGGTGGCACCGCGAGAAAATTTCCTCTCGTCCCTATTGTAAGTGATGAGAGGATATTATTTTTTGAGGAGGTATGGATATGAGAGAAACTATGGGAGATTTAAGAAGGACCCATATGTGTGGAAATTTGAGGATTGAAAATGTTGGAGAAGAAGTAGTATTGATGGGTTGGGTACAAAGAGAAAGAAATTTAGGTTCCTTAATATTCGTTGATTTAAGAGATATAACAGGCATATGTCAAATAGTATTTGATGATACAGTTTCAAAGGAGGTATTCCATAAGGCAGAAAAAGTTAAATCAGAGTATGTTTTAGCTGTTAAAGGAAAGGTTAGAGAAAGGCAGTCTAAAAACAAAGAGCTTCCTACTGGAGATGTGGAAGTATTAGCTGAAGAGTTGAGAATACTTAATGAAGCAGAAACCCCACCTATATATATTAAAGATGATGATAATGTCAGTGAAGCCATGAGGCTTAAATACAGATACTTAGATTTGAGAAAGCCTTCTATGCAACATAGGCTTAAAATGAGACATAAGACTGCAAAAATAATTAGGGACTTTATGGATGAACACCACTTCTGGGAAATAGAAACCCCTATGCTTACTAAACCTACTCCAGAAGGGGCAAGAGACTATCTAGTGCCTAGTAGGGTAAATCCAGGGAAATTTTATGCTCTTCCCCAATCACCTCAGCTGATGAAGCAGCTGTTAATGGTGGCAGGAATGGATAGGTATTACCAGATAGTTAGATGTTTCAGGGATGAGGATTTAAGAGCAAATAGGCAGCCTGAATTTACCCAATTGGATATTGAAATGTCCTTTGTAGATGTAGATGATGTAATAAGTATAAATGAAAAGCTTTTATATAGGCTGTTTAAGGAGTTAAGGGGTATTGAAATACAACTGCCTATTCCAAGGATGAGTTACAAAGAAGCCATGGAAAGATTTGGTGTAGATAAGCCAGATTTAAGGTTTGGTTTTGAGCTTGTAAATATAACAGATATAGTTAAATCCTCAGAGTTTAAAGTTTTTAGAAATGTAGTTGAAAACAAGGGCTCTGTAAGGGGTATAAATGTAAAAGGCTATGGAGATAGCTTCTCCAGAAAGGATATAAATAGCCTAGAAGACTATGTTAAGACTTATGGGGCAAAGGGTTTAGCTTGGATAAAGGTAACAGATGAAGGTGTAACTTCTCCAATAGCTAAATTCCTGTCAGAAGAGGAGTTAAATAGAATACTTGAGAGAATGGAAGGAGAAAAGGGAGATTTACTTTTATTTGTTGCTGACAAAGACCCAGTAGTATTCGATAGCTTAGGAAACTTAAGAAATGAAGTAGCTAGAAGGCTTAACATATTAGATGACAATGATATAAAACCAGTATGGATAGTGGAGTTTCCACTATTTGAATGGGATGAAGAGGAAAACAGATATGTAGCTAAGCACCATCCATTTACCCATCCTATGGATGAAGACATTGATTTGTTAGAAACGGCACCAGAAAGGGTTAGAGCCAAAGCTTATGATATAGTTATAAACGGGGAAGAAATAGGTGGTGGAAGTATTAGGATTAGCGATACAGGACTACAAAAGAGGATGTTTAAAGCCCTTGGTTTTACAGAAGAAGAAGCTTGGGATAAGTTTGGTTTCTTATTAGAGGCCTTTAAATATGGTACACCGCCTCATGGTGGTATTGCTTACGGCTTTGACAGACTCATTATGACATTAACCAATACTTCTAACATAAGGGATGTTATTGCTTTCCCTAAAACTCAATCAGCAACCTGCTTGTTAACAGATGCACCAACAGATATATCTGATGAACAGCTTAAAGAAGTACACATTAAACTAGATTTAGAATAGATTATAGTAAGGGGATAATGATGGACAACAGATTTGAAAGAACAGAGCTATTATTAGGCAAAGAAGGAATGGAAAAACTAAAAAAATCTACAGTGGCAGTATTTGGAATTGGAGGAGTAGGCTCCTTTACCAGCGAAGCTTTAGTAAGAGCTGGTTTAGGAAAGATAATTCTAATTGATTATGATATAATAGATATAACCAATATAAATAGGCAAATCCATGCCACATCAAAAACAGTGGGACTAGTAAAAGTAGAAGTGATGAAGGAAAGGCTTTTAGCTATAAATCCAGAGCTAAAGATAGAAATATATAGGGAAAAGTACAATGAAAAAAATAGGGAAAAGCTTATATCCACTGCCTATGATTATGTTGTAGATGCTATAGATATGGTTACAGCAAAAATTGATTTGATAACTACCTGCAAGGAAAAAAATATACCTATCATATCCAGCATGGGGGCAGGCAATAAATTAAATCCAACCCTATTGGAAGTAGGGGACATATACAGCACCCACACCTGCCCCTTAGCTAAAGTCATGAGGAGAGAATTAAAAAGAAGAAATATTAAAGAGTTAAAGGTAGTATGGTCTAAAGAGAAGCCTATAAAGGTCAATTTGGAGAAAGCAGGAGTAAGGAAGGCAGTACCTGGAAGTGTTTCTTTTGTACCTTCTGTAGCTGGCCTTATACTAGCTTCAGAAGTAGTTAAAGACTTAGTTTTTGGAGGTGAAAATTAGTGGAACAAGTAGGTATTATTAGGCGTACTTTTGGAAACCAAGCAGAAGTTGTAGTTTCACGTTTATCAGGCTGTGGAGGAAACTGTGCGGGTTGTGCTGCTAGTTGTTCTTCCGAAACTGCCACTTTAACTGTAGTAACAAAGAACAATGTAGGAGCTAAGGCAGGGGATTTAGTAGAAATTAAAGCAAAGCCCCAGAAAATATTAAAGTATACTTTTATAGTTTATATGGTTCCTTTTATTATGTTGTTGATAGGTATATTTTTAGGAATTAATTATTTCCAGTCAATAGGTAGCGCTAATTATGAAATGTTAGGCTTTGGAGTTGGAATGCTGTTTTTAGCTATATCCTTTGTGATTATCAGGTTACTTGATAAATATATAAAGAAAAAGGAAGAAACTCCTTTAGAGATAACAAGAATTATTAAGTAAACCTAGAAAGGGATGATTTATTTGGTTGTTAACTTAGAGGAAAAAGGAGCCTTGATAAATCGATTGAAAAGGATAGAGGGACAAGTTAAAGGGATACAGAAGATGATAGAAGAGGGGAAGCATTGTAGTGACATACTAATACAAATAGCAGCAGCCAAGTCGGCATTAAATGCTGTAGGTGGACTAATATTAGAAAATTATATGAAGGATTGCTTAAAAAGTTATTTAAATGGGGTTGCAGAAGAAGAGGCATTAGATGAGCTTGTCAATATTATGGTAAAATATACGAGACATAATTAATTCTTATTTTTGACTCTCTTTATAGATGTGGATAATATAGTTGAGATTATTAGGCCTATAGATATGGAAGCTGCTACAAAAAGGGTTTCTGTTCCTATATCTATTGCCTTATAATAGTTTTTATTCACTAATTCTAACATAGTGTAATACATGCCA
This sequence comes from uncultured Bacillota bacterium, assembly GCA_937967955.1. Taxonomy (GTDB): domain Bacteria; phylum Bacillota; class Clostridia; order Tissierellales; family Tepidimicrobiaceae; genus JAAYHX01. Next base: position 11,608 of record CALBUB010000070.1, on the reverse strand, counting down.
GCACCAGGAACTAAGGGAATGATTCCCGGAATTATAAACACTGTTGCTGGCTTTTTATTATGTCTAGCAAATAGTTCTCCCATGATGCCAATTGAAATGGAGGCAAGTAAAGTGCTTATAATCTTGTTGTTTAATACTGTTGAAGATACATAATATATTCCCCAGCCTATACTGCCTACTAAACCAGCTTTTTTAATAGAATCCTTTGGTGTTGTAAAAAGTATACTAAAACCTACTGTTGATAAGAAGGCAAATATCATTTGTTTGATTATTTCCATTATAATAACCCCCTAAAATATATGTTTAATACTAGTCCTACTCCAAATGCTATGGCTAAAGCTGAAAAAACTGCTTCCATGGCCCTTGAAAGGCCAGATACAAAATCCCCGGAAATAGTGTCTCTCATAGCGTTAGTTATAGCTACACCTGGAACTAATGGCATTATAGAGGAAATAATCATATTATTTATATCTTGAGTTATGCCAATACTTGAGATCAATATGGCTAATAAAGAAGCTACTATAGCACCAATAAAGTTGTTGATGAAAAAAGTCATTTTATATTTGTCTAATTTAGTGATCGTTAAAACCACCATAAAACCTATTAAAAAGCTAGATAAAAACTCCCTAAAGCCTCCCTGAAATAATAGTGAAAAAAAGGCACAACATATTCCCCCTACAAAACACTTAAGTATTGGCTTGTAACTTTTTATTTTATCTATCTCGTTTAATCTCCTAAAGCCTTCATCGATGCTCATGTTTGAACTTACAAATTCCCTTGAAAAATCATTTACTAGATTTATTTTGTTTAAATCGATTTTTATTGTTTTAACTCTCATAATATGGGACAGCACTTCATCTTCAATTTCAATTGACACAAAAATACCTGTTGGGGTAGAAAATACGTTAGCATATTTTACACCTTTTCTAGATTTACATATCCTTTCTATTGTGTCTTCTACTCTGTAAGTTTCAGCTCCGTTTTTTAACATTATTTTTCCTGATAATATGGCTAATAGAAGGAGTTTTTTAGCTTCATCTTTTGTAAGACTTTCATTATTGTTCATGGGATCCACCTCCTTATAAACCTTGTTGAAAATAGAGTAAATAACTTATATAATTAATTTAAGTAAATAATTGCAAATAAGTTATTTTGTCCAGTTATTGCATGAGGATATTATATTATATTATTATTTTCTTGTCTACAAAAGCACTATTTTTTTATAATTTACTAATATTTTTTGCTCATTTATAGAAAACTAATAGTGAAAGGAGCTGAAAAAAATGGACTTTTCAAATCTATCCAAATATGATCCAGAGGTAATGAAGTCAATAGAGTTAGAAATAAATAGACAGCAAGAACATATTGAACTAATTGCCTCTGAAAATTTTGTATCCATTCAAGTTATGGAAGCCATGGGCAGCCCTATGACCAACAAATATGCTGAAGGATATCCAGGAAGAAGATATTACGGTGGTTGCGAATTTGTAGATCAAGTAGAGGATATTGCTAGAGAAAGACTTAAGAAACTATTTGGTGCAGAGCATGTAAACGTTCAACCCCATTCCGGTTCTAATGCTAATTTAGGAGTATATTTTACAATTTTAAAACCAGGAGATAAAGTTTTAGGAATGGACTTATCCCAAGGAGGCCATTTAACCCACGGTAGCCCTGTAAACATATCTGGAACGTATTATAATTTTGTATCTTATGGTGTTGATAAGGAAACTGAAATGATAGATTATGATAAGGTAAGGGAAATAGCCTTAAGGGAAAAACCAAAATTGATTGTTGCAGGTGCAAGTGCATACCCAAGAATTATCGATTTTAAAAAGTTTAGAGAAATAGCTGATGAAGTAGGAGCTTATTTGATGGTAGATATGGCCCATATTGCAGGCTTAGTTGCCGCAGGCCTTCATCCAAACCCAGTTCCATACGCTGATTTTGTTACAACCACTACCCATAAGACATTAAGAGGTCCTAGAGGTGGAGCTATTCTTTGTAAAAAAGAATATGCTAAGCAGATTGATAAGGCCATCTTTCCAGGCATTCAAGGTGGACCGTTGATGCATGTGATTGCAGCTAAAGCTGTATGTTTTGGAGAAGCTTTGAAAGATGAATTTAAAGAATATCAACAGCAGGTAATAAAAAATGCAAAAGTATTAGCAGAAAGTTTAAAGGAAAAAGGCTATAGGTTGGTTTCAGGTGGAACAGACAACCACCTAATATTGATAGATGTGAGATCTAAGGGCTTAACAGGTAAAGAAGCTGAGGAGTTATTAGAGGAAGTAAATATTACTACAAATAAGAATACTATTCCTTTTGATCCTGAAAAACCAACTATTACTAGTGGTATAAGAATAGGTACTCCAGCAGTTACTACTAGAGGGATGAAAGAAGAAGAGATGAAGAAGATTGCTGAATTAATAGATAGGGCTCTCAATAAAGATGCTGATAGGGCTGAAATTAAGAAAGAGGTATTAGAACTTTGTAATCGCTTTCCACTATATAAATAAATATTTGGGCCTGCAGATAACTGTAGGCCCAAATATTTTTGCTTATTACTATATATTTAGATTATAAATTTGCTATAATAATTCTATATGTGTATTAAATATAACAAAATGGAGTGTTAAATTTGGAATTTAAAAATACCTATGAATTAAACAATATCTATGATTTTAAAAATATAATTCAAAAAGTGAATAAAGGCAGTATTGCAGAAGAATTAAATATAGAAGCAGGAGATATATTGTTGTTTATTAATGGGAATAAGGTAAAGGATATTATAGATTATAAATTTTTGATTACAGATGAATATGTGGAAGTAGAAATTGAAAAGAAGAATGGTGAAGTTTGGACTTTTGAAATTGAAAAGGAGTTTGATGAAGACTTAGGAATTGAATTTACAAATCCCCTAATAGATAAGGCCAAGTCCTGTAGAAATAAATGCATATTCTGCTTTATTGATCAGCTTCCAAAGAATATGAGAAAGACCTTATATTTTAAAGATGATGATTCTAGGTTGTCCTTTTTACAAGGAAACTTTATTACCCTTACCAATATGAGTGAAGAAGAAATTGATAGGATTATTAAATACAGACTAAGCCCTATTAATATTTCAGTCCATACTACTAATCCTGAGCTAAGGGTAAAAATGCTGAATAATAAAAAGGCTGGTAATATACTTCCTATACTAAAGAGGTTTAAGGAAGCTGGGATAAAAGTTAACTGCCAGATAGTATTGGTACCTAAAATTAATGATGGAAAAGAATTGGATAGAACTTTAAAGAATCTAGCAAGTTTATATCCTAGTGTAGAAAGTGTAGCTGTGGTTCCTGTAGGCTTGACTAAATATAGAGAAAATCTACCTAAAATAGAAGCTTTCAATAAGGAAACTTCTAAAGAGGTCCTTGACTTTTTGCTAATAAAGCAGAAAATATTTATGGAAAGGTTAGGGACTAGGTTTGTATTCCCAGCCGATGAGTTTTATGTGATGGCTGGTTATCCAATACCTGAATTTGATGAATATGAAGGCTTTCCCCAATTAGAAAATGGTGTTGGCCTTTTAAGAAGTTTTGAGTATGAAGTAGATGAAGAGTTGAGAAAAATTGATAGGGATATAGTATTGAATGAAAGCTACGTTATTGCAACAGGTGTACTGGCTGAAGGCTTTATGAATGGAATTAAGGATAAAATAATGGGTAAATTTAAAGGCTTAAAGCTAAAGGTAGTCCCAATAGTCAATAATTTCTTTGGAGAATTAATTACAGTTTCAGGCTTGGTAACTGGTCAGGATCTTTTACAACAGCTAAAAGGTTATAATAATGTAGATGGAATATTGCTTCCTAAGTCCATGTTAAGGGAAGGAACCCATGTATTCCTTGATGATTTGACAGTTAAACAAATAGAAGATAGACTAAATATTACTATTACGCCAGTAGAGGTTTCTGGAAAAGCACTAATAAATTTATTTCTTAAGAAGCGGGGTGAGAATAATGGATAGACCAGTAGTTTGTATAGTTGGAAGACCTAATGTGGGAAAATCTACCTTATTTAATAGGATAGTAGGTAGAAGAATAGCCATTACAGAAGATACGCCAGGTGTTACAAGGGATAGAATATATGCTGAAGCTGAATGGTTAAATAAGTATTTTACTTTAATAGACACTGGAGGCTTGGAGCCAGAAAGTGAAGATATATTCCATAAGAATATAAAGAAACAGGTAGAAGTTGCTATTGATACAGCTGATGTAATTTTATTTGTAGTAGATGGCTTACAAGGAGTTACTCCGGTAGATAGGGACATAGCCAATATGTTGAGATTAGTTGATAAGAAGGTTATATTAGTTTGTAACAAAATAGATTCTAAAAATCGATTGGATAATATATTTGAATTTTATGAATTGGGAATGGGAAATCCTGTAGCTGTTTCTGCAGAACAAGGACTAGGTGTAGGAGATTTACTAGATGAAATTATTAAACATTTTCCTGAAGATAAGGAAACTGAGTATGATGAGGACCTAATAAGAGTAGCTGTAATAGGTAAGCCTAATGTGGGCAAATCTTCTTTAATTAATAGGATTTTAGGGGAAGAAAGAGTAATAGTTACAGATATTCCTGGCACTACAAGGGATGCAATAGATACTTATTTTACACATAATGATAATAGATACGTATTCATAGATACTGCTGGCTTAAGGAGAAAAAGAAGTATAAATGAGAATGTTGAGAGATATAGTGTAATACGTACCTTATCTGCAATTGATAGGTCCAATATATGTGTTCTGGTAATAGACGGTACTATAGGAGTAACAGAACAGGATACTAAAATAGCAGGCTATGCCCACGAAAATGGAAAGGGTATGATTATTGCAGTAAACAAATGGGATATTGTTGAAAAAGATCACAACACTTATTTAAAGATGGAAAAAGAAATAAGAGAAAAATTATCCTTTGTATCCTATGCACCTATTGTGTTTATTTCAGCAAAAACAGGAAAACGAGTCAATAAGCTATTTGAAATGTTAGAAGTTGTCAATAACAACCATAATTTAAGAATTTCAACTGGAATTTTAAACGATATTATAAATGAGGCCATTCTTATGAACCAGCCACCTTCAGATAAAGGAATGAGACTGAAAATTTATTATGGAACCCAAGTTTCAGTAAGACCTCCTAAATTTGTCATATTTGTAAACAAGAAAAAGCTTGTACATTTTTCTTATGAAAGATATTTAGAAAATCAAATAAGGGAAAATTTTGGCTTTACTGGAACACCTATAAGATTCGAATTTAAGGAGAAAGGGGAATAAGCTTGAGGATACTAGCTACTATAATTGTGTCCTATTTAATTGGTAGTTTTTCATCAGCTTATATATTAGGAAAGTTGATAATGAAAACTGATGTAAGAAATTATGGCAGTGGAAATGCAGGTGCTACCAATGCATTAAGGGTGTTTGGGAAAAAGATAGGAGCAATGGTCTTTATATTAGATGTTTTAAAAGGAGTATTAGCCGTTTATATAGGGGGAAAAATTCTTGGGTTTGATGGTAAAATATTTGGGGGCTTTTTTGCTGTTATTGGTCATATGTGGCCAATCTTCTTGAAATTTAAAGGGGGTAAAGGTATAGCCACATCTTTTGGCATGCTTTTATCCATCCATTGGCCTACAGCAATTATTACTCTGTTTGCTTTTGTTATAGTATTAATATTGAGTAAGTATGTATCGTTAGCTTCTATAGCCTCATGTGCTATAGCTCCAATAGTGATCCCTTTGGTCATGGTGCCTTTTAATAGGAAATTCTTTATAGCTGTCTTAATAATAGCTATTACATCTATTATAAAACACAGAGCTAATATTAGGAGGCTGTTAAATGGACAAGAGTACAAAATAGGTGAGAGGGTTAGGAGGTAATAGATTTGGCTAATATAGGTATAGTTGGAGGAGGAAGTTGGGGAACAGCCCTTGCTTTAGTTTTAAATACAAATAACCACCAGGTAGATATATGGTTGAGAGATAATACGCAGGTAGAAGCAATTTTAGAAACTAGAGAAAATAAAAAGTACTTGCCAGGGGTAGCCATTCCAGAAGAGATTGGAGTTACTTCTGATATAGAAAAAGCAATCCATAAAAAAGATTTAATAGTTCTAGCAGTTCCCTCCCATGCTGTAAGACAGACTTTAAATGCTTATAAGCATTTAATTGATAAGAGCCAAATACTGTTAAATGTATCAAAAGGTATTGAAAATGATACATTATTAAGGGTATCTCAAATTGTAAAAGCTATACTGCCAGACAATCCTTATGCAATACTTTCAGGCCCATCCCATGCAGAAGAAGTGGCACGTAACATGCCAACTACTGTAGTAGTTGCATCAGAGGATATGGAAGTTGCTAAATACATACAAGATGTATTTATGGGTCCTTACTTTAGAGTATATACCAATCCTGATGTTGTGGGAGTAGAACTGGGAGGAGCATTAAAGAATGTAATAGCCTTAGGAGCAGGAATTTCAGACGGCTTAGGTTATGGAGATAATACTAAAGCTGCCCTTATGACTAGAGGAATTATTGAAATAGCAAGATTAGGAGAAAAAATGGGAGCAGACAGGAGTACCTTTGGTGGTTTAGCAGGTATAGGTGATTTAATAGTTACTTGTACAAGTATGCACAGTAGAAACAGAAGAGCAGGTATACTTATTGGGAAAGGCAAAAAACTAACTGAGGTAATTGAAGAGGTTGGAATGGTAGTAGAGGGGATAAAAACTACCAAGTCAGCTTATCATTTATCAATAAAACATGGTGTTAATATGCCTATAACAAAAGAAATATATGGAGTTTTATATGAAGGAAAAGATGTAAAGGCTTCAGTTTTTAATTTAATGCTTAGGGACAAAAAGCATGAGCTAGAAGATATAATTAAAAGTTGCTAAAAGGCTTCCACAGGGGAAGCCTTTTATATTTAAAAGACTTATTCAAGATTTTTTTATAACTGGTATTATAAGCAGCTCTTCCTGGCCAATGAAATTGATTACTAGATATGGTATGCCTCCTATTACATAAAGAAGTCCACCACTTTTCTCAGCATTGTCTCTTAATTTTTCATAAAACATTAAATCTTCTTCATTGTTTTCATCTATTGTTTCCCCTATATAATCTAGCAGGGCTATTATCTTCTTATCTATTAAATCGTTTAAAAACATTTTGTCTTCCCCCTTCATACAAAGACTGGAAAATATCCTTTTGTAACTTATACCCCGAACAAATAAAAAATAATTACTAGTTAATAAAATTACAATAAATTAGATAATAAAGGCAGCCTTTCAAACATATAATTTTATAACAGCATGTATTAAGACAAAGCTTATTGTTATATGTTTTTATCCTATAGAATCATATTATATGACTTTATTCATATACATATAATGTTAGACAATCTATTTTTCACTACTTTAAAAAGGAGGGGGAGAAGTGGCAGAGTTTAATATATACAAGGACATTGCTGAAAGAACAGAAGGAGATATATATGCAGGAGTAGTAGGCCCAGTTAGAACAGGTAAATCCACATTTATAAAGAGATTTATGGAGTTGCTGGTCCTACCAAATATTGAAAACAAATATAAGAAGGAAAGAGCTAAGGATGAGCTTCCACTTAGTGGCGCAGGAAAAACTATCATGACTACTGAGCCAAAATTTGTACCCAATGAAGCAGTAGAAGTAACTTTGAAAGATAATGTTAAGTTTAAAGTTAGGATGGTAGATTGTGTTGGCTACTTGATAAAAGGAGCTTTAGGACATACTGAAGAAAACGTACCTAGGATGGTATCAACTCCTTGGCATGAACAGGATATACCCTTTGAAGAAGCTGCAGAGATAGGCACTCGAAAAGTTATAACTGATCATTCTACTATTGGAATAGTTGTAACAACAGATGGCTCCATAACAGATATAGATAGGTCTAACTATATAAAGGCTGAAGAAAGAGTTATATCAGAATTAAAAGAATTAGGTAAACCTTTTATAATAATATTGAATACTAAACATCCTAATTTAGACAGCACTATAGCTTTAAGAGAAAGCTTAGAAGAAAAATATGGAGTATCTGTACTAACTGTAGATTGCTTAAACATGGAAATAGAAGATGTAGAAAAAATTTTCGAAACATTACTATTGGAATTCCCAGTAAAGGAAATCACAATTGACCTACCAGGCTGGATAGAAGGCTTACCAAGAAATCACAGAGTTAAGGCAGATATATTGAACTCACTTAAAGAAGCAATCCAAACACTGCAAAAGTTGAATGAAGTAGAAAGTTCATTAAGTGTTCTTGAAGATTTAGATATAGTAAAAAAAGTAAACCTTAAAGAAGTAAGACTAGGTGAAGGAGTTGTAAACGTAGATTTAATAGTTGATGATAATTTATTCTATGAGGTACTACAAGATATGACAGGTTATAGAATAGAGGGAGAATATCAGATACTTGGCTTGATAAATAAGTTGGCACAGATTAAGAAAGAATACGACAAAATAGAAGGTGCCTTAATGGATGCCCGTGAATTTGGCTATGGTTTAGTAAGTCCTAGTATAGAAGAGATGGAGTTAGCAGAGCCTGAAATATATAGACAAGGAAATAAGTTTGGTGTCAAATTAAAAGCCAAAGCCCCATCTTTACATGTACTTCGATGTGATATAACAACTGAGGTATCCCCACTTATTGGTACTGAGAAGCAAAGTGAAGAAATGTTAAAATACTTCCTAAATGAATTCGAAGAAGAGCCAGCAAAGATATGGCAATCCAATCTATTTGGAAAGTCCTTATATGATCTAGTAAATGAACAATTACAAGGTAAATTAAATACAATGCCTGAAGATGCAAGGAACAAGATGAGAAAAGCCTTAGAAAGAATAATAAATAACGGTAGTGGAGGCTTGATTTGTATCATAATATAATTTACACTTATAATCTAATATAGCAGAAGATAAAAAGTAGATTAAACTGGGCCAGCTTACTGGAACAGTTTAATCTACTTTTAGGGGAATAAAAACTTTATTATTATCCGTTTTTTGATCATCAAACATGCTCATGACATAATTTCTAATGGAAAAAGGTGCTGAATTCTGTAAAATAACAAAGCCTTCAGTATCTAAAGCTTCATGAATGAGTCTATTTCTATAGCCTGCAAAGAATTTTAGATTAAGTTCTGCCACAGTATTGGAAATGGCCTTCATTTCTTCATCAGAAAATTTACTTATCTCTAATAGGGAATCATAGTATTTGTTATAAGTTGTTTTCCTAAAGAATTCCTTTGAATATTTTCTGAAATTATTCAAATTCTTATCATCCATATTTTTTTCCCATACCCAAGCGTATACATCTACTTTTCTTGTGAAATAATCGAAGCCTTTATCAGGTATGAATCTCAAAACCCCATATTGGTTTGGATATACCATTATACAGGAAGTGGCTATATCATAAATTCTTTTATTATTTTTTTCATAATATTTTATATCCTGTACATGGATATGACCGGTTAATACTATTTGTATATCACAGCTAAGAAGCAAATCCACTACTTCTTGACTATTTTCAATTGTAAAGTTCTCGTTTATTACCTCATTATGATCTAACAAACTATGATGCATAACTGCTATAATTTGTGCATCATTTTCTTTTGCCAAATCAGCACATTCTTTTATCCAATTAAAAGTCTTTGTAGGCACTTCTCCTCCCATTTCAGGTGCAGTTCTTACATGATTTCTTCTATATTTAGACGTATCCAGCATTAACAACCAGACATCTTCGCTGGGAGCAGCTAAATAGCTTAAAGAATTTTTATCCCTAGAAACAGCATCATTGTATCCAAAAGGCCTGTAAATTTCTTCAAATTCTTCTTTTGTTATAGAATCTATTTTTATCATTTCATCTCCAAAATAATACCTTGCCCAAGGATTTTTGATATCGTGATTACCAGGTATTACAAACACTTGAACGCCTAATTCTTGTATATTTGTTAACTTTTCTGCCATTTCTAGATGACTTTCTTTTTCTCCGTTACAAGTTAAGTCCCCAGGTATAATCAATATATCCGGTTTTCTTTCTTCTATTTCCATAGTAAAAGCATCTAATATTTCATCTGTATAGTGTAAAAGCTTGCCATCTCCAGAATTGAGAAACCACTGGAATGTTGACCCATGGTCATAGGTTTTCTTTGATAAATGGTGAGGATCTGATGCAATGAAAAACGTTATTTCTTCGCCAGACTTTATTTTACAATTAGCCTTTGAAAAAGCAAACTTTTTGTTACAGCCTGAATTGCAGCCTATTATGCCTAATAGGATAATTCCTATTATAAAAATGAAAACAATTTTCTTATAACTCATAGGGAACCTCACCTTTAAATTCTGTTCATTATCTTTAGTTTACATATCTTTGTTATAATTGTATCATAGCATTTTTATAACTGGTAGTATTTTTTACAGCAAAAAATAAATAAAAAGATAATAAAACTTATTATATATACTTATAGATGCTAATAAAAGACAGCAAAAAGGATTTATAAAATAGAAAGAAATATATATTGCAATTTTATAAAATTCATAGTATAATATTACGTGTCTAATAAATTGTCCCTTGGTAATAAGTAAATTTTATATGGATAGAAATTATCGGGATGTGGCGCAGTCAGGTAGCGCACAAGTCTGGGGGACTTGGGGTCGCTGGTTCAAATCCAGTCATCCCGACCAGAATAAAACCCCTGCAAGTATACACTTGCAGGGGTTTTGCTTTTTTAGTAGCATTTAAATTACCTATTGGCTAAAGTAAATAAAAATACAATGGTTATCTGTAGAAAGCCCTAAATTTGTAAAGACTATTTATAGTTAAAAAAATATATGATATACTTATATTAAATATGTAAAATGGAGGTAATATAGGTATTGTTAACATATATTTTAAAATTTTTAATAACATTGTGGGTAATATCTATATTAGGCTATATATTTACAGTACTTAAGGAGAAACGCTACTTAAAAAACAATATGATAGTAATCGAAAACAAATGGGTTACCCAGGAAGATTTAGATGAAGCTGATATTAAAGAATTCATTTTTAATGGAGTAGAAGCTAGATTTGGTGATGAGATAAAAATAGTAACCGATTGTAATAACAAATTTAAGGGGATTTTAATTGGCGCAGCTAAGAAAGATAGAGCTATATTGCTGGTAACCTATGATAATAAAGTAGAGAAGCTCTCTATTAACAATATTACACAATTTAAAATAATAAGCAAATATGGGAAATTTTTCTAAAAAAGAAGGATTATTAAAATAAAAAAAGAAACAAAGTAAGAATAGTATAAGGTGATAGTATGAGCCGAAAAGAACGAGAAAAAAGAAGGACTAGAAAAAAGAGGATTAAGTTAGCATTTGTTGCTTTTGTTTTTCTTTATCTATTATTAAGAAGTATTCCATCTTTAGGTTATAAAACTAAGTTACCAGAAAAGCATACAGTGTATAAAAAAATAGAATCTACAGCTATACTTATTAAGGATGAAAAAGTATATGTTGCAGATGGAGAAGGACAATTAAAATTATATGCAAAGGAAG